>MIEI01000039.1 GCA_002095305.1 Pantoea brenneri
CTGGTCATGTACAGCGCGCAACAACCGGAGCGTACACCTGGTACGTGAGGATTGTGAGCACTGCCCAGGACCAGAATGGCAAATAAAATAGCCTGAAGTGGCGCTTAGCGGCCTCCCCGAATCAGCCCGCCCAGTCCACGACGCTCCATAAAGGTCGAAACCAGATGACGAACCTCGGTGGCGGTATGCGCATTCATTCCCTGCTCACTCAACTTTTGCGCTTCTTCATGATCCAGATGGCGCAGCAGGTATTTTACCCGCGGAACGTTTTTACCGTTCATGCTGAGGTGGTGATAACCCATGCCCACCAGCAGCGCGACGCACATCGGATCGCCCGCCATTTCACCACACAGGCAGAGTTCCAGATTGGCCAGACGGGCTTCATGCGCAATGGCATGCAGCGCGCGCAGCATCGCCGGGTGCAGCGAGTCGTAAAGATTGGCCACGCGGGTGTTATTGCGGTCCACCGCCAGCAGATACTGGGTCAAATCGTTGGTGCCGACTGAAACAAAGTCTACGCGCGACGCCAGATGCGGGATCATAAACAGCATCGACGGCACTTCGATCATGATGCCTATGCGCGGCGCGGGAATTGCATAGCCCAGCATCTCTTCCACTTCACGACCGGCGCGATCGATCAGCCGTTTCGCTTCGTCGATTTCATCAATATGACTGATCATCGGCAGCAGAATACTGAGGTTGCCGGATGCTGCATTCGCCCGCAGCATCGCCCGGACCTGCACCAGAAAAATCTCCGGCTGGTCAAGCGTCAGGCGGATACCGCGCCAGCCCAGGCAGGGATTCTCTTCGCTGATCGGCATGTACGGCAGCTGTTTATCTGCTCCGACATCGAGGGTGCGCAGCGTGACGGGCTTGTTGTGAAACAGCTGCAACATGCCCTGATACTGCGCCACCTGCTCCTCTTCTGACGGAAAGCCATTTTGCAGCATGAAGGGAATTTCAGTGCGGTAGAGACCGATGCCGTCAACCCAGCTGCCCAGCGCCTGCTCATGTTCCGGACTTAAACCGGCATTGAGCATCACCTGTACGCGCTCGCCGCTTTTCAGCTCACCCGGTTGATCGACTACTCCTTCCGCCATCTTGCTCAGCGCATTTTCTTCGCTGATCAGACGCTGGTACTCCTGCACCAGCACCGGTTCGGGATCGATTAACAGCTCGCCACGGTAACCATCGACGATCAGCAGCCGTTTATTCAGCTGATGCGGCAGAATATCCGCACCCATCACCGTCGGGATACCCATAGCGCGCGTCAGGATCGCCGCGTGGGAGTTGGCGGCACCATCGCGCACCACCACCCCGGCCAGCCGTTCGTGCGGCAGCTCGGCCAGAGAGGTGGCGGTCAGCTCATCGGCCACCAGCACGAAGCGCTCCGGCCAGGCATTGGTGCCCACTAGCGAATCATCGAGGTGAAATAACAGCCGCTGACCCAGCACCCGCAGATCGCCTGCGCGTTCGCGCAGATAGCTGTCGGTCAGCCGGGCGAACTGTTCGGCAAACTTCTCGATTACCTGTTTAACCGCCCACTCTGCCACCGATCCACGTTCGATCTCATCGAACAGATCTTTCTTCAGTCGGGCATCGGTTAACAGGTGCGAGTAAAGGTCGAAGATCGCCGCGCTCTCTTTCTGCACGCTGGCGCTAAACCGTTTGCTGAAGCGGCGGAACTCACTGGCAGCTTCGCTCATGGCGAGCGACAGGCGTTCACGTTCACGCTGAACATCCAGCGTTGACGCGGCGGAAACCTGATCGAGCAGCGGCTGCGTCTCATCGACCCAGCCGGTGCCACTGCCACACCGGGTGCTGCCGCAATCGCGCGCACCCGGGTCTGGCGGAACTGGCCAAACAGCTGGCCCATCTGCGATTGCGACAGCAGCGCCGCCATCTGTGTGGCCAGCGTCACCAGAAACGATTCTTCACTCTCATCGAACTGGCGATGTTCACGCTGCTGGACCACCAGCACGCCAAGCAACTGGCGACGGCTGATAACAGGCACGCCGAGGAAGGAGCGATAGCGCTCCTCTTTAACTGCGGGGATATATTTAAAGCTGGGGTGACTCTGCGCGTCGGCAAGGTTGATCGGTTCGGCCAGACGGCCGACTAACCCGACAATGCCTTCGTCAAACGCCAGCGTTACGGTGCGACCACGCGGCTTTTTCAGCCCGCGCGTCGCCATCAGGTAATAGCAGCGACGATCGTGATCGGCGAGGTAAACGGAACAGACTTCCGTTTCCATCGCCAGACAGATCTCATTGACCAGAATGTCGAGTGCTTCATTCAGACGCGGCGCACTCGCCACTTTTTCTACAATTTCGCGCAACTGAGTGAGCATAAAGGGCGTGGCCTATCCTCTCTTACGTCGATGGGCAGGATTGTTTCGCTGCCCCGCACTCTCCTGCATAGACATCACCACGCCAGCGAATTCCTTCATTACCCGACGATAGACGTCGCGCTTGAAGGAGACAACCTGACGCACCGGATACCAGAAGCTCACCCAGCGCCAGCCGTCGAACTCAGGCGTGCTGCTGTGCTGCACATTGATATCCGCGTCATTAGACATTAACTGCAGAAGAAACCACTTTTGTTTCTGGCCGATACATACCGGCTTTGTGTCCCAACGCACCAAACGTTTTGGCAACTTGTAGCGCAACCAGTTACGGGTAGATGCAAGTATTCGAACATCTTTACGGTGTAACCCAACTTCCTCGAACAGTTCGCGATACATCGCCTGTTCAGCGGTTTCACCGGGATTGATGCCTCCCTGAGGAAATTGCCAGGAGTGCTGTCCAAAGCGCCTGGCCCATAACACTTGTCCTTGCCTGTTACAAATTACGATACCAACATTCGGGCGGTAGCATCATCATCGATCACCGGACTACCTCAAAGCTAAATTTGAATAGCCTGATTGTTTCACACTCCTTACAGGCGGTAAACCACTGGATTCACGGGGTGTTAAGCGTAAAACTTCGGGATAACTCACAGAGAAGCCATTAGTTATAAACAATCGGGGTCAGAAAAGCCGATCTTATTCACCTTTTCTGTGGATAGCTTTGTGCAGAACGCGGGAGTTAACTGAATAACCCTGTCAGGCGCGTCTGCATCGTCAAAAAGCGATAATTAACTATCACTATGATTATAAAGACAAAAATAGATGAGTTAACAAAATACGCTCAGGTTAAATGGCCGATTAAACTGTCCACTCTTTACAGTTGGGCGAATTTTAACCACCCAGCATGTTATCCACAACGAATCGTTCAGCCTTAGGCCAGAGCGGGCAAATTATGGTCAAAAGTGGGAAAGTCAAGGCTGTAAATGGAACCAGTACCGCACAGTCAGGCCGGTTATCCCATTTTTCTGTGGATAACCCGGTATGAGATCCTGTTCATTGTTGCGAGTAAGTTGGGATAACCTGAAGCGTCCGATAATATTGCCAGGGCCAATCGGTAAAAAAAGCACGATCTATCATGTTATTATCCCCACTCAGCACGGTGAATATTTCGGGTAAACCCACTGTGCAACATACTGTATATTTTTTGAGCAATGCGAGTCTTCACTATGAACTACCTGCCAGCACCGCCTGAAGATGAAGCCACCCTGTTAGCCCGGGCAGAGGATTTAGCCGGGTTAACGCTGGAAACGTTGGCCGAACGGGCAGGTCTGACGATGCCTGCCGATCTTAAACGCGATAAAGGCTGGGTGGGTATGCTGCTGGAATGGCATCTCGGGGCCAGCGCCGGTAGCAAAGCCGAACAGGATTTCGCCCATCTCGGCATTGAGCTGAAAACCATCCCGATTGATGCCAGTGGCAAACCGCTGGAAACCACCTTTGTCTGCGTCGCGCCGCTCACCGGTAACAGTGGTGTTACCTGGCAGACCAGCCACGTGCGACACAAACTGGCGCGGGTGTTGTGGATCCCGGTCGAGGGTCAGCGGGACATTCCGCTGCGCCAGCGCCGGGTCGGCGCGCCGCTACTCTGGAGCCCCGACGCGGAGGAAGATGAGATGCTGCGGCAGGACTGGGAAGAGCTGATGGACATGATCGTGCTGGGTCGGGTTGAGCAGATCACGGCACGGCACGGTGCCTGGCTACAAATCCGCCCCAAAGCGGCCAACAGTAAAGCCCTGACCGAAGGAATTGGCGATCGCGGCCAACCGATCCTAACCTTACCGCGCGGTTTCTACCTGAAAAAGAGTTTTACCGGACCGCTGCTGGCGCGCCACTTCCTGCTTTAACAATGACATTCTGATCTGACGTGGCGCAATTTTGTGGGAGAGAAGCAAATTCAGTGCGTATAATCCCCGTTTAATTTTCGTTTAGGATTGAATGTAGGTATGTTTGAGTGGATTGCCGATCCCAATGCCTGGCTGGCACTGGGAACCCTGACCATCCTTGAGGTGGTGCTGGGTATTGATAACATTATTTTCCTGTCGTTAGTGGTCGCTAAACTGCCAAAGCATCAACAAGCCAGCGCGCGCCGTATCGGTTTGTTAGGCGCAATGTTAATGCGTCTGGCCCTGCTGGCCTCTATTGCCTGGGTCGCCCGACTGACGAATCCGCTGTTTACCCTGATGGACCATGCGTTCTCTGCCCGCGATCTGATCCTGCTGTCTGGGGGTCTGTTCCTGCTGTGGAAATCGAGCATGGAGATCCACGAAACCATTGAAGGTAACGAAGCGGAACAAAAATCTAACGTCCATTCGTTCCTTGGTGCAATCGTGCAGATCATGCTGCTGGATATAATTTTCAGCCTCGATTCGGTGATTACCGCCATCGGCCTCTCCGATCATCTGTTTATCATGATGGCTGCGGTAGTGATCGCGGTGCTGATGATGATGTTCGCAGCCCGTAGCATTGGTGAGTTCGTTGAGCGCCATCCGTCGGTCAAAATGCTGGCATTAGCCTTCCTGATTCTGGTCGGTTTCACCCTGATTCTGGAGAGTTTCGCGGTTCATGTACCAAAAGGTTACATTTATTTCGCGATGTTCTTCTCAATGGCGGTTGAATGCCTTAACCTGATGCGCAGTAAGAAAAAAACCGCATAGAAAAGTCAAGGGCGAGCGTGCTCGCCCGCAAATTTTCAGATTCCTACGATTAACCCGGCCGGCAAAACGATTTATTACTACACTTTTTGCAGTCGATGATGTGTGGAGATGAGGCGTGATGAAAGGATGGGCAGGTATCGCCATTGTGGCACTAACCGCAGCGATGTTAAGCGGATGCAGTTCTGATTATGTAATGGCAACGAAAGATGGCCGGATGATTATGACCGAAGGTAAGCCGACCATTGATAAAGAGACCGGGCTGGTGCAGTACACCGATCAGTCGGGTCACGCAGTACAGATTAACGGCGATGAGGTCTCGACCATCATTGAACGCTAAGTGCGAAATTGTCTCGCCTGCCACAGATTCCCCGCTGGCAGGCGATTTCCCCGACTTTTCCCCCTTCCTTCCCCGCCATTGCTCGCGCTATAGTCCCTGAGGACACAACATTCCATTCCATAAAGAAAAGGAAGCTGGCAATGCACTATCATCGTATTCCCCATAGCACGCTGGAAGTGAGTCAGCTGGGGTTGGGCACCATGACGTTTGGCGAGCAGAACAGTGAAGCCGACGCCCATGCCCAACTGGATTTGGCTATTCGTTCCGGCATTAATTTTATTGATACCGCCGAAATGTATCCGGTACCACCGCGTCCGGAAACCCAGGGTCTGACCGAACAGTACATTGGCAGCTGGCTGAAGCAGCGCGGCAGCCGTGACAAAATCATTCTGGCCAGCAAAGTGTCGGGCCCGTCGCACGGTAATGATGCGTCGATTCGCCCTAACATGGCGCTGGATCGCAAGAACATCCGTGAAGCGCTGGATGCCAGCCTGAAACGCCTGAATACCGACTATCTCGATCTTTATCAGCTGCACTGGCCGCAGCGTCAGACCAACTATTTTGGCAAGCTGGGCTATCAGTACAGTGAAACCACCGCCCAGGTGACGCTGCTGGAGACGCTGGAAGCGCTGACCGAGCAGGTTCGCGCCGGTAAGATTCGCTATATCGGGGTGTCGAATGAAACCGCATGGGGCGTAATGCGCTATCTGCAACTGGCGGAGAAGCATGAACTGCCGCGCATCATCAGCATCCAGAACCCCTACAGCCTGCTGAACCGCAGCTTTGAAGTGGGCCTGGCCGAAATCAGCCAGCATGAAGGGGTTGAGTTGCTGGCTTACTCCAGCCTGGCGTTCGGTACTCTGAGCGGTAAGTATCTGAATGGCGCGCAGCCTGCCGGTGCCCGTAATACCCTGTTCAGTCGCTTTACCCGCTACAGCGGCGAGCAGTCGCAGCAGGCGATTGCCGAGTATGTGGCGTTAGCCGCCAGCACCAGATTGATCCGTCACAGATGGCATTGGCTTATGTGCGTCAGCAGCCGTTTGTTGCCAGCACCCTGCTCGGTGCGACCACGCTTGAGCAGCTGCAGACCAATATCGACAGCTTCAATCTGACGTTAAATGCAGAGATTCTGGAAGGCATTGAGGCGATCCACCGCCGTTATACCTATCCGGCACCCTGAGTCCTCCGCTGCCGGCCGCCACGAGTGCGGCTGGCACACCTTATATATCCCGATAATAGAGCTGCACGCGCTTATCGGGATACTCCAGCGCCTCGCCCTGCGGCTGCCAGCCAAAACGGTCATAGTAGCCGCTGAAGGTCGACCATAACCACAACCGCGAATACCCCTGATCCTGGGCGTGTGCAATCACCCGCTGCTGCAACGCGTCGCTGACGCCTTTGCCGCGCGCGGGCGCATCGACATACAGTGCGGCCAGCCACGGGAACAGATCCTGACGGCTGATCAGATCGCATCGCCAGAAACCTGCCGTGCCGATCGCCTTGCCTGCCTCAACGGCGACAAAAGTGACCGGGAAATCGGCGCCGCTCAGGCTGCTGGCGACGATGCTGGCGAAGAAGTCACGGCTGTTGGGTTCGCCGAAAGCGCGCCACTGCCATTCGGTAATCTGATCGGCAAAATGGGGCACGGCGCTGAGCGGCACAATCTCCATTACATCAGTTTCCCCTGGAAGATCGGCACTGAATCAAATAGGTAACCGTCGAAGTCAGGCGCATCCGCATCGGACAGCTCAAGCAGCGTATTCTTCACATTCTCAAGATGCTGCCAGGTGGCCTGCCATGCGCCCATCACATCGCGACGACGCAGAGCGGCCAGAATGGTCTGGTGATCGCCCAGCCATTTCAGGCGGTAGGCGCGGGTTTCAAACTGGGGGCGCAGTTGCTGCCACAGCGGACTGCTGTCGTGATGACGCCAGATACTGGTGACGGTGTCGAGCAGCATCTGATTCTGACTGGCTCCCGCCAGCAGCAGATGAAATAACTTGTCGTTATCCTGACTGCTGTCGTTGGCGGCGATGGCCCGCTGCTCCTGCTCCAGCGTGCGGCGCAGATTTTCAATATCCGCTTTGGTGGCCATTTTAGCGGCAAACGCGGCGATGTTGCTTTCCAGCAACTGGCGCGCCTGCAGCATTTCAAACGGACCGACATCGCTGCGGAAAAAGGCCTCTTCTTCATCATCGCTGGCGGAGGGAATGCGCATCACGTAGACGCCGGAACTCTGGCGAATATCCACCGTTCCTTCCAGCTCCAGCATTAATAGCGCTTCGCGGACGATGGTCCGGCTGACGCCCCAGGTTTCAGCCAGCTGGCGTTCAGGCGGCAGGCGCGATCCCACCGGATAGTGTCCGTCGCAGATTTGCTGGCGCAGATGCTGACCAATTTCCTGATACTGTTTTTTTTCTTGCGGCGCTTCGGCTTTGTCCACGCTGTCACCCTTTGCAATCATTGCGCTAACGGCATTGCCGCCGTTCCCTGCGCGACAATGCCCGCGAGCCAGAGAAGTGACCCGCAAACTGAGACTCAGTGTATCAAAGCCAGCGCCTGATCGAGTACCTTTGCGCCATTCAGGGTGCCATAGGCAACAGAATCGATTACCGCAATCGGCAACTGATAGCTGTCGGTCAGTTTTTTGTTCGCTTCCAGCTTAAAGCGCACCTGCGGCCCCAGCAGCACCGCCACCACCTCGTGGCCGTAATTTTGCAGCTCCTCTTGCAGGTTCTGCTCGGGAATGGCGTAGATGTGGAAGGCTAATCCACGCGCGGCGGCCTCTTTTTCCATCCGCGTTACCACCATTGAGGTCGACATGCCTGCGGCACAGGCCAGCACAATACGTTTCATCCTCGCTTCCTCTTGTTATTTCGGCTCATCATCAAGCCACAGGGTAAATTGCTGACTGTCGCGCAGCGCCCGGAACCAGTGGGCGGATTTCTTCATGCGACGCTGACGCTGGTTATCTAAGTCGATTTCGATCAGGCCATAGCGGTTTTTGAAGGCGTTCATCGGCGAGACGTTGTCGGTGAAGGCCCACAGCATATAGCCCTGACAGTTGATGCCCGCCTGATGCGCACGGACCGCCTGATGCAGGTGCTCGCTGATAAAGTGAATGCGGTAGTCGTCCTGAATTTCCCCCTCAGCGTTTTTAAATTGCGCTTCGTTTTCGACGCCCATTCCGCTCTCGGCGACAAACCACGGGATGTTGCCGTACTCATCACGCATCCGCTGCGCCATATCCCAGATGATTTCCGGCTGAATTTCCCAGCCGCGTGAACGGTTCATCCGCCGGCCCGGCAATTCAAAGTGCTCGTAATAGCAGGCAGGATGGAACGGCGTATCGGGATGCCAGGCACGGGACGGCGCCTTCACGCGGTGCGGATAGTAAAGGTTAAGCCCGACCTCATCGACGGTATTGGCGGCGATGATCGCCAGCTCCTCCGCTGTGGCCTGCCACTCAATCTGATGTTTATCCAGCAGCGCCAGCAGCTCCGCCGGGTACTCGCCTTTGATAGCCGGATCGAGAAACACCCGGTTATAGAACAGGTCGTAGATCTGCGCCGCCTTCTGGTCATGCGCGGCCGACGAGCGTGGATAGTCACCTCCGGGTTGAGGATGGTCCCGATACGACCGGCATAGCCTTGCTGGCGAAACAGCTGCACCACCCGCGCGGTGGCGAGATTTTTGTGGTGGTTCCACTGCATCCATTTATGGGTGTTCTGCTCGTACGGCCAGCGCAGCGCGTCGAGATAGACCCGGGTCTGCACCACAATCGGCTCATTAAACACAAACCAGCGCGTTACCCGGCCGGCATAGCGTTTAAATACCTGCTCGACGTAACGGATAAACAGTTCAACCACGTGCTTTGACTGCCAGCCGCCATACTGCTCCAGCAGCGTAGCGGGCAGCTCGTAATGCTCCAGACAGAGCATCAGTTCAATGCCCTGGCGCTGCATTTCATCAATCAGCCGGTCATAGTAAGCCGCGTACTCCTCATCCACCGTGGCGCTTTCATAATCGGTGAGAAAGCGCGACCAGTTGATTGAGGTGCGGTAGTGGGTCAGCCCGCTGGCCTTCATCAGCGCTACATCTTCAGCAAAGCGGTTAATGAAGTCGGTCGCCACGGCCGGACCATAGCCCTGATGCCAGACGTGCCGATCCTGCTGATACCAGGCATCCGGCCACGAATCCTGCCCGGCTTTTTTGCCACTCCAGCCCTCGGTTTGCCAGGCTGACGCGGCGGCGCCAAGGATAAAATTCTGCGGGATCTGAATAAGCTGGCGACTCATAACACCTCCGATTGGTTTCGGGCCAGTTCAGGTTGTTGATTCTTCGCTTCGGCGGCATCGGCGCGACGGGCTGCCACTTTGACAAACGGCAGGTAGATCAGCACCGACACCATAATGCAGATAATCTGGGTCACCACCGCGCCCATCGATCCCGCAGTCGACAGCCAGGCGTTAATGATCGGCGGCGTGGTCCACGGCACCATCACCACCGCTTTGCCGGCAAACCCCATCACTGTGGCGAAATAGCCGATTGAGCCGGTTACCAGCGGCGTGATGATGAACGGGATCGCCAGGATCGGATTGAGCATAATCGGCATGCCAAATATTACCGGCTCATTGATATTGAAAATGCCGGGACCGAACGAGAGCTTGGCGATTTCGCGCATCTCTTTACGGCGCGTCGCCAGCATCACCGCGGTCAGCAGGCCGATAGTCAGGCCGGACCCGCCAATGCTCATATAGACATCCCAGAACGGCATGGTGATGATATTCGGCGCCTCTTTACCCTGCTCAAAGGCGGTCATATTGACCATAATCGCCCCCAGCAGCAGCGGTTCACGAATCGGTTTCACCATCTGATTACCGTGAATGCCGATCACCCAAAATAGCTGGGCGACGAACATCAGAATCAGAATTCCCCACAGGCTCTGTACCACCGACTCCAGCGGTTGCTGCACCACCTGATAGACCGCGTCATACAGATACATGCCGGTAACGCGATGGAAAATAAAGCCAAAGGTGGCGACCAGCGTCACGGTGATAATTGACGGGATCAGCGCGGAGAAAGAGGCGGCAACGTTGGGCGGCACGGTGTCCGGCATCTTAATTTTCAGCCGCTCAACCTGCTCGAGCCGGCAATAGATCTCTACCGACAGGATGGCGATAAACATGCCGAGAAACAGGCTCTTGGTATCGGAGAATTGTTTAGCCAGCACGTCGGTGACCAGATGCATCTGACCGTCGACCATCATCTGTAAAGTGGTCGGCGTCACGGACACAAAGCAAATGATCGCCAGCAGGCCAGGGAACAAGGTTTTGATGCCGTTGATGCGGCCAAGCTCGATGCCAATCAGGAACACCGCGCCAATGTTGAGGAAGCTGAGCGTGGCGTAGTTAATGCTGCTGGTGATCGGTTTCAGGTCGGCTAAAAATCCCAGTGCAGCAAAGCTGGCGAGGCCATTTTTACTGTCCAGCACCATGTTAGAGATCAGCACTGAGAAAGCGCCAACGATGATCACCGGCATCAGGGTGATGAACGAGGCTTTGATCGCCATGATGTAGCGATAACTATTGAAGCGGGTGGCAAAGCTGCCCAGGGAATCGATAAGGCGGTCCTGTAGAGACATGGGTCAACCCTCAGAGATGTAAGATCGGCATTCCAGTAGTGGTCGGTATCTTCCCGGTTAGTGGCATACCAAAATGACGATTCTTAACCATTCTTTCTGTGACAAAGCTCCCGGAAACGTTTTTTGGCATTCCAGTATGATTAAAAAAGCCAATTTGGCATACCAATAGCGAGGATTGTATGGATTTCGAACAAACCATGATGGAATTGCTGATCAATGCGGGTGAAGCACGATCGTCAGCGATGATGGCGATCCAGTCTGCGCGTCAGCGTGACTGGTCGGCTGCCGACGCGGCGCTGACCGCCTCCGATGCCGCAGCAAAACAGGCGCACAAGATTCAGACGCAGTTGATTGGCGCGGATGAAGGCAGCGGCAAACTGCCGGTGACGCTGATCCTGGTGCATGCTCAGGATCACTTAATGAATGCGATGCTGTGTCGCGATCTGGCGGAGGAGATGGTGATGCTGCGTAAAGAGCTGTTTAACGCACAGGCGGCAGCAGGTACCGCCTGAGCAAGCGGTTAGCCGCCTTCCAGCGCCAGTAATTCCTGGATAGTCTGCGCGCGACGGATCTCGCGCGGCTGCCCTGTTCGAACAGCACTTCCGGGATCAGTGGACGGCTGTTGTAGTTCGATGACATAGATGCGCCATACGCGCCGGTGTCATGAAATACCAGATAATCACCGACCTGCGCAGCCGGAATCGCACGGGTATCGACTTTGCCGCCTTCCAGCTGGGTAAAGACGTCGCCCGACTCACACAGCGGCCCCGCCACTACGCTGTCGAGGGTCTGCTGCTCATCAATCTGACGCCCGTCGTCCGCCATCAGCGAGATATGGTGATAGCTGCCATACATTGATGGGCGCATTAAATCGTTGAATCCGGCGTCGACCAGCACAAAGTGGCGGCTGCCCATCGCTTTGACCGCCCGCACCTGCGACACCAGCACGCCCGATTCGGCCACCAGAAAACGGCCCGGCTCAATCTCCAGTTTGACGGCGTGGCCCAGATGCTGAGCAATGCGCTGACGCGCAGCATCCCACAGGCCAAAATAGTGATCGGTATCGATCGCCTCTTCACCGTAGCGATAAGGAATCGACAGGCCGCCGCCCGCTGAGATCGCCGTCAGATCCTGACCAAACTCCACCACCAGACTGACCATCGCATCACACACCTGTTGCAGATGGGCGTAATCGACCCCGGAACCGATGTGCATATGAATCCCCACCAGCCGCAGACCGTACTGCTGGATCGCCGCCAGCGCTAAAGCCAGATCGCCATGCCAGATTCCGTGCTTGCTGTTTTCGCCGCCGGTATTGGTTTTCTGACTGTGGCCGTGCCCGAAACCGGGATTAACCCGCAGCCATACCGCATGACCCGGCGAGACAGCGCCCAGCTGATGCAGCATATCGACCGAACCGGCATTAACCGGCACCTGCAGCGCCGCAACCCGCTCCAGCGTCGGCTGATCAAACAGATCAGCGGTAAAGACGATCTCATCTCCGCCCGGCTGATACCCCGCCACCAGCGCACGTTCAATCTCACCCAGCGATACCGAGTCTACCTTTACTCCGGCCGCCCGCATCAGGCGCAGGATATGAATATTTGAACAGGATTTCTGGGCGAAACGCACCACATCAAACGCCTGTAACTGGGCGATGCGTGCCTGAATGATCTGCGCATCGTAGGCCCAGAAAGGCCCGGCATAGCGGCGTGCCAGCGGCAGCAGATGCGTGACGTTGAGCGCGGTTTCGGTGGTCTGTAAGGAACGGGGCATGAGGGATCTCCTGTGGCAATAACCGCATTAAGCCAGAATCGTGTCATAGCGAAAAATATCTGTTTTAATAGCATCTATGCAAAACTGATATGGCATCACCTGATGGCGAACATTAACTGGCGACACATCGAAATTTTTCACGCGGTGATGACCAGCGGTAACCTGACGCAGGCCGCGACGCTGCTGCACACCTCTCAGCCTACGGTCAGTCGGGAACTGGCGCGGCTGGAGCAGCAATTGGGGCTACAGCTGTTTGGTCGGGTACGCGGACGTCTGCAGCCTACGGTACAGGGGCTGCGCCTGTTTGAAGAGGTTCAGCGTTCCTGGTACGGGCTGGATCGCATTATGGAGGCGGCTGATAATCTGCGTCAGTTTCGTCAGGGTGAGCTTTCTGTCGCCTGTCTGCCGGTGTTTTCGCAGTCGCTGCTGCCGCCGCTGTGTCAGCCTTTTTTGCAGCGCTACCCGGATGTCAGCCTGAATGTGATTCCGCAGGAGTCGCCACTGCTGGAGGAGTGGTTATCGGCGCAGCGCTATGACCTCGGCTTAACCGAAACTCAGCATGCGCCGGCCGGCACTGACCGCCATGCGCTCTTAACCTGCGATGAAGTCTGCGTGTTGCCGCCTCAGCATCCACTGAGCCAGCGGGCCGTGCTGACGCCGCAGGATTTTGCCGGTGAGAATTATGTCAGCCTGTCGCGCACCGACAGTTATCGCCAGCTGCTGGATGCGTTGTTTCATGAGCAGGATGTTGAGCGTCGTCTGGTGCTGGAGACCCACAGCGCCGCCTCCGTCTGTGCGATGGTCAGGGCGGGCGTCGGGGTATCGATCGTTAATCCGCTGACGGCGCTCGATTATGCCGACAGCGGTGTGGTGATGCGGCGATTCAGCGTTTCGGTACCGTTTACCGTCAGCCTGGTCAGACCGCATCACCGCCCCGCCTCGGCGCTGGTCGATGCGTTTGTCAGACATCTGCAGCAGCAGGTGGCTGACTTCCCGGCGCGCATCGCCGCCCGCTTAGCTTAAGCGCGCACCGCAGACGTTGCGCCACCCGATTTGCGGAAGGTGATCAGGCAAACCAGCAGACCGATCAGTGCCAGTACGGCGGCGGCAACCGGCACCGCCGTCAGGCCGTAGCCCCGACCAATCACTGCCCCACCGACCCAGGCACCCAGCGCATTACCAACGTTGAACGCTGAAATGTTCAGGGTCGACACCAGATTGGGAGCCTCTTTACCGTGGCGTACCACGTTAATCTGCAGACCCGGCACGGTAGCAAAGGTGGCCATCGCCCACAAGAACAGAGTGATCTCCGCCAGCCACAGCGCATGGCTGGTCCAGCTAAACAGCAGGGAGAAGATCGCAATCAGCGAGAAGCTAAGGATCAGGCTGAAGGAGACTTTCCAGTCCGCCATCTTGCCGCCCAGAATATTGCCGACCGTCAGGCCTGCGCCAATCAGGAACAGCGTCCAGCTGACGCCACGGTCGCTGATGCCGGTCACCTGTAACAGCAGCGGCGCGATATAACTGAACAAGGCAAACATTGCCGCGGCAAAAAACACCGTCATCAGCAGCGACAGCCACAGTTTACCGTTGGCCAGCGCGCTCACTTCACTCGCCAGGTCGACCGGTTTTTCCTGCTTGTTATTCGGCAGGCTGACAATCAGGGCGATGAAGGCCAGTACGCCGATGACCGCTACGCCCCAGAAGGTAGCACGCCAGCCAAACAGCTGACCAAACCAGGTGCCAAGCGGCACGCCCAGCACGTTCGCCAGCGTGAGACCGGTAAACATCAGCGCCACGGCAGAAGCCTGACGACCTGGTGCTACCAGACTGGCTGCGACCACCGCACCAATGCCAAAGAAAGCACCGTGACACAGCGCGGTTACAATGCGCGCCAGCATCAGCAGGTTATAGTTGTACGCCAGCGCGCACAGCAGGTTGCCGACGATGAAGATCACCATCAGCAGCGTCAGCGTCTTTTTACGCGGCAACCGGGCGGTCAGCAGCGCCATAATCGGTGCGCCAATCGCCACGCCCAACGCATAGCCGCTGATTAACCAGCCCGCTGACGGAATCGACACCTGAAGATCGGCCGCCACGTCCGGCAGCAGCCCCATAATGACGAACTCGGTGGTGCCGATGGCGAACGCACTCAACGCCAGCGCCAGTAACGCTACAGGCATAACATTTCTCCCAATACCATGAAAATGCAGGTGAACCGCGCGAACGCGTGGCCCAATCGACGCTTATTAAAATTTGATCTGCGTCACGCTGGCTATTACAGCACAGCCGCTGGAGCCCATATACCCCAATAGCAGCAAAGGATTATTGCCACACCAGCAATAATTTCTGTCATCAATCCGCCAGACGCTCATCTCCGGCATGGTGGAAAAATCCAGGAATCACCGCCGCAGGCAATCTCTGGTTGTCATTTGCCCGTCACCCGTTACCCTTTTTAATGTGTCAGCAATAAATAAAATTTTAGCGTTGCCGATAACCCCATTATGAAACGCCAGGTGATGTGATCGAATTCTGACGCGGGGAGAAAGAATGCAACGGCTCATTGCCTTGATGGTTTTTGCTTTAACCGGCTGCTCGGTTGGCCACTATGAGTACAGTAAAGAGGCCGAAAAGCGGGTCGATATGACCGTGACCGGCATTCCTACCGTGCTCGGCTTAGGCACGCTGGGTACCACGATTCCGCTGACGGCGGAATACAGTCTGACCGCCGCGCACGTGGCGAAATTTTCACTTTACCGGGTCAAAGCCTGGCATCCGCAATGCGATCTGGCGGTGGTCTACCACAAAAACAGCGAGGCAAGCCTGCCACCCAGCTTTCGCAACAGTCATATCGGCGATCGGGTCAATCTGTACGGCTACAGCTTTATTTCGGCGATGCCGGTCAGTTCCAGCGGCCAGAACCTGATCAATACCACGCTGGCGAACAGCTGGAACAAGGCGGACTGCGTGGTGGTGGCGGCCAATGCTGGAGTGGTGAAAGGGATGTCGGGCGGCGCGGTGTATAACGCCTCTGACGATACGCTGGCGGGAGTAATCATCGGCTACAGCGACCGTATTAATGACAATACCAGCGGCAAAACTCTGTATAAGAACGTGGCGCTGTATGTACCTTATGCGCGGTTTCAGCAGTGGCTGGATGGCGTAGTGAAGTCGTGACCGCCGTTGTCTGAACCGGACAGCGACGAAAAAAAAGGCCGGAGTCTCCGGCCTTTCTGCATTCTGCTTAACGCAAAGTGACTTACTTGCTGCCCGGACGCAGCGCCGGGAACAGGATCACGTCGCGGATGGTGTGGCTGTTGGTAAACAGCATGACCATACGGTCGATACCGATACCGAGACCCGCAGTAGGCGGCAGACCGTGTTCCAGCGCAGTGACGTAATCTTCGTCGTAGAACATCGCTTCGTCATCGCCCGCATCTTTGGCATTCACCTGCTGCAGGAAACGCTCAGCCTGATCTTCCGCATCGTTCAGCTCGGAGAAGCCGTTACCGATTTCACGGCCGCCGATGAAGAACTCAAAGCGATCGGTGATCTCTGGATTCTGATCGTTACGACGCGCCAGCGGTGATACTTCAGCCGGATATTCGGTGATGAAGGTTGGCTGAATCAGATGCGCTTCTGCCGTCTCTTCGAAGATCTCGGTGACCACACGGCCCAGTCCCCAGCTCTTCTCGACTTTAATGTGCAGCGATTCAGCGATCGCTACCGCTTTATCAAAGTCTTCCAGATCGGCCAGGTCGGTTTCCGGACGGTATTTCTTGATCGCTTCGCGCATCGTCAGTTTTTCAAACGGCTTACCGAAATCGAACTGATGTTCGCCATACGGCACCACGGTGGTACCCAACACATCCTGTGCCAGCGTACGGAACAGGCTTTCGGTCAGCTCGATCAGATCTTTGTAATCCGCATACGCCATATAGAGTTCCATCATGGTGAACTCAGGGTTATGACGTGGCGAAATGCCTTCGTTACGGAAGTTACGGTTGATCTCGAACACCCGATCAAAGCCCCCTACCACCAGACGCTTCAGATAGAGTTCCGGGGCAATACGCAGGTACATATCGATGTCCAGCGCATTGTGATGGGTGATAAACGGACGCGCCGATGCGCCGCCTGGGATCACCTGCATCATCGGAGTTTCCACTTCCATAAAGTCGCGGCTGACCATGAACTGGCGGATACCGGCCATGATTTGCGAGCGAATTTTGAAGGTGTTACGGGATTCATCGTTGGCGATCAGATCGAGGTAGCGCTGACGATAACGGGTTTCCTGATCGGCCAGGCCGTGGAACTTATCCGGTAACGGACGCAGGGCTTTGGTCAGCAGACGCAGCTCAGAACAGTGAATCGACAGTTCGCCGGTTTTGGTTTTGAACAGCTTGCCGCGCGCGCCAAGGATATCGCCGAGGTCCCACTTTTTGAACTGCTCGTTGTAGATCCCTTCGGCCAGATCGTCACGCGAGACATAGAGCTGAATGCGTCCGCCAACGTCCTGCAGGGTAACGAATGACGCTTTACCCATGATACGACGGGTCATCATGCGTCCGGCAACGCTGACTTCAATGCCCAGATCTTCCAGTTCTTCGTTGCTCTTCTCGTCATAGCGTTCATGCAGCTGGTTCGAGAGGGTGTCACGACGGAAATCGTTAGGAAACGCCACGCCATTTGCACGCAGCGCGCTCAGCTTTTCGCGACGCGTTTTCAGTTCGTTGTTTAACTCAAGTGCGGCGTCAGCGCTCTGCGGTTGTTGTTCAGACATGTCGGTTCCTTATAACCCTGCTTTTAAACTAGCTTCAATGAATCGATCCAGATCGCCGTCCAGCACCGCCTGGGTGTTGCGCGTTTCCACACCGGTACGCAGATCTTTAATGCGCGAATCGTCGAGCACGTAAGAACGGATCTGGCTGCCCCAGCCGATGTCGGACTTGTTGTCCTCCAGCGCCTGTTTCTCAGCATTTTTCTTTTGCATCTCAAGCTCGTACAGCTTCGCCTTCATCTGCTTCATCGCCTGATCTTTGTTCTTGTGCTGAGAACGGTCGTTCTGGCACTGGGTCACGGTGCCGGTCGGAATATGGGTAATACGTACCGCAGATTCCGTCCGGTTAACGTGCTGGCCGCCGGCACCGGAGGCGCGATAGACGTCAATGCGCAGATCGGCGGGGTTGATGTCGATATCAATATCGTCATCCACTTCCGGATAGATAAAGGCTGAGCTGAAGGAGGTGTGACGACGACCGCCGGAGTCGAACGGGCTCTTACGCACCAGGCGATGCACGCCGGTTTCGGTACGCAACCAGCCAAAGGCGTAATCGCCTGACACACGAATGGTCACGGATTTAATACCCGCCACTTCGCCTTCAGACTCTTCAATAATTTCAGTTTTGAAGCCACGGGCTTCAGCCCAACGCAGATACATACGCATCAGCATGCTGGCCCAGTCCTGCGCTTCGGTACCGCCGGAGCCCGCCTGCAGATCGATATAACAGTCGGCGCTGTCGTACTCACCGGAGAACATGCGGCGGAATTCGAGTTCGCCCAGTTTGCTTTCGAGGCCATCCAGCTCGGCCACCGCTTCGTTGAACGTCTCTTCGTCGTCCGCTTCGACTGCCAGCTCCAGCAGACCCTGGACATCTTCCAGGCCTTGCGTCATCTGATCGAGAGTGTCAACAATCGCTTCAAGCGAGGAGCGCTCTTTGCCCAGTGCCTGGGCGCGTTCCGGTTCGTTCCACACGTCTGGCTGTTCCAGCTCGGCGTTTACTTCTTCGAGGCGTTCTTTCTTGGCATCGTAGTCAAAGATACCCCCGAAGAACGTCGCTGCGCTCACTGAGGTCCTGAATACGGTTTTTGACCGGGTTGATTTCAAACATGGCTTTAGCGTCTTTTTTGCGTTCGATGGGACAGGAAAATTAACGCATAAGTTTACCCGAAACTGACGACAGTTTGTAGCGCTGATGCGGTGGTGGCGCGGCGATCGATTAACCGCGTGGCGAGTGGTGTTTCACCAGAGGAAAAGAAGGCGGTCCTGAGCCCGGCGGGCGGCCGCGCGCTGCCGCACGACCGCCGCCAGAGGTCAGTTAATCGGCCAGAGATGATCAATGATCAGCTGCACCGAACGGTTCCCGCGATATTCATTGATATCCAGTTTGTAGGCCAGCTCGACCTGACGTACGCTGGTGTCGGGCCACAGTGTGGTATCGACATTGAAGGCGATGCCATCAATCAGCGGGCCGCCGCCCAGCGGTTCCACCATCACTTTCAGATGCCGCTCGCCGACCAGCCGCTGCTGTAACAGCTTAAATTTGCCGTCGAACGCTGGCTCCGGGAACGCCTGGCCCCAGGGACCCGCTTCACGCAGCATCTCAGCGGTCTGCAGGGAAAATTCCTGCGGCTGCAGCGCGCCATCGGACCAGATGATGCCCTGCAGCGAGTCGCCATCCAGCCATTCGCCGACCAGTTCGGCAAAACGCTGGCGAAACTCCTCATAGCGTGCGGTTTCCAGCGACAGTCCCGCCGCCATTGCATGGCGCCAAACTTCAGCATCAGCCCTGGATTCAGCGTATCGAGCCGCTCCAGCGCATCACGCAGATGCAGACCGGCAATCGAGCGGCCGGAGCCTTTCAGCGTGCCGTCACCGGCTGGCGCAAAGGCAATCACCGGGCGATGGAAGCGCTCTTTCAGCCGCGAGGCCAGAATCCCGACCACGCCCTGATGCCACTCCGGATGATAAAACGCCAGCCCCAGCGGCAGGTCGCTCTGTTCACGTTCCAGCGCCTGACACAGTGCCAGCGCTTCGCTCTGCATGCCCTGCTCAATCTCTTTACGCGTCTGATTCAGCGCATCCAGTTCGCTGGCTAACATCCGCGCCTGGCTGAGATCGTCGGTCATCAGTAACGCCACCCCGACTGACATATCATCCAGCCGCCCTGCCGCATTGAGCCGTGGTCCAAGCGCAAAGCCGAGATCGCTGGCCGCCAGCTGGCGCGCATCGCGGTTGGCAATCTCCAGCAGCGCACGAATGCCGGGACGGCATTTACCGGCGCGAATCCGGCTCAGTCCCTGCCACACCAGAATGCGGTTATTGACGTCGAGCGGCACCACATCGGCTACCGTGCCAAGCGCCACCAGATCCAGCAGTTCAGCCAGATTGGGTTCGCTGCGGGTTGTGCCAAACCAGCCCTGCGTCCGCAGATAAGCGCGCAGGGCCAGCATCAGATAGAAGGCGACGCCGACACCGGCCAGCGCGCGGGAAGGAAAATTGCAGTCCGCCAGGTTAGGATTGACGATCGCTTCCGCCGCCGGCAGGGTCTCACCCGGCAGGTGGTGATCGGTGATCAGCACCGGAATGCCGTGCTGATGTGCACATTTCACGCCAGCATGCGACGAGATGCCGTTATCCACCGTCAGGATCATCGCCGCACCGCGCGCACGCGCCTGTTCAACCACTTCCGGGCTGAGACCATAGCCATCTTCGAAGCGGTTCGGCACCAGATACTGCACGTTGCTGCCGCCCATGCTGCGCAGCGCCATCACCGTCAGCGCGGTACTGGTCGCGCCGTCGGCATCAAAATCGCCCACCACCATAATGCGACGGCCATCGAGCAGCGCCTGATGCAGCAACGCTACCGCGCTATCGATTCCGCTCAGCGCCTGGAACGGCAGCAGGTTTTTCGCGCCGCGCTCCAGCTCAGCCGCGTCGCGTACCCCGCGCTGCAGATAAAGACGTTTCAGCAGCGGCGGCAGGGTTGCCGGCA
Source organism: Pantoea brenneri (assembly GCA_002095305.1). Lineage (GTDB taxonomy): Bacteria > Pseudomonadota > Gammaproteobacteria > Enterobacterales > Enterobacteriaceae > Pantoea > Pantoea brenneri. Next base: position 20,591 of record MIEI01000039.1, read on the forward strand.
GCGCATCTTCGACCGTCACCTCACGGCGACGCAGTTCCACTTCGTTTTTTACCACCGATTAACCACCACGTTTTTGATTATCCAGTACCTGCTTCAGCTCCTGCGGACCCTGATAGCCCGGAATCATCATGCCGCTGTCGGTCAGGATGGCTGGCGTGCCCTGAATGCCAAACAGCACCCCGAGCTTGTAATGCTGTTCAATATTGATTTTGCAGCTGTCAGGCGCGGTCATTTTCGGCGCATCGCCCTTCATCGCATCATCAAAGGCTTTATTACGATCGGCGCTGCACCAGATCGCTTTCATCGCGCCTTCAATCTGACCATGCAGTCCTTCACGTGGGAACGCCAGGTAGCGCACGGTGATACCCAGCGCATTGTAGTCCGCCATCTGCTCATGCAGTTTGCGGCAGTAGCCACAGGTAATGTCGGTAAACACCGTCACCACATGCTGCTCTTTCGGCGCTTTGTAGACGATCATTTCCGGCACCAGCGCCTCGACTTTTTTATCGAGCAGCTTATTGGTTACGTTGACCGGTTGCGCACCGCTGACGTCATACAGCGGGCCCTGAATCATGTGTTTGCCATCATCGGTCACGTAGAGCACGCCGCTTTCCGACAGCACGGTTTTAAAGCCCGGCAGCGGCGATGAGGTAATCTCAGTCTGATTTAAGCCGAGCTTTTTCAATGATTGCTGAATGGCGCTGTCATCGGCCTGTGCCAGACCGGAAAAGGCACTGGCTAACAGCGCCAGCATGGCAAAATGCTTGTTCATCTCTTTCCTTATTCCCGCAGATCAGGCCCGCGGATGATGTTGTTGATGCAACTGACGCAGGCGCTCGGTGGCGACATGCGTATAAATTTGGGTGGTGGAGAGATCGCTGTGTCCCAGCAACATCTGTACGACACGCAGATCGGCACCGTGGTTCAGCAGATGGGTAGCAAACGCATGGCGCATCACATGGGGCGACAATTTTTCACTGTCGATGCCGGCCAGCGTGGCGTAATGCTTGATGCGGTGCCAGAAGGTCTGCCGCGTCATCTGCTGCGCCCGGTTGCTCGGGAACATCACGTCCAGCGTCTGTCCGTTGAGCAACCACGGACGCCCATGTTCCAGATAATGCTCCAGCCAGTAAACCGCTTCTTCACCTAACGGCACAAGTCGCTCTTTATCGCCTTTGCCGATTACCCGCACCACACCCTGGCGCAGGCTGATATCACTCAGCGTCAGGCCGACCAGCTCAGAAACACGCAAACCGGTGGCGTAGAGTAACTCCAGCATCGCTTTGTCGCGCAGCTCCAGCGGGATGTCGATATTTGGTGCCTGTAGCAAGCGTTCAACCTGCGCTTCACTGAGATCTTTCGGCAGCCGCTGCGGCAGTTTTGGTGCCGATAACAGCGCACTGGGATCGTCAGCGCGCAGCTTCTCGCGGTAGAGGTATTGAAACAGGCGGCGCATAGCGCTCAGCAGCCGGGCTGAACTGGTCGCCTTGTAACCGCCCTCCAGCCGCTCGGCCAGAAACTGCTGCAGATCCAGCGGCATCACGCTGAGCAGCGTCAGGTTATGATGCGCCAGCCAGCTGGTCAGCGTCTGGAGATCCTGGCGATAGGAGGAGAGAGTATTCTGCGCCAGATTGCGTTCAATCCAGAGCGCATCGAGAAACTGTTCAGTCAGTTCGCTGTCTTGCACGTTATCCCCGCCGTTCGCTGTAAAATCATGCTCATTATGCCTGATTCAACGGCGCTTCTGGTACAATTGCGCCAAAGTCAGTATTTACAGAGTGTTATCTGCATGAAAATCGGCCTTTTTTACGGTTCCAGCACCTGTTACACCGAAATCGTAGCGGAGAAAATTCGCGATTTTATTGGCGAAGAGCTGGTCACCCTGCACAACGTCAAAGATGACGATCCGCGCCTGATGGAACAGTACGATCTGCTAATCATGGGCATCCCGACCTGGGATTTTGGCGAGTTGCAGGAGGACTGGGAAGCGATCTGGCCACAGCTGTCGACCCTGAATCTGCGCAATAAGATTGTGGCGCTGTATGGTATGGGCGATCAGATTGGCTACGGTGAATGGTTCCTTGATGCGCTCGGTATGCTGCATGAGCTATTGCAGCCGATGGGGGTGCGTTTTGTGGGTTACTGGCCGCTGGAAGGGTATGAGTTCACCAGCCCGAAACCGCTCAGTGCCGATGGGAAGCAGTTTGTCGGTCTGGCGCTCGATGATGTGAATCAGTTTGAGGTCACCGACGAGCGCGTCGAGCAGTGGTGCGAGCAGGTGTTAACGGAAACCGCCGAACTGCTGTAATCGCAAAACGGTGTGGTCCGGCAGGTGGCTTTTGGCCCTGACGCCGCAACTGATGCCGCTAGTGACGCCGTCAGTGTTGCACCTCGCTGAAACAGCAGGCGCGTAACGCCCGCCATTCGCCAGGCTGCATATTGTCCTGCATCAGCCACCAGCGCAGCGTCTTGCCCTGCTCGCTTTTCGCCACCAGCAGCACGCCAAACGGCAACCAGCGCAGCGGCTGAGTCGGCCGCCAGCGTGTACCCTGCCAGCACCAGATTTGCGCACTTTCCCGTTGAAGCGAACCGCGCCGCTGACTGAGCCGTCGATGATTACGCCAGCCTTCGGCCAGCAGCAGTCCGATCATCGCCAGTTTAATCAGCCATCCGCTGACCGGCAACGTCAGCAGCAATAGAGCCGTTACCGTCACCCCCAGCCAGACGCCCAGCAGGCCGCGCGCCAGGCGGGATGGCCGCAGCTTACATTGCCACGGGGCCGCGTTCACGGTTACGCTGCTGAATCAGGTTAACCATCCGCTTCAGTTCAGGATCGCTGGGTTCACCGTGGTTCATCAACCAGTTAAACAGGTCGGGATCGTCACTCTTCAGCAGCGCGATAAACACCTGCTTATCGGTGTCGTTCAGGCTGTCATATTCATATTTAAAGAACGGCATAATAGCGACATCCAGCTCCAGCATGCCACGGCGGCAGGCCCACTGAATACGTGATTTATCATTGATATCCATGCGTCAGTTTCCACAGTTCACAACATGGCGGCTAGTGTAACCTGGATTGTGGCGGGCTGCAGGCGCAGCGCAACACACTGTGCAATCGGCCGCAAAGCAAGCCGCATTTTTTCAGGGTTATCACGCGATTTGTGCGCCGTTATCGGTAAACAGGTTGCATTGCCAGTCGGCTCTTTTAACATTGAGGATATCTTTTCGGATGAACCCTCTTACTCAGGATATCTCCATGCCAACCTTTACCTTACCGCCGCGCCAGCCTGCAGCCTCGTCCCGTCTGCCGTTAACGCTGATTTCACTGGATGCCTGGGCGCTGGTTTCCGTCTTCGGTCCCGACAGCACCTCCTACCTGCAGGGTCAGCTGACGCTGGACGTCGCCGCGCTGGATGCTGCGCACCATCTGCCCGCCGCCCACTGTGATGCTAAAGGCAAGATGTGGAGCAACCTGCGTCTGTTCCATCGTGGCGAAGGCTACGCCTACCTGGTTCGTCGTGAACTGCGCGACACCCAACTGAGCGAATTAAAGAAATATGCGGTGTTCTCTAAAGTGACGCTGGCGGCCGACGATGAGGCAGTGTTACTCGGCGTGGCTGGTTTTCAGGCACGCGCTGCGCTGGCCAACCTGTTTGAACAGCTGCCCGACAGCGAAACCCCGGTGGTGCAACAGGGAGAAACGACGCTGCTGTGGTTCGCGCATCCGGCAGAGCGTTTCCTGATCGTTACCTCGCTGGCCCAGGCCGAATCACTGCAGCAGAAACTGGCGGATGATGCACAGTTAAATGATAGTCAGCAGTGGCTGGCGCTGGACATTGAAGCCGGCATTCCGGTGATTGATCCCGCCACCAGCGTGCAGTTTATTCCCCAGGCCACCAACCTGCAGGCGCTGGACGCCATCAGCTTTAAAAAAGGCTGCTATACCGGTCAGGAGATGGTGGCGCGGGCCAAATACCGCGGTGCGAACAAACGCGCGCTCTACTGGCTGGCGGGCCAGGCCAGCCATCTGCCAGCGGCAAATACGGCGCTGGAACTCCGGATGGGTGAGCGCTGGCGTCGTACCGGCAGCGTGCTGGCGGCAGTGCAGCTGGATGACGGTGTCAGTTGGGTGCAGGTGGTGATGAATAACGATCTGGAGCCGGATAGCGTGCTGCGGGTTGAGGGTGATGAAGGCGGACAGCTGACGATTCAGCCGCTGCCCTACTCGCTGCAGGAAGAGTAACCACTCAGGCACGCAGCCGCATAAGCTGCGTGCCTGCCCGGCGATTACTCCGTTTTCTGCGTCATGTTCAGCAGGGTGCGGATGTTTTGCGCCGTGGTGGCGATAATGTCGATGGCACCGGTACGCAACGCACCGAGAATCGCCATGGCTTTGGTGTTCTCTGAGGCGATGGCGATAACGCAGGGGATCTTGCGCAGCTCATCAATGCTCAGACCAATCACCCGATCGTTCATTACGGTATCGACGTGCTGTCCCTGCGAATTGAAAAAATCGTAGCCGGCAATATCGCCCGTCACGCCCTGATTCAGACTGGCGTCGATAATTTCATGCGGCGTAAACCAGCCTAATTTCACCATATAGCTGTTTTCATTCATGTCGCCAATGCCGACCAGGGCAAAGTCGGCTTTGCGCGCCCGATCCAGCGTCTCTTTAATCGTGCCGTTTTGCATAAACGCCTCTTTCAGCGCCCGATCTTCAACATAAGCCGGGGCGTAGAGCGTTTCGCTGATGCCACCAAATTTTTTCGCCAGACGACGGCTGATATGGTCGGCATTGATCGCATCACCGGGGCGGTGCGTGCCGCCGATACCGCTGATAAAGTGACAGTTACGCGTCGGTACCTGACCCGGATGGTCGGCGACAGCCGCCACATTGCGTCCCTGCCCGACCGCCACGACCGAATTCTCTTTAAGTGATTGCTCCAGCCAGGAGGAGACCAGCGCCGCCACCTGACGTCGCTGCTCATCGTTGTCCTGCAGGTCGAGGGCGATCAGCGCGCGCTGTAAGTGGGGGAAGCGGTCAAGCAGCTGTTGCTCAAGACGGGTACTGAACACCGGGTGATAACGCACGTTGATTTCAACAATGCCCTCTTCCCTGGCGCGCTTCAGCAGCCGTCCGACTTTGATGCGTGAAATGCCAAACTTACGCGCAATCTCTTCCTGGGTAATTTCGTCCTGATAATAGGCGACTGCGATTTCGGTCAGCAGTTCGGAGTCCTGAGAAAGCGTGTGTTTTTCCATGCGTTATCTGTCTCGCAGTGAGTTACCTGACTAAGCACAGGCGTTTCAGGAGGGAATTTATACCATTGATACGGCTCACCTCGCCAGGCATTGACGCGGCGAGCCGCTAGCAGTGTCACAGATTAGCGACGAATCGCGTCGATTTTCAGCATGCGGGCAATCACGATATCCAGCTCTTTCTGCTCGAAAATCTGCTTCCAGTCAGGCTTCACAATCTTCTCGCGTCCATACTCCATGGCGATCATGCAGGCATCAGAGAACGGATTGGTGGCGCGGAACGCCACCGCCAACGCAATCTGGATATGCCCGTAGAGCATCGCCTTTGCGGCCTCTTCCGGTACGCCACTGTGCTTAACCGTTTCGTCCAGCGCCTCTTTCATAAAGGCCCCGACCATGCAGGCAACGGTCTCCACCAGCGTCGGCTCAAGGTAGGCCAGCTGCGTTACGGTCACCCAGTGCACCTGCTCCACCGGACCATACATCACGCGGATAACCTTGCTGAGTTCGTCACGCTGCGCATCACTGCCCGCTTCCCAGGCGGCGGCCACATGCTGAATAGCTGCAATTCCGCCAAACGCGTCGGCGTGCTCTTCTTTGGTGTAGCGCTCAAGGAAGACGGACGGGTGACACGGATGCGCCACCGCATAGTCGATATCGTCACGCTGGAAGATCAGGTTGGCATAAGCGGCCGCCGGATCGAGCGTTAACAGTACCGCGCCTGGCTTCATTTGCGGCACGACCGCTTCAGAGACCTTACCCAGCACGATGTCCGGCACCGCCAGAATGACGACGTCGCTTAACGGCACCACCGAATCGGCATCCGAAAGCTCACGGCCCTGTTGAGTAACCTGCTGCTGTGCAGCGGGTGAATTCTCACAGTAAAAGACCTGGTAATCGCTTTTCTGGAAGTTGGCTGAAATGCGCATGCCCATTTTGCCGCCGGCGCCAATCACAGTAAGGGTTTTCAGTTGATTCATTATTATTACTCCCGATTTTGTTTACTACGTAAGAATTCCACGCTGCGCGCTGTCCACTCCGCCTCACGCTGACAGGTGGTAGCGGCGTCCTCCTGCCATGGCAACCAGTGTTCAATAATCTGGTTAATGCCCCTTTCGGCCGGGCGCACGCTGGCGATCATCTGGTCATAATCCAGTAAGCCTTCGCCCATCGGGCAACCGGCATAGGTAAAGCCAACCCAGCCGTCACGCCGGGTAAAGGCAAAGTCTTTGATGTGAAGATTGCCGACACGTGCCGCAGTCTGCGCGATAACCTGTTCAGGTAACTCCAGCCCGGCGACGCAGTTGGCCGGATCGAGACAGACCGCCAGCCACGGCGATGAAAAGCGGTTAATCACTGACATCAGGTCAGCGGTTTTGACCTGCTCGTAGGTTTCAAGACATAGGCGCACCTGCTGACGTGCATAGTCCGGCAGCACGCTGGCGATCAGCTGTGCCGCTTGCTCAAGCGACGGCCGATGGCTGGCGGTATAAAACATGGAGCGCACCACCTGCGCGTCGAGCAGCTGTGCCAGCTGCAGATAGCGTTGCAGATGGGCGGTATCCAGCCCGCGAGTCCCCAGCTCCAGCGTGATGCCCAGCGCATCAGCCCGCTGACGCAACCGTTGCAGGTCAGCATCCGACCAGCTCTCAATCGCCGGATAATCACAAATCTGGAACAGCGACAAATCCAGCGCGGCGGTCTGCTCCAGCATCTGCTCCAGCGTCAGCGGCTGCGGGACACGCTCTGACATGCGCCAGAAAAAGGCATAGGTGCTGAGTCCGATCTGGCTCATGAGAGACGCTCCGCCAGCAACGCGCTGGCCTCATCGATAATCTGCGCCAGCGCGGCAGGATCATGGGCAAAGCGGCCGAGGAACAGGCCGTCAACCGCGCCGCCAAGGCGCTGAATCAAGCCGGGGCCGGCGCTGCCGCCGTAGATCACCTGCAGGGTAATACCCGCAGGCGACGGCAGCTCGCGTAACCCTTCACAGACCGCGCGGATGTAGTGATCCGGAGCCGGTTGCGGTGCGCCAATCGCCCACTGTGGTTCCCAGGCGAAAAATAGCGTACCGGTCAGCCCCTGCTGCTGCGCCAGCGACAGCGCCTCGGCCAGCTGCTGCTGACACAGGGCGATCGCCTGTGACGGCTCACCCTGTTGCGTTTCACCGATGCACAACACCGGGGTCAGGCCGTGGCGGAGCGACATCGCCACCTTGGCGGCAATCTGCGCGGCATCTTCATGGAAATGGCGGCGGCGTTCGGCGTGACCAATCTCAGCCAGGCTGCAGCCGAGTTCCTGCAACATGCTGGCACTGACTTCGCCGGTCCAGGCACCGTTTTCGGCCTGGCAAACATCCTGGCCGCCAACGCGCACCGGGGTATCGGCAAAGATAGCGGCAACCGCCGGAATCGCCGGATAGGCAGGCAGGACGAACAGCCCGATATCGCCACGCTGAATCGCCGGATGTCGACGCGCCAGCGCGGCGACTTCGTGGCACCAGTCGAGAGTTTGCTGGTAGCTGAAGTACATTTTCAGGCTGACACCCAGCCACAGAGCAGGTTGTGTCATGCTCAGACTCCCTGCCCGGCGGTCGCGTGATCTTTCAACAAATCAGCCACCGTATTAACAATCATTGCCAGCGAAATGGCGCCTGCATCGGGCGTACCGAGACTTTTTTCGGCCAGCGGACGGGCGCGACCCATTTTAGGCAGCAGTTGTGCCGTGGCCTGCGCCGCCTGGTCAGCCACGCGCGCAGCTTCGTGCCAGGCGTCCGTCAGCGAGGCACCGCGTGCGACGGCCGCATTCAGGCTGTCGCTGAACGGCACCAGCACATCAACCATGGTCTTGTCGCCGACCCGCGCTTTACCAAAGTGCTGAATCCCTTCCTGCGCCTGTCGTACGCCTCTGGCGATTCGCGCAGCGTCCGGCGTCTGATTATCACCGATAGCGGTTCCGATGGCGGTCAGCGCTACGCCCCACAGTGCGCCAGAGGTGCCGCCCGCTTTGTCTGCCCAGGCATCCGCAGCACGGCATAACAGCGTGCCGGCACCGGCGCCCCGGGCTGCGACCTGACGCGCCTTTTCCACCGCGCCCAACACGCCGCGTTCCATGCCGATGCCGTGATCGCCATCGCCGGCGACCGCATCAATATCTCCCAGTTTTTCGGCGTTGCGTTGCAGCATCGTGGCCACCGCCTCCAGCAGTTGCAGCACCTGTTGTGCGCTCTGCTGTGAGACGGCGCTGGCGACAGGCAAACTCTCTTCCGCCTGCGCCTGCGTGGCCTCCTGACCCAGCGGTTCGGCAACGATAACGCTGCCTTTGCGATAGGCCGGCGCATTCGCCGGGGCGCGCCAGAAGGTTTCCAGCTCATCATCCAGCCACATCAAGGTCAGTGAGGCACCGGCCATATTGAAGCTGGTGACGAATTCACCGACGTCCGGCTCGACGATCTGCAGCCGCGCCGCCTCAAGCAGTTGCGCCACCCGCCGGTAGACCACAAACAGCTCTTCATATTTCACCGTGCCGAGACCGTTAAGAATTACCGCCACCCGCTGTCCCGCCGTCTGGCTGACGCCCGGCGGCAGTTCGCTGAGCAGCCGGCTGACAAAGATGTCAGCCATCTCATCGGCGGTTGGCACCTCCGTCTCTTTGATGCCCGGTTCGCCATGAATCCCCAGGCCCAGCGCCATCCGCCCTTTTTCAACTTCAAACAGCGGATGTGATGCGCCGGGTAAGGTACAGCCAGAAAATGCCACGCCAAATGAACGGGTGCGGTTATTGGCATGCTGCGCCACCCGCAGCACCTCCGGCAGCGCATAGCCTGCTTCTGCGGCGGCACAGGCGACTTTGAATACCGTCAGATCCCCCGCCACCCCGCGCCGCTTTTCAATCTCGTCGATGCCGGCGCTGGAAATGTCGTCGGTGACCGCCAGAATGTCGCACGGAATACCCTCGCCGCGCAGACGCTCACAGGCCTGACCGAAATGCAGCACGTCACCGGCGTAGTTGCCGAACATCAGTAATACGCCGCCGCCATTGTTTGCCGCGCGGGCCACATTATAAATTTGCTGCGCCGACGGCGAGGCGAACAGGTTGCCCATTGCCGCGCCGTGCGCCAGACCCTGCCCAACCAACCCGGCGAACGCCGGATAGTGGCCGGAGCCACCGCCGACCACCACCGCCACGCTGCCCGGCTGGCTGCGGGTGTTGCGTACCACTCCGCCAGGCACCTGACGCACTTTATCGGCATTGGCGGCCACAAAGCCTTCGATCAGTTCAGCCGCGAAGGCTGAAGGTTGGTTAAACAGGTAAGTCATGGTAATTGCTCCTGTGCTAGAGAGGTCGGTTCCTGCTGGCGACTGCGATTCAGCAACAGCATCAGCACCGCTGACAGCAGCATAAATCCGCCCACCACAAACATCGGTACGGTGTAGCTGCTGGTTGCATCGTGCAGCGCGCCAGTGATATAGCCCGCCGAGAAGCCTGCGACATTGCCCAGCGTATTGATCAGGGCGATAGCGGCCGCGGCAGAGGCACCGGTCAGAAACTGCGTCGGTAAGGTCCAGAAATTGGGTAAGGCGGCAAAGATCGAGCTGGCGGTAATCGCAATCACCATGATGGTGGTGAACGGTGAGTCCATGAACAGCGCCAGCGGCACGCTGATACCACCTGCCACCGCCGGGATAGCGATATGCCAGGTTTTGCAGCCACGACGTGAGGCGTCACGGGACCAGAAGAACATCACGACCGCCGCAATCAGATAAGGGACGCCGGTGATCAACCCTTTCTGCATCACATTGAAGGTGGTGCCGAACTGCTGCTGGAAGCCGCCGATGATAGTCGGCAGGAAGAAAGCCAGCGCGTACAGGCCATAGATAAAACCGAAGTAGATCAGACACAGCATCCAGACCCGACCATTACCCAGAATGCTGCGGACGCCTGGTGTCCGGTGTGCTGCTTGGCCTGATGCTCAGCATCCAGCTCACGGGTCAGCCAGTTTTTCTCATCCGCCGTCAGCCATTTCGCCTGCCGCGGTGAATCCACCAGCCAGAACAGCGCCACAATGCCGATCAAAATCGCCGGAATCGAGACGCCGAGGAACATCACGCGCCAGCCAGCCAGTCCAAACAGGCCATGCTGTTCAATGAAGGACGCTGCCAGCGGTGCGCCAAATACCACGGTCAGCGGCTGCGCCAGGTAAAAAAGTGACAGGATTTTGCTGCGATGGCGCGCCGGTACCCACATGCTGAGATAGAGGATTGCGCCCGGGAAAAAGCCCGCCTCGGCGATGCCCAGCAGCAGGCGCAGGGTATAGAGCCCATTAATGCTGCTGACCCAGGTGAACAGCAGCGACACGATGCCCCAGCTGATCATGATGCGCGCCAGCCATCTGCGGGCACCAAAGCGATGCAGGGCCAGGTTGCTCGGCACTTCCAGCAGGATATAGCCGATGAAAAAGATACCGGAGGCGAGGCCGAACTGTACGGCAGTCAGGCCGAGGTCCTGCGTCATGCCATTCGGCCCGGCGAACGAAATTGCCGTACGGTCGAGGAAGTTGATAAAAAACATCAGGGCGACGAACGGCACCAGTCGCCAGGAGATCTTACGAATCGCGGATTGCTCCACTGCGGTCATTGTGGTTTGGGTCACGACGCACCTCCGGTCCGGGCGCGATGAAAGAGAGTGTCAGGTGTTGGCAACGCACGCGGTGCATTGTCGAAGCAGGTGCAAAAAACAGAGCCTGGGTAATCCATGTGCGAGTCCTCGATGGGTCTTCTTGTACATTGGTATCACTACGCGAACAAATGAACAGTACACGTATAATTGAGCAGCTCTCAACTGCAACAATGAGATCTGTGATCCTCTTCAAACGAATTAAATCTGGTGCACTTTTCAGATAAAACGCCGAAAGCGCCGCGCTGTGCGGCGTGAAGGCCGCCTTTGCCTGCGCTTCACGGTCGAATTGCCTTTCCAAACAAATGAAATAGACTTGAACATATGAACAGAAGTGTGTCAGGCTGATGCTGAACATTTTTGCGCCTGCTGTTGCATGGCGGGCTGAGCGGGTAACTTGCTGGAGAAGACGATGAAAACGATCGCGATTGGCGCCGATGATGCGGCGATTGAGCTGAAAAACCTGATTAAACGTCATCTGGAAGAGAAGCAGTACGAAGTGGTGGATTACAGCAATGACGCCCGTAATGACCGGCCGATGTATCCGGATGTGGCGTTTGCGCTGGCAACCGCTATCCAGCAGGGGAAATATGAGCGTGGAATTCTGCTGTGCGGCACCGGAATCGGGGTGGCGATTGTCGCCAACAAAGTCCCCGGCGTCCGTGCGGCCCAGTGCCACGACACCTTCTCTGCTGAGCGCGCCCGTAAAAGTAACAATGCCCAGGTGATGACGATGGGCGCACGCGTGGTCGGGCCGGAGCTGGCGAAAAGTATCGTCAACGCCTGGCTGGCGTCAGAATTTGAAGCCGGCGGCTCGAGCGCTAAAGTCGATAAAATTGAGTACTACGAGCAGGCCAGCCTGAATAAGTAAGCCGCCTTTGCTGTGCGGGCGAAGTCAGTCAACTCAGGGCTTCGCCCGATCCCCCTTACCGACACCACCAGAAATGCGACGCTGCTTTCGCAGGGAAAAGTGTGCCCGCCATGGCGCTGCAGACCTGATTATGGAGTGAAAAATGAACCCCTTAGAGGCGTTGAAACAGTACACCACCGTGGTCGCCGACAGCGGCGATATCGAGGCGATACGTCGCTATCATCCGCAGGATGCCACCACTAATCCGTCACTGATTCTGAAAGCGGCGACCCTGAGCCGCTACCAGCCACTGATTGAAGAGGCGGTGAATTACGCCAGAACACAGGGCGGCAGTAAACAGACGCAGATCATCAATGCCTGCGATCGGGTGGCGGTCAATCTGGGCGTGGAGATCCTGAAAAGCGTGCCGGGCCGGGTTTCGACCGAGGTCGATGCGCGGCTCTCATTTGACCGCGGCATGTGCGTCACCCGGGCTGAAAAGCTGGTGCGGATGTATGAACAGCAAGGCGTCGACCGCTCACGTATTCTGATTAAGCTGGCATCAACCTGGGAAGGGATCCGTGCGGCTGAAACGCTGGAGCGCAACGGCATTCAGTGCAACCTGACGCTACTGTTTTCCTTCGCTCAGGCGCAGGCCTGTGCCGAAGCCGGGGTGTTCCTGATTTCGCCGTTTGTCGGACGCATCTCTGACTGGCATCACAGCCGCAATCCGCAGGCGGAATACACAGCGCAGCACGATCCGGGCGTGGTATCGGTTCGCAATATTTACCACTACTACAAATCTCACCGCTATCAGACGGTGATTATGGGGGCCAGCTTTCGTAAAACCGAACAGATCCTGGCCCTGGCCGGTTGCGATCGGCTGACCATCTCGCCTGAGCTGCTGCAGAGCCTGGAAAGCAGTAATTTGCCGGTGACGCGCCAGCTGACGCCTTCGACTGCGGTGTCGAATCCGCCCTCGCCTCTGACGGAAGCGCAATTTCGCTGGCTGCATAATCAGGACGCGATGGCGGTCGATAAGCTGGCAGAAGGCATCCGCCAGTTCGCACTCGATCAGCAAAAGCTGGAAGATATGCTCGCGTCACAGCTCTGATCGCGGCCAGGCGGAGGATCGCTCCGCCTGGCTATCCGACATAAAAGTAAATCGCGCAGAAGTGACAGACACAGCCGCCCAGTACAAACCCGTGCCAGATAGCATGATTGAATGGAATGCGGCGCGCGACGTAGAAAATGACCCCAAGCGAATAGATGATGCCGCCGATTGCCAGCAGCCAGATACCGCCGGGTGCCAGCGTCATCGCCAGCTGATACACCACGATCAGCGACAGCCAACCCATGCAGAGATAGGTTACCAGCGACAGCACTTTAAAGCGGTGCGCAATGGTCAGCTTAAAGATGATGCCGGCCAGTGCCAGGCTCCAGATCACCACCATCAGACCGTAGGCCAGCGGCGACCTCAGGCCCACCAGCAGGAAAGGCGTATAGGTGCCGGCAATCAACAGGTAGATAGCGCAGTGGTCCAGCTTTTTCAGCCAGGGTCTGGCCCGTCCGTTGGGAATGGCGTGATAGAGCGTTGAGGCCAGGAACAGCAAAATCATGCTGCCGCCGTACAGGCTGTAGCTGGTGATCGCCATGGCATCTGCGCCCGTATCCCTCGCCTGGTTAAGCATTAATACCAGTGCGACAACGCCAAACAGACAGCCCAGCCCATGACTGATGCTATTGGCAATTTCCTCGGTCAGTGAGTAGCCCGTTGAGGGTAAACGCGTGGTGGTCATAAGGTGTCCTGAAAGTGAAGCGATAAAAAAAACCTTATCCAGAGTAGCCAACATCGGTTTCGGTGTACACATGTACGCTGAAATTAATCTGTGAAACCTTGTAACGGGCAAACCAGCCGATGAATCTGGTAAACTGCGGGCTGGTCAACTGTACAATGAGCCACCCATGTTTTCGCACCGCGATCTCGCCCGCCTTAACGACCTGGAAATGCAGGTTTATCAGTTCATCATCAAACATCGTGAACGTGTCAGCTATATGACCATTCGCGAGCTGGCCGAGCAGGCCGCGGTCTCCACCACTACCGTGCTGCGATTTTGCCGCAAGATGCACTGTGAAGGCTGGTCGGAATTCCGTATCCGGCTACGGTTAACCGAGCAGCAGACTGCGCCGCAGGTTAATACCGCCAGCGTCAATGAGATGCTGAGTTTTTTTAAAAGTATTAATAACCCGGAGTTCGAGCAGATCATTGCCCAGGCGGCGCAAAAGATTAATCGGGCGGAGCGGGTATTTTTTATTGGCGTCGGCACCTCAGGCAGCCTGGCAAAATATGGCGCCCGTTTCTTTTCCAATTTGGGTAAATTCAGCCACGCGATTGACGATCCCTATTATCCGGTCAGCCCTGATCTGTATGAAAATGCGATTGCGATTATTTTATCCGTCTCCGGCGAGACCGAAGAGATCCTGCGCATTGCCAGCCAGTTCAGCCTCAACAAGTGCAAAATCATTGCCATCACTAACACCGAGAGCTGCTCGCTGGCGAAAATGAGTGATTTCAGCCTCTGCTATCACGTCCCGATTATTCGGATGGCTGATAATTCAGACATTACGACGCAGGTGCCGGTCACCTATATTATTGAAGCGATTGGCCGCCAACTGGGTAAATAAAACAGCCTGTTTTTCTGATGTAACAGATCACATTACTGGCGCGCTGTTATATCGTGACTTTCATTATTGCCTTGCTAAACTCATTCCAATTTCAATATCCGTAATGGGGTGAAGCATGAGTGCAGAATTGCAGTTACCAAAAGGGTTTCTTTGGGGCGGAGCGGTGGCAGCGCATCAGGTTGAAGGCGGCTGGGATCAGGGCGGCAAAGGCGTCAGCATCGCTGATGTGCTGACCGGCGGTTCACACGGCGTCGATCGGGTGATTACCGACGGTGTCCAGCCCGGCAATTTCTATCCTAACCATCAGGCCGTTGAGTTCTACTCACACTATAAACAGGATGTCGCGCTGTTTGCCGAAATGGGCTTCAAATGCTTCCGCACCTCAATTGCCTGGACCCGCATCTTCCCGAATGGCGACGAGCAACAGCCAAACGAGGCTGGCCTGCAATTCTACGACGATCTGTTTGATGAACTGCTGAAGTACGGCATTGAACCGGTCATCACCCTCTCCCACTTCGAAATGCCCTATCACCTGGTGAAACAGTACGGCGGCTGGCACAACCGCAAAGTGGTCGATTTCTTTGTGCGTTTCAGCGAAGTAGTGCTGAATCGCTATAAAAACAAAGTGAAATACTGGATGACCTTTAACGAGATCAATAACCAGCGCAACTGGCAATATCCGCTGTTTGGTTACTGCTGCTCTGGGGTGATCTTTACCGAGCATGAGAAGCCTGAGCAGGCGATGTATCAGGTAATGCACCACCAGTTTGTCGCCAGCGCTAAGGTGGTCAAACTCGGTCATGCTATTAATCCTGACTTCCGGATTGGCTGTATGATCGCCATGGTGCCGGTCTACCCATTCTCCTGTCATCCTGATGATGTGGTGCTGGCGCAGGAAGCGATGCATCAGCGTTACGTGTTCAGTGATGTGCAGATGCGCGGCTACTATCCGACCTACACGCTGAAAGAGTGGGCGCGTAAAGGCTATGAGATCCAGATGGAAGCGGAGGACGCCGACACGCTGCGTGAAGGCTGTGCGGACTACGTCGGTTTCAGCTATTACATGAGTAATGCCGTGAAGACTGATGCCAGCGGCGTGGACGATCCGATCACCGGTTTCGAAGGCGTGGTAAAAAATCCACACGTTAAAGCGTCAGACTGGGGCTGGCAGATTGACCCGGTCGGCCTGCGTTACGCGCTTAACGAGCTGTATGAGCGTTATCAGAAACCGCTGTTTATCGTAGAAAACGGTTTTGGCGCAATCGACAAGCCAAACGACGCGGGCGTGATTGAAGATGATTACCGTATCGATTATCTGCGCGCCCACATCGAAGAGATGAAAAAGGCGGTGACGCACGACGGCGTGGAATTAATGGGCTATACGCCGTGGGGCTGCCTGGATTGCGTCTCCTTTACCACCGGCCAGTACGATAAGCGTTACGGCTTTATTCACGTCAATAAAAACGACGACGGCAGCGGCGATTTCTCCCGTTCGAAGAAGAAAAGCTTTAACTGGTATCAGCAGGTCATCGCCAGCAACGGCGAAAACCTGTAACGGATGACGCCGCGGCTGAAAAGCGGCGGCGCTGTCGGTTAGCGTCCGCCGGCGGCATCAATGATGCTGCCGGTGACATAAGAGGCCGCCTCGCTGGCCAGCCAGACGATCGCTTCTGCCACCTCCTCTGCCTGCCCGCCGCGGCCCATCGGGATTACACTGGCGAGGCGATCAACCCGGCCTGCTTCACCCCCGTCGGCATGCATCTCGGTATAAATGAATCCCGGACGAACCCCATTTACCCGAATCCCCTGCTGCGCGACTTCCAGCGATAACCCTTTGGTCAGCGTATCCATCGCCCCTTTAGAGGCGGCGTAATCGACGTACTCTCCCGGTGCGCCAAGCCGTGAGGCGGCTGACGAGACGTTAACAATCGCGCCGCCCTGACCGCCGTGATGGGTGCCCATACGTTTTACTGCTTCGCGGCTGCAGAGAAAGGTGCCGATGACGTTAGTGGCAAACACTTTGTGCAGGCGTGCTGCATCCAGCTGCTCGACCCGGCACTGCTGAAACAGAATCCCGGCGTTATTGACCAGCAGCGTCAGCGGCGCTGGCTGTTGATCGAGCTGCGCAAACATCGCCATCACCTGGGCTTCATCAGCAATATCTGCCTGCAGCGCAAAGGCCTCGCCGCCCTGCTGCTGAATCTCTGTCACCACCTGCTGTGCTTCTGCCTCGCGCTGGCGATAATTGACCGCCACCCGATAGCCTCTGGCCGCCAGTAATAACGCCGTGGCGCGTCCGATACCGCGGCTGCCGCCGGTAACCAGTGCTAATTTCATTTCGCCTCCAGATAAAAAAGGGCCGACGAATCGGCCCTGCTCAGGTTTGTTTAGCGGCTATGCGATTGGCGTGAGTTACTGATAATCGCTCATCGGTACGCAGGAGCAGAACAGATTGCGGTCACCAAACACATCATCCAGACGTTTTACCGTCGGCCAGTATTTGTTGTGGCTGCCCGCCGGGAAAACCGCCAGTTCACGGCTGTAAGGATGCGTCCACTCGCTGACGATTTCCAGTTGGGTATGCGGCGCATTCACCAGTGGGTTGTCTTCCAGCGGCCATTCGCCCGCCGCGACCCGGTCGATCTCCATACGAATAGAGAGCATCGCATCAATAAAGCGGTCCAGCTCGATTTTGCTTTCCGATTCGGTCGGCTCCACCATCAGCGTGCCCGCGACCGGGAACGACATGGTTGGCGCATGGAAACCGTAGTCGATCAGGCGTTTGGCAATATCCAGTTCGCTGATGCCGGTCTGCTCTTTCAGTGGCCGGATATCAAGAATACATTCGTGCGCCACCCGACCATCACGGCCGGTATAGAGCACCGGATAGGCGGACTGCAAACGACTGGCAATATAGTTGGCATTCAGGATCGCGACTGAACTGGCCTGCTTCAGCCCTTCTGCTCCCATCATGCGGATGTACATCCAGCTGATCGGCAGAATAGAGGCGCTGCCAAACGGGGCCGCTGACACCGCTCCCTGCTGGGTTAATACGCCATCGATCTGCACCACGCTATGGCCCGGAACAAACGGTGCCAGATGCGCTTTTACGCCAATCGGCCCCATTCCCGGTCCGCCGCCGCCGTGCGGGATACAGAAGGTTTTATGCAGGTTAAGGTGCGAGACATCCGCGCCAATATAGCCTGGCGTGGTGATACCGACCTGGGCATTCATGTTTGCGCCGTCGAGATAAACCTGACCGCCGTACTGATGCACAATCTGGCAGACTTCGCGGATGGTCTCTTCATAAACGCCGTGTGTTGACGGATAGGTCACCATGATGCAGGAGAGTTTATCGCCCGCCTGTGCCGCTTTCTCACGCAGATCGCCGAGGTCGATGTTGCCCTGTTTGTCACAGGCCACCACTACCACATCCATGCCGGCCATCTGGGCCGACGCCGGATTGGTGCCGTGCGCCGAGCTGGGGATCAGGCAGAGGTGACGGTCGCCCTGATTGCGGCTTTCATGATAACGACGAATTGCCAGCAGACCGGCATATTCGCCCTGTGCACCAGAGTTCGGCTGCATGCAAAGCGCATCGTAACCGGTGAGCTGCACCAGCCACTGTGACAGCTGACCGATCATCTGCAGATAACCGCTGGCCTGTTCTGCCGGGCAGAACGGGTGCAGTTCGGCAAATTCCGGCCAGGTAATCGGGATCATTTCTGCCGCGGCGTTGAGCTTCATGGTGCAGGAGCCCAGAGGGATCATCGCCTGATTCAGCGCCAGATCCTTTTTCTCCAGGCTGTGCATGTAGCGCATCATCTCTGTTTCACTGTGATGACGGTTGAACACCGGATGGGTCAGAATATCGCTGTGGCGCTGCAAACCGGCTGGAATCGACTGGCTCTCCAGTGCGACTTCGCTGTCGAGCTTATCCAGATCCAGGCCGTGCGCATCGCCCAGCAGAATGGCGAACAGCGCCAGAATATCTTCACGACGGGTGGTTTCATCCAGCGTGATGCCAACAGCATGGTGAATATCGCTTCGCAGGTTGACGCCAAAGCTCTGAGCGCGGTTCAGGACCGCCGCTTTGTCTGTTACTTCAACCGTCAGCGTATCGAACCAGTGCTGATGACGCAGCGTCAGGCCGCCTTGTTGCAAGCCCGCCGCCAGAATGTTGGTAAAACGATGAATACGTGAGGCAATGCGTTTCAGTCCGGCCGGACCGTGGAATACCGCATACAGGCCAGCGATATTCGCCAGCAGCACCTGTGAGGTACAGATGTTGGAGTTGGCCTTTTCACGACGGATATGCTGTTCACGGGTCTGCATCGCCATGCGCAGCGCGGTATTACCGGCGGCATCGCGGGAGACGCCGATGATGCGCCCCGGCATTGAACGTTTATGCTCATCGCGGCTGGCGAAGAAGGCCGCATGAGGGCCACCGTACCCCATCGGCACGCCGAAGCGTTGTGCCGAGCCAAAGACAATATCGGCACCCTGCTTGCCTGGCGCTTCCAGCAGGACCAGCGACATGAAATCCGCTGCGACGCTGACCACCACTTTGCGGGCTTTCAGTCCGGCAATCAGCGCGCTGTAATCGTGCGCTTCACCGGTGGTGCCAACCTGTTGCAGCAGCACGCCAAACAGATCGTCATGATCCTGCGCTTTTTCAGCCCGATCGATAATCAGTTCAAAGCCAAAAGTTTCGGCACGGGTCCGCACCACATCCAGCGTTTGCGGATGAATATCATCGGCAATAAAGAATTTGTTGGCATTTTTCAGCTTGCTGACGCGTCTGGCCATCGCCATCGCTTCTGCCGCAGCGGTCGCTTCGTCCAGCAGCGAGGCCGAGGCGATATCCATGCCGGTCAGATCGAGGGTCACCTGCTGGAAGTTTAACAACGCCTCCAGTCGTCCCTGCGAAACTTCCGGCTGATACGGAGTATACGCGGTGTACCAGCCTGGGTTTTCCAGCATATTGCGCAGGATAACCGGTGGGGTGATCACCGCGCTATATCCCATCCCGATCCAGGATTTGTAACGCAGATTCTGGCTGGCAATCGCTTTCAGTTCAGCCAGCGCCTGTTGTTCCGTCGCCGCTTCACCCACGGCTGGCGGGCCGGGCAACTGAATGTCGGCCGGGACAATCGTGCCGATTAACGCCTCCAGCGAGGGGGCGCCAATCGCCTCAAGCATCATCGCTTGCTGCTCGGGTGAAGGACCGATATGGCGCTCAATGAATGCACCGTTGTGTTCAAGCTGGCTGAGAGTCTGAGTCATTAGCAGTAAATCCTGAATCGGGCTGGGGAACAGAGAGTGCAAACAGAAATCTGCGGCCTCTGCGCGAGGCCGCCTGACGATTACTCGTCGATAGAGGCTTTGTAAGCATCCGCGTCCAGCAGCGTGTCAATTTCAGACTCGTCGCTGGCTTTGATTTTGAATAACCAGCCGCCGTCATAAGGTTCGCTGTTGACCTGCTCTGGCGAATCGGACAGAAGATCGTTAACCGCAACAATCTCACCGCTGATCGGTGCATAGATGTCGGAGGCCGCTTTGACTGATTCGGCGACTGCACACTCTTCACCAGCAGCAAAGGTTGCGCCGACTTCAGGCAGATCGACAAACACCATGTCACCCAGCAGTTCCTGCGCATGTTCGGTGATGCCTACGGTATAAGAACCATCTTCTTCTTTGCGCACCCACTCGTGGCTGTCGCGGTACTTCAACGTATTTGGCACATTGCTCATTGGCCATTTCTCCTGAATAAAATTTACTGGGCGACCGGTTTACCGGCGCGGACAAAAATCGGTCGGGTAACCTTTACCGGCATCTGGCGGTTACGGATCTCAACGATGGCGGTGTCGCCGATACTGGCTGGCACGCGTGCCAGGGCAATGCTGTAACCCAGAGTGGGCGAAAACGAACCGCTGGTGATGATCCCTTCCTGTGGCTCGCCCTGATCGTCGGTAAAGCGCACGGGCAAGCCGTTACGCAGCACGCCTTTTTCGGTCAGGATCAGCCCGACCAGTTTTTCGGTGCCGCGTTCACGCTGTAACGTCAGCGCTTCACGTCCGATGAAGGCCCGATCGGCCGGCTCCCAGCTCACCGTCCAGCCCATGTTGGCAGCCAGCGGTGAAACGCTTTCATCCATTTCCTGACCGTACAGGTTCATGCCGGCTTCCAGCCGCAGCGTGTCACGTGCACCGAGACCCGCAGGTTTTACTCCGGCGGCCAGCAACCGCTGCCAGAAATCGGCCGCCTCGTCTGCCGGTAACGCAATCTCATATCCCGCTTCGCCGGTGTAGCCGGTGGTGGCAATAAACAGCGCCTCCGCCTGTACGCCGAAGAACGGCTTCATCCCGGATACCGCCTGCCGTTGTGTCTTGCTGAACAGCGTCTGCGCTTTCTGCTGGGCCTGCGGCCCCTGTACGGCAATCAGCGCCAGATCGTCACGTTCGGTCAGCGTAATGCCGTAGCCCTGCGCATGTTCAGCGATCCAGGCGAGGTCTTTCTCCCGCGTTGCGGAATTCACCACCAGCCGGAAAAAGTCTTCGCTCATAAAGTAAACAATCAAATCATCAATGACGCCACCTGATGCATTCAGCATGCCGGTATAGAGCGCCTTGCCGGGCTGAGTCAGTTTTGCCACGTCATTTGCCAGCAGGTAGCGCAGAAATTCGCGGGTACGCGGGCCTTTCAGGTCAACAATGGTCATGTGGGAGACATCAAACATGCCGGCGTCATTACGCACCGCATGATGCTCATCCATCTGGGAGCCATAGTGCAGCGGCATCATCCAGCCATGAAAATCCACCATGCGAGCGCCGCAGGCCTGATGCTGTTCAAACAGAGGTGTTTGCTGAGTCATAACCATCCTGTGCAGAAGCGAGTGAGTACCAAAGCGCGCCGCAAACCCTGCCGACGCAAACGTTCTCTTTAGGCTGACGTTACCACCGAATCTGGCGATTAACCATAAGCAAACCGGGGTCGAAAGCTGATGCACAGCCTAACCAGGATTAATCACCGACAGGATAAAAAACTGCAATTTTGTGATTAATCACGCAATAAATGTAGGAAGGTTAAATAAACGCAGCAAATTTATGCGAGAAGCCGTTCAGGATGTTAAAAAAATGCGGTGTTCGCCGATGCACCGAATAAGAAAAAGTAATGCGAATTGAGCGGCAAAATTAGAATAAATCAAACGAGGGGCGATAGTGGTGCGGCGCTGCCTTGTGATGGTGCAGAGTGGGTTTCGGACAGAAAAAAAGCCAGCAAATGCTGGCTCGGGAGCGGGTCAGTGCGGGTTCAGCGTAGCCACGCC
>MIEI01000040.1 GCA_002095305.1 Pantoea brenneri
GAACAACCGGACGCCGGGATTGTTAAGGGGCGGGCGTCCGCCCCTTAATACGTCCGCCTGCTCGGGCGATCTGAAACTCCCCACCGCCCGGCGGGCGAAACCCGCTCAGTGCATACCCGCTGCTAAGCGAACGAAACCTTCTCATAGCGCGTTCGCGCAGCGAACACTCCCCGCTTTAGCGCTGAGTCCATCAGAACCCACGATAACTGCGCTGCGCAGTGCTCACCTTATACAGATAGCGACGTGACTCCGCCGAAGGATGCTGGCTGGTCAGGGTCTGGTAAACCTTGTTCGGTGACATGTTGTTGATTATCGAAAACGCGCGATCTTTATCACTGGAGAAGACCCGCAACACGCTGCCCGCGCCGCCATTGTAGGCGGTGATCACCGCATAACGGCGTGATACCGGGTCCTGAATGCCGCCCAGATAACTGCGTTGCAGCAGCGACAGATAGGCAGTACCGGCATCAATATTATTCTCCGGATCCAGCAGATAGCTGCGACTCGGTTTACCCCATTTCCCTTTCATGCGGAACACATCGACCCCAGCGGTATGCTGCACCACCTGCATCAGACCCAGCGCATCGGCGTGGCTGACGGCGTAGGGGTTAAAGCTCGACTCGGTCTGCATGATTGCCAGAATCAGCGAGGCGTCGACGCCATACTGTTCCGACGCTTTGCGCACCATCGGCAGATATTTGTGCGCACGTTTATCCAGATGGTTAGGCACCATCGGAATTGAGACCGAGTAGATCACATGCAGACCCGAGGTGCGGCGCTGCAATTTATTCTGAATCAGATAATCAGCAAAGGCTTCGGCACGACCCTGCCAGCGGATCGGCTGACCGGTATTGTCGAGCACCTGACCGTAAAGCAGCGGCTCTTTACTGATCACAATGTCATTGGCGTCGGAATAGAGATCGACGTTGCCCGGATCTTCGCCAATCAAAAGGGTGGTCACAATCGCCTGGCGCAGGCTGGCCATCGGATCGGTGCCCGCGATGGTCTCAATCGTCAGCTTACCGCTTTCGAAGTTGATGTGGCTGCGGGTGTAATAGTTGTCGCTATATTTGACGTAGTCTTTCGGTCCGGCGATCAGGACCTCATTAATACCCCAGATATTCTCAATGTTGTGGGCAAACTGACCCATCAGAATATCGAAACCGTTGGTGTCTTTTACCCAATCTTCATGAAACTGCTGTTTTTTTTGTCCGGAGCAGGAAACCAAAAGTGGTGCCATCACCAGCAGGGCGATCAATTTTTTATTCATTGGGAATGCATGCCTGACCTGGATAAAGAGCCTCAACGCTGAGGCCCAAACTGTTTACGCTTCTGGCGGTGTATAGCCTTCGATATGAACTTCTTTGCCTTCAAACAGGAAATTGATCATCTCCTTTTCCAGCACCTTGCGATCTTCCGGATTCATCATGTTGAGTTTTTTCTCATTGATCAGCATGGTCTGTTTCGCCATCCACTTCTGCCAGGCTTCTTTCGAAATCTCGTTGTAAATACGCTTACCCAGGTCACCAGGATAGAGCTGGAAATCCTGCCCTTCCGCGTCGCGTTGTAAAAAAGTACAAAAAATAGTGCGGCTCATTATTCTTCCTCATTGATCTCACAACTGTCTAAAGCCAGTTGTTGGGGATGGCGCAATTCGTGTAACAGGCGCTCAACGGGCGCGGCTAATCCCACAGATGGTGGCAGCGCTAAGTTATACCAGAGACCGCCCGCTTCATCCATCGCCGCCCCGACAGAAGGCCACGCCAGCCACATAGGCACAATGTCCAGATGGAAATGGCTGAAGGTATGACGAAAGGCGGTGAGCTGCTGCGGTCTGGCGTGGATACCGCGTGCTGCCAGCCAGTCATTCAGCGCCTCTTCACTGGTAAACTGCGGAAAGCAGAACAGGCCGCCCCACAATCCGACCGGCGGACGCTGTTCCAGCCAGACCTGCTCACCATGCTGCATCATCAAAAACCAGCCGCTGCGCTCCGGTAACACCTGCTTCGGTTTTTTACCGGGATAGCTGGCCCAGCTGTTATGAGCATAGGCTTCGCAGCCGCTGTTCAGCGGACAGATATCGCATTTCGGTTTCGAGCGGGTGCAGACTATCGCCCCCAAATCCATCATCGCCTGATTAAACTGGCTGACGCCCTCGGCGGGGGTAACGGTTTCGCTGATCTGCCATAAGCGTTTCTCTACCTCTTTTTTACCCGGCCAGCCGCCGACGGCGTAACACCGCGCCAGCACGCGTTTCACGTTGCCGTCGAGAATCGGGAAGTGCTGACCCAGCGATAACGACAGGATCGCGCCAGCAGTAGATCGACCCACGCCGGGCAGGGCGGCGACGTCATCGAAATTACGCGGGAACTCGCCCTGATGGACCTCAACAATCTGCTTTGCCGCCTTATGCAGATTACGCGCCCTGGCGTAATAGCCGAGGCCAGTCCATAAATGCAGCACTTCATCCAGCGGTGCAGCCGCCAGATCGCCAACCGTGGGGAAGCGCGCCATAAAGCGTTCGAAATAGGGAATAACCGTGGCAACCTGGGTTTGCTGTAACATCACTTCGGACAGCCACACCTTATAAGGCGTCTTTTCCAGCTGCCAGGGCAGGGTTTTGCGGCCAAAGCGCTGATACCAGTCCAGCACTTGTTGCGCGAACTGCGGCGCTTGCATCATAAGAAGGAAATTTTCCGTGTTTACTCTACACTCAGGCAGGAATTCCAGCACATGCGCACCTGGGTGTAAACCGGAAGATTGCAAAGGCTTGCTTCTGCTTATGAACTTTGCATAATGCCCGTTTCCCAGAACAGGCTAACCAGCAGGCTTCGACATGATTAATGACGTCATCACCCCAGAATTTGATGAGAACGGGCGGCCATTGCGCCGGATCCGCAGTTTTGTACGCCGGCAGGGCCGCTTAACCAAAGGGCAGCAGCAGGCCGTTGACACATACTGGCCGGAGATGGGGGTGGAATATCAGCCGGAGCCGATCGATCTGCCCCAGCTGTTTGGCCGTGACGCGCCGGTCACGCTGGAAATCGGCTTTGGCATGGGCGCCTCGCTAGTCACCATGGCGCAAAATACGCCACAGCAGAATTTCCTCGGCATTGAAGTACACCTGCCGGGCGTCGGTGCCTGTCTGGCTTCGGCGAAAGAAGCGGGCGTCGACAACCTGCGCGTGATGTGTCACGACGCGGTGGAAGTGCTGGAGAAAATGATCCCGGACAACTCGCTGCGTATGGTCCAGCTGTTCTTCCCGGATCCGTGGCATAAAGCCCGTCACAACAAACGCCGTATCGTGCAGGTCCCGTTTGCCGAGCTGGTGATGCGCAAGCTGAAGCTGGGCGGCGTATTCCACATGGCAACCGACTGGGAAGCCTACGCGGAACATATGCTTGAAGTGATGAACAGCATTGATGGTTTCCGCAATCAGTCAGAACAGCAGAATTACGTGCCGCGTCCCGAGACGCGTCCACTGACCAAGTTTGAGCAGCGCGGGCAGCGTTTAGGCCATGGCGTATGGGATTTAATGTTTGAGAGGGTGAAATAATGGCCACACAACGCAGCCGCCGTTTACGTAAAAAACTGCACATTGATGAGTTTCAGGAACTGGGTTTCTCCGTCGCCTGGCGTTTCCCGGAAGGTACCAGCGAAAGCGAGATCGATGAGACGCTGAATCAGTTCATTGATGAAGCGATCGATCCTAACGGTCTGGCCTTTGATGGCAGCGGTTATCTGGTGTGGGAAGGTCTGATCTGCCTGCAGAAAACCGGCAAATGCACCGATGAGCATCGCGAACGGGTGCGTAAATGGCTGGAAGAGCGCAAGCTGCAGGACGTGCAGGTGACTGAACTGTTTGATG
Organism: Pantoea brenneri; assembly: GCA_002095305.1. GTDB lineage: Bacteria > Pseudomonadota > Gammaproteobacteria > Enterobacterales > Enterobacteriaceae > Pantoea > Pantoea brenneri. The sequence goes on from MIEI01000040.1 coordinate 3,869, forward strand.
TCTGGTGGGACTAAGTAACACGACGCCGGGCAGGCTGACGCGGGATGGAGAGATGATCTATCACGACGAGGCCGCCTGGCCCTTCAGGATCCGGTTCAGACAGAAGGTGAGGGAGATTCAATGATGCGTAAAGCGCTTCTTGCTGTGCTGCTGGTGGCAGCGACTCAGGCCCAGGCTGCCTATGAATGCAGCGTTAAGCCACAGGATGATGTGGTGATCACGCCGCAAAGCGTGCAGGTGGTCGGGACCAACGGCAATCTGCAAATCAGCCCACAGGGCGACGTGCAGTTCAACGGCCAGAAAGTGTCACTGGATACCGCCGATCGTCAGAAAGCGATCGACTACCAGAGCGCATTGCGGCGCGATCTGCCGTGGATTGACAGCGGGGCGACTTCGCGGCTGGAAAAAGGGCGTGCAGCGCTGGATCGGGTGATTGTTGAGAAGCTGGGCGAGAACAGTAATGTGCGTAATCGCCTGACCACCCTGAACGGCCAGCTGAAACAGCAGATGAACCGCATCATCGAACACCGGCCGGATGGCCTGGCCTTCCATCATCAGGCGATCGACAAAGTGCGTGCCGATGGCGAACAGTTGGTGCAGTCAACGCTCGGTGGCGTGATGCAGGACAGTCTGAACGAGATGGGCAGTCAGCAGGCCAGCGGCGGCAGTAATCCGTTGCAGGCCATCATGGGTAATCTGGGTGGTTTACAGCAGTCTATTCAGGCGGAATGGAGCAAGCAGGAGCAGGATTTCCAGAACTTCGGTCACGAAGTCTGTAATCGCGTCATTTCGTTAGAAGATCAGCGCAAAGGTTTGGTTGCCGGTCTGAATAAATAAACCTGTGCCTCAGCCCGCGGACTGAGGCACAGTTGTTACTCTTCTGGCAAAAACAGCTCTAACAGCGAATTCAGGAACAATTTCCCTTTCTCACTGATCTGCCACTGATCAGCGGTTTCCACCACATAACCTGCCGCAATTGCCGCATCCATCTGCGGACGAATCACCTGTTCCGCTAAACCGGTATAACTGACAAATTCACTGCGCGGCGCGGCTTCCAGCAGCCGGAAGCGGTTCATGAAGTATTCGAACGGTTTGTCGATATCGGCGACGTCGTACTGTTTCTCGCGATAATTGCCCTGCATAAAGCCACGCGGATGACGGGTCTTCACCGTGCGGACGATGCGGCCGTCGGGCTGAGTCAGCTTGCCGTGCGCACCGCAACCAATGCCGAGATAGTCCCCGAAGCGCCAGTAGTTGAGGTTATGTTCACAGCGGTAACCCGGTTTGGCGTAGGCGGAGGTTTCATACTGCTGATAACCGGCGGCGCTCAGCAGTTGGTGACCCTGCTCATAAATATCCCACAGCGCATCATCATCCGGCAGTACCGGCGGCCGTGAACCAAACAGGGTGTTGGGTTCGATGGTCAGCTGATACCAGGAGAGATGCGGCGGATTAAGCGCGATCGCCTGACGCAGATCGTCGAGCGCTTCGTCCAGCGACTGATCGGGCAGGCCGTGCATCAGGTCGAGGTTAAAGCTGCGTAAGGCTAATCCCTGCGCCAGCTTAGCGGCACGCTTCGCCTCGTCCGGACCGTGAATACGCCCCAACCGCTGCAGTTTTTGCGGACTGAAACTCTGCACGCCAATTGAGATCCGGTTGATGCCGGCCCGCTGATAGGCGCTGAAGCGATCGGCTTCAACGGTGCCGGGATTGGCCTCCATGGTGACTTCCGCGTCTGGTGCCAGCGCCAGACGCGAACGTACGCCATCCATCAGCAGCTGCATCGCACTGCCGCTCAGCAGGCTGGGCGTCCCGCCGCCGATGAAAATGGTGCGTACTTCACGGTCAGCGATCAGCGGTAAATCCTGCTCCAGATCGCGCAGCAGGTGCTGCACATACTCAACGTGCGGCACCTCATCTTTCAGCGCGTGGGAGTTAAAATCACAGTAGGGACATTTCTGTACGCACCACGGAATGTGGATATACAGACTTAACGGCGGCAGATTAGGCATTACGCATCGCTTCCAGCAACAGCGTCAATGCTTTACCCCGGTGAGAAACTTCACCTTTTTCCGCTTTGCTCAGTTCGGCTGCGGTTTTACCCAGCGCCGGAACGTAGAAAATCGGGTCATAACCAAAGCCACCTGCGCCGGCCGCCGCACGGGTGATCTCACCCTGCCAGCTGCCGTGGAACACCAGTGGCGTCGGATCGTCGGCGTGACGCAGATAGACCAGCACGCAGTGGAACTGCGCCTGACGCTGGCCGTCTGGCACGTTTTCCAGCGCCTGCAGCAGCTTCTCCAGGTTCTGCTGATCGCTGGCCTCTTCACCGGCGTAACGCGCAGAGTAGATACCCGGCGCGCCGCCCAGCGCATCCACCGCCAGGCCGGAATCATCAGCGATCGCCGGTAAACCAGTGATCTGCGCCGCGTGACGTGCTTTGAGAAGGGCATTCTCAATAAAAGTCAGGCCGGTTTCTTCAGCCGATTCCACCCCGAGCTCGGTCTGGGCGACGATATCCAGGCCGAAGGCGGAGAGCAGATCCGCCAGTTCACGCACTTTGCCGGGATTGCCGGTTGCGAGGACAACTTTTTGCATAACAGTTCCAGTTTGGTTCATTTACAGCAGATACCAGAGACCCGGGAACAGGTCCATGCCGAGGAAATTCAGGGCATACAGTACCAGGATGACGATCATGGCGGAGAAATCGATGCCGCCCATCGCCGGCAGCACGCGGCGAATCGGTGCCATCAGCGGTTCGGTCAGCTGGATCAGCACATAATCAATCGGGCCGCGACCCTGACTGATCCAGCTCATCAGTGAACGGATAATGATGACCCAGAACACCAGATAGCCGGCGGATTTAACCAGCGACAACAAGCCGACCAGCAGGTTGGTCGGATCGACCGAGAACACCCCGACCTGAATCAGCAACAGAATCGGATATTTCAGCGTCGTCAGGACAAACGCCAGCAGCAGCGAGGCGGTATCGATCGGACCCAGCGCCGGCAGCACGCGACGCAGCGGCTTGACGATCGGCTGTGTCACTTTCACCACGAACTGTGCCAGCGGGTTATAAAAATCGCAGCGGGACCACTGCATCCAGATGCGTAACAGCAGCACCATGACGTAGAGATCGATCAGCGTTTTTACTAAAAACGTCATTGTTAACATGAAGTTCCTCTATTATTGTTGTGAATTGCGCGCATAATCGCGTGCGCCAAAAATGGCGGTGCCGATGCGCACCATCGTACTGCCTGCGGCGATTGCCGCCTCCATGTCATCGCTCATTCCCAGCGAGAGCGTGTCGATAGCCGGATAGTCCTGCTGCAACTGCCGGAAGGCCTCAGCCATCTGCTGGCACACCGCCAGTTGCCGGTCATAGTCACTTTCCGCTGCCGGTATCGCCATTAGTCCGCGCAGGCGCAACTGCGGCAGCGCAGCGATTTGCTGTGCCAGCCCGGAAACGGCATCCAGCATGATGCCAGATTTGCTGTTCTCGTCACTGATATTTACCTGAATTAACACATTAAGCGGCGGCAGCGTCACCGGACGCTGATCGTTGAGCCGCTGTGCAATGCGCTGACGGTCAATGGTGTGACACCAGGCAAAGTTTTCCGCGACCAGACGACTCTTGTTCGACTGCAGCGGGCCGATGAAGTGCCACTCCAGCTGAGGATGTGCGGTCAGTGCCTGAACCTTTTCAACCCCTTCCTGAACGTAATTTTCGCCAAAGGCGATCTGACCGGCAGCGGCAGCTTCTTCGACTGCGCTCGCAGGTTTGGTTTTACTGACTGCAAGCAGCGTAATTTCTTCTGGTGCGCGGCCGCAACGCGCGGCGGCGGCGGCGATTCGCTGCCGCACTTGCTGTAGGTTGTGCTGGATTGAGGTCATAGTCAGGAGAAATTATGAATCTGGATGAAATGGTGGAGCTTAGTGTAAAGCATAATGCCGCCGATCTGCACCTTTGCAGCGGACATTTGCCCTACTGGCGACGTCAGGGAAAGCTGGAGACGATGCCGCAGCAGGCCAGGCTGTCGGCCGCGTGGATGGCGCAGTTTATTGACCACCGGCTCGATGACCCGCAGCGCCAGCAGCTGGAGCGCGACCGGCAGCTCGATTTTGCCCTGACGCTGTCAAACGGGCAGCGAATTCGTGCCAGCCTGTTTATGCAGCGTAACGGCCTGTCACTGGCGCTACGCATCATTGCCGCGCAGTGCCCGACGCTGGAAAGCCTGCGGCTGCCGCCGATAGTGCCGGCGTTGCTGGAGCAGCGCGATGGGTTGATCCTGATCACCGGCGCGACCGGCAGCGGCAAATCAACCACGCTGGCGGCGCTGGTAGATGCGCTGAACCGCCAGCAGGCGCGCCATATTATTACGCTGGAAGATCCGATTGAGTTTATCCATCACAGCCAGCAGTCACTGATTCAGCAGCGCGAAATAGGGCTGCACTGCAGCTCTTTCAGCCTCGGGGTCAAAGCAGCGCTGCGGGAAGATCCTGATGTGATTCTGCTGGGCGAACTGCGCGACAGCGAAACCATCCGTCAGGCGCTAACCGCGGCAGAAACCGGTCATCTGGTGCTGGCGACGCTGCACACCCGCGGCGCGGCACAGGCGGTCGATCGGCTGGTCGATGTGTTTCCGGCAGAAGAGAAACCGCTGGTGCGCAGCCAGCTGGCGGGCAGCCTGAAAGCGGTGATTGCCCAGCGGCTGGTGCCGTCGACCGATGAGAAACGCATCGGCCTGTTTGAGGTGCTGGTGGCGACGCCCGCCATCGCTAACCTGATCCGTGAAGGCAAGATGCACCAGATCCCGGCGCTGTTGCAGACCGGCGCACAGGCCGGTATGCAGACCTTTGAGCAGAGCCGGCTGGCCCGCCAGGCAGAAGGGTGGCTTCAGTAATGGTTCTCGAACCAGTCCTGCAGAATGATGGCGGCAGATTGTGAGTCGACCGAACCTTTGTTTAACGCGCGATAGCCGCCGCGTTCGAACAGTCCGGCCCGCGCTTCGACCGTGCTGAGACGCTCATCCTGCAGCTCGACCTGGATACCGAAGCGGCCGTGCAACCGGTTAGCGAATTTGCGTGCCCTGGCAGTCAGCGGCTGCTCGGTGCCATCCATATTCAGCGGTAAACCCACTACCACAAAATCGGGTTGCCACTCTTTCAGCAGCTTTTCGATTTGCAGCCAGTCCGGCACGCCGTCCTGCGCCTTGAGGGCCGTCAGCGGACGAGCGGTACCGGTCAGTTGCTGACCTACCGCGACACCAATACTTTTGGTGCCGAAGTCGAAACCTAACAGAGTTTGTGTTGACATCAGGCGTGTCCGGCGTCGCTGGCCATGTTGTGAATATCGACGCCAATACTGCGCGCCGCTTCGCGCCAGCGCTCTGAAATCGGCGTCTGGAACAGAATGTTGCTGTTGGCCGGCGTGGTCAGCCAGGCATTTTCCATCAGCTCATTCTCCAGCTGATCTTTTTCCCAGGCGCAGTAACCCAGCGCCACCAGCACGTTGCTCGGCTGAGAGGCGGTGCCAATCGACTCCAGTACGTCGCGGGAGGTAGTGATCACCGTATTGTCTGAAATACGGATGCTGGAGGTAAACGTGCGTTGAGCCGAATGCAGGATAAAGCCGCGATCTTCCGCCAGCGGGCCACCGGTAAATACCGGCTTATCCAGTTTGATCGTTGGATCGCGATCCTCGGCAGAGATTTTGAGCTTCTTCAGAATGCCTTCAACCGTCAGATTTTCCATCGGTTTGTTGATGATCAGACCCATTGCGCCTTCTTCGTTATGTTCGCAGAGATAGACCACGGAACGTTTGAAGAAAGGGTCCTGCAGTGAAGGCATGGCAATCAAAAAGTGATGCTGTAAATTCATTCTCACACGATGTACCAAAAAAATAACCGGCACGCGACGGCCGCACCGGTATTGGGTTGATCTCGGAGCATGGCCCCGGCGTCATGCTCAGCCCAGGCGCTTCTCAATGGCATCCATCAACATGCCGGTGATGGAGATGGGGAAGGCTGCCTCAATTTCACGCACGCAGGTCGGGCTGGTCACGTTAACTTCTGTCAGTTTATCACCGATGATGTCCAGTCCGACAAAAATCAGCCCTTTTGCTTTCAGGGTCGGGCCGACGCGACGGGCGATTTCCCAGTCACTCTCACTCAGCGGACGGGCTTCACCGCGGCCACCTGCTGCCAGGTTACCCCGGGTTTCACCGCCCTGCGGAATACGGGCCAGGCAGTAAGGCACCGGTTCGCCATCCACCACCAGCACGCGTTTGTCGCCTTCTTTGATCGCCGGAATATAGTTCTGCGCCATGCAAAACAGGCTTTCATGCTCGGTCAGGGTTTCGGTGATGACGCCAAAGTTCGGATCGTCTTTCTTCACGCGGAAAATAGAGGCGCCACCCATGCCGTCCAGCGGCTTCATGATGATGTCGCCATGCTCCTGCCAGAAGGCACGCAGTTTCTCTTTGCTGCGGGTCACCAGCGTGTCCGGCGTGAACTCTGCAAACCAGGCGGTATAAAGCTTTTCGTTACAGTCGCGCAGGCTCTGCGGTTTGTTCACGATCAGCGTGCCCAGTTCTTCTGCGCGCTCCAGAATGTAGGTCGCGTAGATGAATTCGGTATCGAATGGCGGATCTTTACGCATCAGTACTACGTTCAGGTCGGCGAGGGGGATCTCCTGCTCGCTGCCAAACTGATACCAGCTATCCGGATTCTGCTCAACGCTTAACAGACGGGTGCGGGCAAACGCCACACCACCGCGCAGGGAGAGATCGCGCATCTCCATGTAGTGAATTTCATAACCACGGCGCTGTGCTTCCAGCAACATGGCGAAGCTGGTGTCTTTTTTAATATTGATGGACGAAATGGGGTCCATCACGATGCCAAGTTCAATCATTATTATCTCCTCAGGGAGGCGGCGGTTACCGTCTCGTCTCGTTCGGTCAGCAGTGGGCCGTTCAGTCAGCACGTCAGAGAACTGGCGTCTGTGACTGCCCGCTGGCAGTATCGCTTAACCCAGGTCGCCAAACCTCACCTGAAGTGCCGTAATGGCGGTCAGCGCGGTGGTTTCGGTACGCAAAACCCGTGGGCCAAGCAGGATGTCAGTAAATTCGTGCTGCGCCGTCATGGCGATTTCGTCAGCGGAAAGCCCGCCTTCAGGACCAATCAGCAACCGCACCCGTTCGACCGGCTGCGGCAGCGTATTGATACTGTGGCTGGCGCGCGGATGCAGATTAAGCTTCAATCCGCTCTCCGCTTCAGCGCACCAGGCTTCCAGCGTCATCGCCGGACGGATTTCCGGCACGCGATTACGGCCGCACTGCTCGCAGGCGGCAATAGCAATCTTCTGCCACTGCTGAATCTTTTTAGCCAGGCGTTCAGCGTCCAGCTTCACGCCACAGCGCTCGGAAAATAGCGGCGTAATGACGTTCACTCCCAGCTCAATTGATTTCTGGATAGTGAACTCCATTTTTTCACCGCGCGACATCACCTGACCCAAATGCAGGTGCAACGGCGACTCGCGATCGTCCGGCTGGCTCTCTGTGACCGATACTTTTACACGCTTTTTATCAACATGCGTGATCTCTGCTGCAAAAGTCAGATTAGTGCCATCAAAGAGTTCCAGATGCTGTCCCGGCGACATGCGAAGCACCCGGCCGACGTGATTGGATGCATCTTCATCCAGCGTAATGTCACTGCCAACGCTCAACGGCCCGGCGTGATAGATGCGAGGTATGCGCATAAGGTTCCTGGAACTAAGCGCCGTGTGGAATGACACGGCGTCATCGGGAAAAGAGCTAGTTTAGGGCAGGCTTTTTAGCGCTGGCAAGCCTGCTGCACATAAGGATTGTGATTGCCCTGTACCCGCGCGATACGCTGGTCACGTTCACACTCCCATTTCGTCACCGGATAGAGCTTATCCCAGGCGGTAAACAGCTGGGTTTGCTGGCGCGAAATTCGCAGATGATACTGGTCACGCATATAGAAGTAGGTGCGGGCAATGGCGCCGCGTGCGCGCGCCGGTGGCTCTGCCTGCTTAAGTTTAAAATCCACCTTCATCTCACACTGACCATACTGCTTTTCACTGCCATTCCATTGACTGTAGGCGAAGTTGCCGCGGTCGCCATTCACTTCGCCGATAGCCGGTTGCAGGTTGTGCAGATCGGTTTCGATGCGACGATAGTCCGGATCTTTACTGCAATTTTTACGGCCGCCGTTTTGCCAGCATTGACGCTGATGACCAAATTCCCACGCCGGCATAACGTGTTCCCACTCAATGCGCGCCGCACGATTGGCGTTTTTACGCGCCTGATAGCCACAGCTGTTCAGGTCCGGCACGCCTTTTTTTCCCTGCCAGTTAATTTTACAGCCGCAGTAAAAGGATCCCGGCGCATCGGCGTTGATTTCAGCGGCAAAGGCTTTGGCCTGCTGGAAATTGTTTTGATGGTAATTATTCAGGTTCAGGGCGTCAGCCGCAAAAGGAACCCATAACAGCGCAACGGCCAGACTAATTATGCGAGACATATTCCAGATTTCTACTCAGTGCTCTAAAAAGGGCGGCAGGGTAACAGAATGCGGAATAACGCGGAATGGGAAATCGGCTCAGGCGGGCACAAACTCACCGGCTTTCAGCAGGCTGCCGCAGTGAACGCAGCGATATTCGCTCTCGCCGCGCAATATCCGATTGTGACGGCGTACCGTGAGCTGATGCTGCTGGCACTGGCAGCGATAAGCAAAGGTGCGGCTACGGACGGACTGCACCTCGAACTGATGGGTACGTCGCGCCGGTACGCCCAGCACCTGCTCCATCATCCACTTCCACTCTTTGCCATGCGGCGCCACGCGACCGAATTTCTTCCACACCAGCAGATGCGCCAGTTCGTGCGGAATCACCTCCTCAATGAACGCCTGCTGGTTTTCCAGCAGCAGGATCGGATTAAGGCGGATTTCCCACGGCTCCAGCCAGGCGGTGCCCGCAGCGGTGCCGCGCTGCTGATAGAGCAACGTCGGTTCAGGATAGTTCGTTTTCAGTGCCAGATTGGCGCGCTCCAGCGCCTGACGCAGCGCGCGCATCACGGCCTGTTGCAGAGCAATGGGGAGACGAGGTGTTTTCATGGCGCTCAGAATAATCGGCGTCACGCGGGAACTCAACCGGGCAGAACAGATCGCCGCTTACCGATGCCGTTTATGCGCCGGCGGCCGGTAGACGGATGCTGCTTCGTCAGGCCTGTGCGCACCGCGACGGCCGGGCTGAAACCGGCGCTACCGCCCGCATCGGCTGTCAGGTGATAATTTTGGTTTAAATATTGTTATGCTCTTTTTTAGAATATCCTATGGTTAAAATTCGCCGCAGGGTGGATGGAGGTCAGGTGAAAGGCACAGGGCACGGATAAAGCGATGAAAGATAATAATAACCTAAAGAAACAACGGATTGTGCTGGTCACTGATTTGATGGCGGGACGCGGTGGGATGGAGAACGTGACCGGTCAGCTGATCACGGCGCTGAATGCCGATGCGGAATGCGAGGCCGGGCTGTTTATCATCAACAGCGGCGAAGAAAGTCATTCACGCGCCTGGACCGCCAATGCGGTGTTACAGGAAAGCGTCTGCACCCTGCGTAATAAAAAAATAAAGAACTTCATTCATACGCTGCGAATGGCGGCTTTTTTTCGTCGCTACCAGCCCGATCACGTCATTACCTTAAACACCATTCCCTGCCTGATGACGCGCCGGGCGATTACCCTCTCCGGCCGCAAAATCGTGCTGTCGAGCTGGATGCACCTGCCGCCGCGTGAGCGTTATCGTCCTCACTATCTGTTGCGCGCCGATCACCATTTTGCCATCAGTCAGCAGATCCGGCAGCAGCTGGTCGAGCTGGGTGCCAGCGCGGCGGATATTGACGTGATTTATAACCCGGTAAAACGCAACGACAGCGTGATCGGCAGGCCGGCGGAACTGAAATTTTTATATATCGGCCGGGTCCATTTCGAGCGTCAGAAGCAGCTTAAAGATCTGTTTGATGCGCTCAGCCTGCTTGAGGTGCCGTGGACGCTGGAGATTGTCGGCGACGGAGAGGATCTGGCGCGTTGCCAGGCGTATGTGGCGCAGCGGGGAATTCAGGATCGCATCACCTGGCATGGCTGGCAGGAGAATGCCTGGGATTACGTGATCCGCGAGATTAAACAGGTCACCTGCCTGGTGATGACCTCCAACTTTGAAGGCTTCCCGCTGATCCTGCTGGAAGCGATGTCACGCGGCGTTTACTGCGTCTCCTCTGACTGCGTCAGTGGACCGGCGGAAATCATTAAGCCAGGCATCAACGGTCAACTGTACCAAAAAAATGACAGCGTAGCGCTGGCTGCCATTCTCAATGCCCTGAGCGGGGAGGTTCACTTTCCCGATCACCAGCTTATTAAACAGAGCATTACCGGTTTTTATGAGGAGAATTATATGAAGCATCTGAAGGACGTGCTTAACCGCCTCTCAGAGGTTAAGCATGACGAATAAGACCGAACTCAACGGATTGTCCTTAGCGGTGAATTTTTCTGTCATCGCGCTCTGCCTGGCGCTGGCGCTGAATATGTTCGTCACCGGCCTGCCACAAAAAATCTTCTACATTGTCTCTTACCTGTCCGTGGCGTCGATAGCCTATGGCCTGGTGCGCCGGAAAATCGCTTTTCAGCCAAACCGCTTTTTTATCGCCCTGTTTATCGTGCTGATTATCTTTTCACTGATTCGCCTGGTCTGGGCGATTCAGGTCAAAGCGATTGAGACAGCCCCTTCGGGCGACAGTATCACCAACATCAGCAACTATCTGCTGGGCGCTAAGCGCCTGCTGCTTGGCGCATTTGTCCTGTTGAGCCTGGCGATTTACGGCCAGCAGGTGTCGCTCAATACGCTGCGGGCAGGGAAAGTTTTGATCCTGCTGGGATTGCTGATCTCCCTGGGCTTCGGCATTCATGAGCATCTCTATACCGCCAACGTGCGGATTAAGCTCACCACCGAAGCGGCGTCAATGTCCTCCTACATGATTCTGTTTATCTACTGCGCCTGGCTCTGGCTGAGTCGCTTTGAGACCCAGGCTTACTGGAAGATTGCTGACGTGGCCGCCTTACTCGTCACCTTTGCGTTGCTCTATCTGTGCGGCACCCGGGTCACCATTATCGCCCTGGTGGCGGTTGGCCTGCTGTTCCTGTTACAGACCTATCGTCTGTCGATGCTGAAAAACTGGCGCATCAGCGTGCTGGTGGTGGGTTTGCTGGCTGTTCTGGTGCTGATGACCAGCAATCGCTGGGTGGAAGGGGTGCAGGATATTGAGAACTACGGTTCCAATAGTTCAACGTCGCTGGGCGCGCGGGTCGCGATCTGGGGCGGGGCAGTTAACTTTATTCAGCATCATTCCGGTTTTGCGACCCCGGATGAGCGGACTACTCAGGCGCGTCAGTTTATTACCGCGCACTACCCGAATAACCTTGAAGGCTACACCAACGTTAAATACAACATGCACAACGAGTTCCTGGAAGTTACCACCTTGCAGGGATGGCTCGGGACCGCGTCGCTGGCGTTGCTGTACCTGGTGGCACTGGCGGGGGGATTAAAGCGCTGCGATCTGCGTGGGGTGGCGCTGCCGCTGCTGGCGCTGTTTGTCGCCGGACTGACCGATTCGGTGCTGCCCTATAACCAGACCGCCACCATTTTCATTATGGCGCTGGCGCTCTGCTGTTTACGGCTACCGGTAGCACCATCGCGGATCTAGCGTGAGGCGAGGGATAAAATAAAAACGGCGGGGTTTCCAGAGAAACCCCGCCGTTTTTTTTACGCTTGATGATTAATTCTGTGAACCGATGTCGCGCAGTTTTTTACCGGCCATCAGGTTACGTTCGATGTGCTCCAGCGAGACGTTTTTGGTCTCAGGAATCAGCATCACCGTCAGCAGAATGAAGAACAGGTTCAGCAGCGCGTAGACCCAGAAGGTATTAGCGTTGCCCAGCGTGTTCAGCATTGTCAGGAAGGTCGCACCGACAATCATGTTAGCGATCCAGTTGGTGGTGGTGGAAACGGTGATACCGAAGTCGCGGCCTTTCAGCGGCTGAATTTCGGAACACAGCACCCAAATCAACGGACCGGCTGACATCGCAAAACCAATGATAAACATCAGCAGCATACCCACGGCGAAGTACTGCGCGCCCGGTGAATGGATGCCGAAATGCAACATGGTACCCAGCACGCCCATACCGGCTGCCATCACCATAAAGCCGAGGATCAGGGTTGGTTTACGACCCCAGCGATCGACCAGACCGATAGCGATAAAGGTTGCCAGTACGTTGATCAGACCAACAATTACCGTGCCCCACATCTGCTCAGTGGTATTGGTAAAGCCGGCGATTTCGAAGATTTTCGGTGCGTAATACATGATGACGTTCATGCCGGTAAACTGCTGCATGACCTGCAACAGAATGCCGAGGTAGACCGCACGACGGAAGTGGCTGCTGCTGGTAAACAGACCCCAGCCAGACTGCTTAATCTTCAGGCTTTCACGAATCTCGTCCAGTTCACGCTTCGCCTGTTCGCTGGTATCACGCAGACGATCCAGCACCCGTTGCGCATCGCGGAAATTGCCTTTCGCCGCCAGCCAGCGTGGGCTGTTTGGCAGGAAGAAGACGCCAACCAGCAGCAGCAGAGCAGGAATGGTGATGATGCCCAGCATCCAGCGCCAGTTGCCGGTAAAGCTGAATGCGGTATCGGACAGGTAAGCGCCCAGGATACCGATAGTGATCATCAGCTGATAAAGCGAAATCATACTGCCGCGAATTTTTTCTGGTGCAATTTCAGAAAGGTAAAGCGGGGCGGTGTAAGACGCGATACCGACAGCCAGACCCAGCAGGACGCGGGCGCTGATCAGCATTTCCGGGTTAGGTGACATTGCCGACCAGAGTGAACCAATCACGAACAGAATCGCACCGGCCATCAGGCTTTTTTTACGGCCCAGGCGGGAGGACATCCAGCCGCTGCCGATAGCACCCACCGCGGCACCAAACATCATGGAACTGACGATCCACTCCTGCTGATGGGCGGTAACGTTAAAGTCTTTTGCGATAAACGGCAGTGCACCGGCAATCACGCCGATATCCAGACCGAACAGCAGACCCGCAAGGGCCGCCAGAAAGCAGACAAATAAGGTCATCGCCTTATTTGATGTTCTGCTCTTGTGTGTATTGCCAGGCATTTTAGCCTCCAGGTTTATCCATCATTGTTTTTATCAATGTTAAAAAACTCTTTGCGCGAAAAAAGTGAGTCCGATCACATCAGTGTAATCGTTTACACACGCTGAAACCCTGAAATTCAGCATTTTTTGCCCGGAAAGGTTAATTAACCAGTGAGGTATAGCACTCATTAAGTTTCTGACAAGGCTCTATTTATTGGCTATCAGACGACGCTGAAAATAACGCATTTTCAGCAGAATAACTACGTAGAGTAAATCCTAAATAGCAGATAAACAAAGCGTTTCAAATTGTAATCGTTAACATTTTGTTGTCAGAAAAGGCGAAAAGAAGTGTAGCTGAGATCAGAAAATTTGCTGCAGGCAGGGCGCGTAACAGTGGATTTGAGGCTGACTGAACGGCATCAGGCATAAAAAAAACCCTGCCACGGCGGCAGGGTTTTGATCATTCCGGCTTAAATCAGAGGCCAGCGGCTTCGCGCAGCTGTGCCGCTTTGTCGGTTTTTTCCCATGGGAAATGTTCACGACCAAAGTGACCGTAAGCAGCGGTCTCTTTGTAGATTGGGTGCAGCAGATCGAGCATCTGAATCAGACCATACGGACGCAGATCGAAGAACTCACGCACCAGCAGAGTCAGCTGCTCAGTTGAAACTTTCTCAGTGCCGAAGGTTTCAACCATGATGGAAGTAGGTTCCGCCACGCCAATCGCGTAAGAGACCTGGATTTCACAACGATCTGCCAGACCGGCCGCCACGATGTTCTTCGCGACGTAACGGGCTGCGTAGGCTGCTGAACGGTCCACTTTTGACGGGTCTTTGCCTGAGAACGCGCCGCCGCCGTGACGTGCCATGCCGCCGTAGGTATCAACGATGATTTTACGACCGGTCAGGCCGCAATCGCCCATCGGGCCACCGATAACAAAACGGCCAGTCGGGTTGATGTGATATTTGGTCGAGGCGCTCAGCCATTCTGCAGGCAGAACCGGCTTGATGATCTCTTCCATCACCGCTTCCTGCAGATCTTTCTGGCTGATGGATTCGGCGTGCTGAGTCGAAAGCACCACCGCATCGATGCCCACAATTTTGCCGTCGTCATACTGGAAAGTGACCTGGCTCTTAGCATCCGGACGCAGCCACGGCAGGGTGCCGTTTTTACGCACTTCAGCCTGACGCTGCACCAGACGGTGCGCATAGGTCACCGGCGCAGGCATCAGCACGTCGGTTTCATTGGTGGCGTAACCGAACATCAGACCCTGGTCACCGGCGCCTTGCTCCAGCGGATCGCTGCGGTCGACGCCCTGGTTGATATCCTGAGACTGTTTACCAATCGCGCTTAATACTGCGCAAGAGTTGGCATCAAAGCCCATATCGGAATGAACATAGCCGATTTCACGTACGGTGTTACGGGTGATCTCTTCGATATCGACCCAGGCGCTGGTGGTGATTTCACCGCCAACCAGAACCATACCGGTTTTAACGTAAGTTTCGCAGGCCACGCGTGCTTTAGGATCCTGTTCGAGGATCGCATCCAGCACCGCATCGGAGATTTGGTCGGCGATTTTATCAGGATGTCCTTCTGATACGGACTCAGACGTAAAAAGGTGTTTAGCCATTCTGTTCTTTACCTTACAAATGGTTTGAATTCGACTGCATAGCGCAAGTGAGTATCATCTGACTTAACGCCCCTTCAGGCAAAGCCGCGAGCAGTGAGGTTGTGTCAGCACAGCAGGCCAACACCGCCTGGATATTAACCTGTTTAGATGGAAAACCATCTGGACGGCTATTTTAGGTTACAGGATGAGCGAATTACCAGCCCTTTTTCTGTTTCAGCATTTTACCTGTTGGGCCTATCGGCATAATTTCCTGACACTCCACGCATTTCCCCGATAATCTTTTTGCTTTTTGCAGCTGTAAACTGTATAAAACGCCGCTGCTTTGGTAGCAGCAATCAGGATGACGCCACAGATCGCGTCGCGCCCGTCAGACTCGCGTCTGGCTTTCACCCAGTTGTGTTCCATGTGCCGCTGGCATGTGTGGAGGTGATACGAGTAATGAACCACGTTTTCTCTTCTTGCGGTTCTGCGCGCTGCGGCGCTGCGCTGGCTGTCTCCTGCCTCCCATCTCTTTCTCTGTCCTGCCGACAATATGTTCGATGCGGTAATTTTACCGACACGAGCGCCGGTTAATCTGTACCACTATCCTTACGGTTTTGTCTCTTCTCTGCGCGTGCGCAGCTGAACGACGCACGTTATCCGTGGTCCTCTTATACAAATCTGTTAAATGCGTTCGGTTTCAACGGATATGGCCAGGGTGTTTTACACTTAACTCTCATGCGTGAATCGCGCTGACGGCAACGTCAGGTGAACAGGACATTGCGTTTAATGTGGCAACGAATTTCCAGATTAGCGGCCAGAAAGCCGGTTAACAGTTTCATCTTTCAACGGAAAATTGAGGTTCGCGATGTCTGACGACATAAAGAATATCAAGGGTTCGTCAGCTGGCGAACAGGGTGCACTCCGCTCAATGCAGGAGGTAGCAATGAACGATCAGGATGCGAGCAAAATGTTGCGTACCTACAACATTGCCTGGTGGGGCAACAACTATTACGACGTCAACGAACTGGGTCACATCAGTGTCTGCCCCGATCCGGATCGCCCGGACGTGCGCGTCGATTTAGCCAGGCTGGTCAAAGAGCGCGAAGCGCAGGGCCAGCGTCTGCCTGCACTGTTTTGTTTCCCGCAGATCCTGCAACACCGTCTGCGCTCAATTAACGCCGCCTTTAAGCGTGCGCGTGAATCCTACGGCTACACCGGTGATTACTTCCTGGTTTATCCGATCAAGGTGAACCAGCACAAACGCGTGATCGAATCGCTGATCCACTCTGGCGAACCGCTGGGACTGGAAGCAGGCTCGAAAGCTGAGCTGATGGCGGTACTGGCGCACGCTGGTCAGACCCGTACCGTGATCGTCTGTAACGGCTATAAAGATCGCGAGTACATTCGTCTGGCGCTGATCGGCGAGAAGATGGGCCACAAGGTCTATCTGGTGCTGGAAAAAATGACCGAAGTCCGGCTGGTGCTGGAAGAGGCGGAGCGTCTGAACGTGGTGCCGCGTCTTGGCATCCGCGCCCGTCTGGCCTCTCAGGGCTCGGGTAAATGGCAGTCGAGCGGCGGCGAAAAGTCGAAATTCGGCCTGTCGGCGACCCAGGTACTGAAGCTGGTAGAGATTATGCGTGAAGCGGGCCGCATCGACAGCCTGCAGCTGCTGCACTTCCATCTCGGTTCGCAGATGGCCAACATTCGCGACATCGCCACAGGCGTGCGTGAGTCGGCGCGCTTCTACGTGGAGCTGGCGAAGCTCGGCGTTAACATCAAGTGTTTCGACGTGGGCGGCGGTCTGGGCGTGGATTACGAAGGAACGCGCTCGCAGTCTGACTGCTCAGTCAACTACGGCCTGAACGAGTATGCCAACAACGTCATCTGGGCGATTGGTGATGCCTGTGATGAGCACGGCCTGGAGCATCCTACGGTGATCACCGAGTCGGGACGTGCGGTAACCGCGCACCACACGGTTCTGGTTTCTAACATCATCGGTGTTGAGCGTAACGAGTTCAGTAACCCGGAAACGCCGGATGCTGATGCACCGCGCCCGATTGTCAGCATGTGGGAAACCTGGCAGGAGATGCACGAGCCGAACACCCGTCGTTCGCTGCGTGAATGGCTGCACGACAGCCAGATGGATCTGTTTGATATCCATACCGGTTATTCGTCCGGCACCTACGATCTGAAACAGCGCGCCTGGGCTGAGCAGCTCTATCTGAGCATCTGCCACTACATTCAGCAGCATCTTGATCCGAGCAACCGTGCGCACCGTCCGATTATCGATGAACTGCAGGAACGGATGGCGGATAAGATCTACGTTAACTTCTCGCTGTTCCAGTCGATGCCGGATGCCTGGGGTATCGATCAGCTGTTCCCGGTACTGCCGCTGGAAGGGCTGAACAAGAAGCCGGAGCGCCGCGCCGTGCTGCTCGACATCACCTGTGATTCCGATGGCACCATCGATCACTACGTTGATGGTGACGGCATCGCCACCACCATGCCGATGCCAGAATATGACGTGGATAATCCGCCGATGCTGGGCTTCTTTATGGTCGGCGCTTACCAGGAAATTCTGGGCAACATGCACAATCTGTTCGGTGATACCGAAGCGGTGGATGTCTATGCCCGTGAGAATGGCGACGTCGAAGTTCAGCTGTCGGACGAAGGCGACACCGTGGCGGATATGCTGCGCTACGTGCAGCTCGATCCGAACGAACTGATGGCACTGTTCCGTCATCAGGTGCAGGCCTCCGATCTGGATGACGAGTTGCGTGCGCAGTTCCTCGAAGAATTCGAGAGCGGCCTGTACGGTTACACCTATCTGGAAGACGAGTAATCGGCTCAGATCGCCGGCAATCTCATATTGCAGTTGCCGGTGAAATGTCGATAATCTGACGCATACAATCCCTTCCTCGTCGGGCCTAACGACGCGGAGGGGATTTTTTTCATCTATAGCTTAATGGCTCGCGGGCCTGGCCCGACTGATGCCAACAGAGAGGACGATCTATGTACAATACCCTCGGCAACCAGTACGACAACTCCCTGGTCTCAAACGCCTTTGGTTTCATGCGCTTCCCGCTCAACTTCCAGCCTTACGACAGCGATGCAGAGTGGGTGATCACCGGCGTTCCATTTGACGCCGCCACATCGGGCCGTCCAGGCAGCCGTCTGGGCCCAGGCGCTATCCGTCAGATCTCAACCAACCTTGCGTGGGAAGGCTGCCGCTGGCCGTGGGATTTCGATCTGCGTCAGCGCCTGAAGGTGGTTGACTGTGGCGATCTGGTCTATGCCTTTGGTGACTCGCAGGATCTTTCTGACAAACTGCAGGCGCATGCCGAAAAACTGCTGGCGAACGGCAAACGCATGATGACCTTTGGCGGCGACCACTACGTGACACTGCCGCTGCTGCGCGCGCATGCGAAGCACTTCGGTAAGATGGCGCTGGTTCACTTTGATGCGCATACCGATACCTATTCCAACGGCCCGACCTTTGACCACGGCACCATGTTCTTCACCGCGCCGAAAGAAGGTCTGATCGATCCACAGCACTCAGTTCAGATCGGTATCCGTACCGAGTTTGATAAGAGCCTTGGCTTCAACGTGCTGGATGCGGCGCAGGTTAACGATCGCAGTGTCGATGACATTCTGGCCGAAGTGAAACGCACCGTGGGCGATCTGCCGGTCTATCTGACCTTCGATATCGACTGCCTCGATCCGGCACACGCGCCGGGCACCGGTACGCCGGTCATTGGCGGACTGACCACCGATAAAGCCACCAAGCTGATTCGCGGTCTGCAGGGCATGAACATCGTCGGTATGGATCTGGTGGAAGTGGCGCCAGGCTACGATCACGCCGACCTGACTGCGCTGGCCGCGGCCACTCTGGCACTGGATATGCTGCACGTGCAGGCGGTAAATAAAGGCTGATGCGCCACGCTGGCCGGACTGCGTAAGCCCGGCCAGCTTGTCAGCACTGAAAGCGGCGTTCTGCCTGTCGGGTGGACGCCGCTTTGATCGTCACCACACGTCACGCCCTCTGCACCATCCCCCGCTTTAAACCCCGATGATCCCCTTCAGGTCCGCCAGGCGCGAACCGCTATCTGCAACTAAACTTACAGCGTAAAAATCGCAGAGTGGAGATGATCATGGGCTTTCTTGATGAACTGGCAGGCGCACTGGACGGCGGTCAGAGTGAAGGGCACCCGCCCGGGCAGTTGCAGGCGGTCTGGCACTGGGTGCAGGAGCAGGGCGGTATTGAGGTACTGCTGCATAAGTTCCAGCAGGGGGGATTAGGCGAGATATTCAGCTCGTGGATCGGCACCGGCGATAATCATCCGGTGGGCCACAGCGAGATTCAGTCGGCCTTTGGTCAGGAGGAACTGCAGTCACTGGCGGATAAGCTTGGCACCGACGTCAAAGGCGCATCGGGCACGCTGGCGGCGCTGCTGCCACAGTTGATCGATAAAATGTCGCCGCAGGGACGGATGGATGAGCAGGCGCTGCACGACAATAAGCTGGATTTAGGCTCGATGGTGGATCAGATATTCAAGCGTTAGCGATCTGCCTGACTCAGCGGGCGAAAGCGCGCACCGGGTACGCGCTCCGCAGGTGAAGATTATTTGCTGTCTGCTGCAATGCGCTCGCGGATGTGCTGGGCGCGCGCCTCAGACGCCGGGTGCGAATCAAACATCGAGCTCTGGCGTCCCTGCTCAAGTTTTGCCAGCTTCTCGAAACTGGTCGCCAGACCCATTGGATCGATGTTGCGCTTCTTCATCAGATCATAAGAGTAATCATCAGCCTGGCTTTCCTGCGTCTGTGAGAACTGAGCATTGACCAGTTTTTCGCCCAGTTCGCCGAGCTGCGACTGCGACAGCGAACCGATCACACCACCGACAGAGGCCGCAGCCGTGCGGGCGGCGGTGGTGGCATACGCCAGCTGCATCGCTTTGCGGGTATGGCCCAGCGCCACGTGGCCCATCTCATGGCCCAGCACGCCTTCCACTTCATTATCATCCATCATATCCATCAGGCCGCTATAGACGCGAATACAGCCATTGGCCATCGCCCAGGCGTTAACGTCTTTGGTCTGATAAACCTTGTAGTTAGCCGGCACGCCATTGATGTTATCGCCCAGCGCGGCGGCAATTTTATTCAGACGCTGCTGATATTCACTGTTGGCGGGTGCAACCTGATTCTCTTTGTCCATCTGCTCACAGGATTGATCGCTCAGCTGCTTCACCTGATCATCGCTCAGGGTGTAGGCCTGATAGGCCTGGGCGCCCGACTGCATCAACGCGTTATTATCTAAACCCTGACAGCCACTCAGCAGCGTTGCCAGCCCAAGAGCTACTACCGTTTTTTGGATTTTCATTCCGTATCCCATTCATAACAAGGTAAGAAAAACAAACACCTGAAACACTGCCAGGTGATTAAACCCTTCGGTTATAGCGCGCCACTCAGCGCTTTGCTAGCAGACATCGCCGGAAAAGCCAGACGAAGCGGGCACATTTAGCGTTTTACAGCATGTACTTTTGCCATGTTTTTCATGTACATTGATCTGCAACTTTTTCCTTGTTTTGCCCGATAACTGATTAATAACAATAAGTTAAGGCGCGAAGCATTAATCCGACCTGGAGTAGAAAATGCCCTCTCGTAAAGAGCTTGCCAACGCCATTCGCGCGTTAAGTATGGATGCAGTACAGAAAGCTAAATCGGGACATCCGGGTGCCCCGATGGGCATGGCGGACATCGCTGAAGTTCTGTGGCGCGGCTACCTGAATCACAACCCAACTAATCCGCTGTGGGCCGACCGCGACCGCTTCGTGCTCTCCAACGGTCACGGCTCCATGCTGATTTATAGCCTGCTGCACCTCACCGGCTACGATCTGCCGATCAGCGAGCTGGAAAACTTCCGTCAGCTGCACTCAAAAACTCCAGGTCATCCAGAATATGGCTACACCGCAGGCGTTGAAACTACCACCGGTCCGCTGGGGCAGGGCATCGCTAACGCGGTCGGTTTCGCCATTGCTGAGCGCACGCTGGCGGCACAGTTCAACCGTCCGGGCCATGACATCGTAGACCACAATACCTATGTCTTCATGGGTGATGGCTGCATGATGGAAGGTATTTCACACGAAGTCTGCTCACTGGCCGGTACCCTTAAACTGGGCAAACTGGTGGCGTTTTATGATGACAACGGTATCTCTATCGACGGTCATATTGATGGCTGGTTCACTGATGACACGGCAAAACGCTTTGAAGCCTACGGCTGGCACGTGGTGCGTGGTGTAGATGGTCATGATGCTGATGCGATTGCTAAAGCGATCGACGAAGCGAAAAGCGTCAGCGATAAGCCGTCGCTGCTGATGTGCAAAACCGTTATTGGTTTCGGTTCACCGAACAAAGCGGGCACCCATGACTCGCACGGTGCCCCGCTGGGCGATGATGAAGTGGCACTGACCCGCAAACAGCTGGGCTGGGAACATGCTCCTTTCGTTATTCCCTCTGATATCTACGCCGAGTGGGACGCTAAAGAAGCGGGCCAGGCAAAAGAAGCGGCCTGGGATAAGAAATTCGCCGCTTACGCTCAGGCACACCCTGAGCTGGCTGCCGAGTTCAAACGTCGCGTCAGCAATGAGCTGCCGGCTAACTGGCAGCAGGAGTCGCAGAAGTTTATCGAACAACTGCAGGCTAACCCGGCTAAAATCGCCAGCCGTAAAGCGTCACAGAATGCCATCGAAGCCTTTGGTAAAATCCTGCCAGAATATCTGGGTGGATCAGCCGATCTGGCGCCAAGCAACCTGACTATCTGGTCTGGCTCTAAGCCGATCAACGAAGACGCCGCGGGTAACTACATCCACTACGGCGTGCGTGAATTCGGTATGACCGCGATTGCTAACGGTCTGGCACTGCACGGCGGTTTCCTGCCGTACACCGCTACTTTCCTGATGTTCGTTGAATATGCGCGTAACGCGGCGCGTATGGCGGCACTGATGAAGATCCGTCAGATCATGGTTTACACCCACGACTCAATCGGTCTGGGCGAAGATGGCCCGACTCACCAGCCGGTAGAGCAGATGGCCAGCCTGCGCACCACGCCGAACATGAGCCTGTGGCGTCCGTGTGACCAGGTTGAATCGGCGGTGGCATGGAAATATGCCATTGAGCGTAAAGATGGCCCGACAGCGCTGATCTTCTCGCGTCAGAATCTGGCGCAGCAGGAGCGCAGCACTGAGCAACTGGCTAACGTGGCGCGCGGTGGCTACGTACTGAAAGATTGCGACGCGACGCCTGAACTGATCCTGATCGCTACCGGTTCAGAAGTTGAACTGGCGGTCGGTGCCTGGGATAAACTCACCAGCGAAGGTCGTCAGGTGCGCGTGGTCTCTATGCCATCAACCGATGCGTTCGACAAGCAGAGCGATGCTTACCGTGAATCTGTGCTGCCGAAAGCGGTCAGCGCACGCGTAGCTATCGAAGCGGGTATCGCTGATTACTGGTTCAAATATACCGGTCTGAACGGCGCTATCGTCGGCATGACCAGCTTCGGCGAATCAGCACCGGCCGATCAGCTGTTCGAAATGTTCGGCTTCACCGTCGATAACGTTGTCGCCAAAGCGAAAGCGCTGCTGGCGTAACATCAGTCAGGCGGGTTCACACCCGCCTGATTCAAATCAGGGGATGCCTCAGGCGTCCCTTTCGTTTTTATTCCTGTAGTAATAACTATCTTTTGCGTCGTTTTGTGACACAGATCCAAATATACGCAGTCCGATTGATCACAATCATTCCTGTTATTCCTCCCATCCTTTATTGTGGCTGAACCGTTTCAGTTGCCGGGCAGATCGCCCCGGTTTCAGACAATGCCGGGTAAGAATCTCCTGTACAAACTACAGCGAAGCGCTCAGGCTAACGGCACGTTTTTTCCGTCTGACGTGGCAGGAGAGAGATGACCATACGGGTAGCAATAAATGGTTTTGGCCGTATTGGACGCAACGTATTGCGTGCGCTGTATGAAACCGGCCGTCGTGCTGAGATCACCGTCGTTGCCATCAATGAGCTGGCCGAAGCGACCGGTATGGCGCATCTGCTGAAATATGACACCAGCCACGGCCGTTTTGCCTTTGATGTGCGGCAGGAACGCGACGTGATGTGGGTCGGCGGCGATACCCTGCGCATTTTACACCGTGCTGAGATTGCCGATCTGCCGTGGCGCGAACTCGACGTCGACGTGGTGCTGGATTGTACTGGTGTCTACGGTTCGCGCGCCGATGGCGAAGCGCATCTGCAGGCGGGCGCGAAAAAAGTGCTGTTCTCGCATCCGGGCGGCAACGATCTCGATGCCACGGTGGTGTATGGCGTCAACCAGCAGTGGCTGAAAGCGACTGACTGCATCGTCTCGAACGCCTCCTGCACCACCAACTGCATTATTCCGGTGATCAAACTGCTGGATGACGCGTTTGGCATTGAGTCCGGCACCGTGACTACCATCCATTCAGCGATGCACGATCAGCAGGTGATCGATGCCTATCACAGCGATCTGCGTCGTACCCGGGCTGCCAGCCAATCGATCATTCCGGTGGATACCCGTCTGGCGGCCGGCATTACCCGTATTTTTCCGAAATTCAACGATCGCTTTGAGGCGATTGCCGTGCGCGTGCCAACGATTAACGTGACGGCGATTGATCTCAGCGTTTCTGTACGCCAGTCGGTCAGGGCGTGCGAAGTTAACGCCTTGTTGCAAAGCGCGGCAGAAGGGGCATTTCGTGGTATAGTTGACTATACGGAATTACCGTTAGTCTCAGTCGATTTTAACCATGATCCGCACAGTGCCATTGTGGACGGCACCCAAACGCGGGTCAGTGGTCAACACCTGATCAAGACCCTGGTCTGGTGTGATAACGAATGGGGCTTTGCTAACCGAATGCTCGACACGACGTTAGCAATGGCCGCAAGCGGTTTCAGGTAGGGCGCGGTTTGCGCCTGGCAAAACTTATGAGAATCAACGAGAGGGTTCACCATGTCTGTAATTAAGATGACCGATCTGGATCTTGCTGGCAAACGCGTTCTGATCCGCGCCGATCTCAACGTACCAGTGAAAGAAGGGAAAGTGACGTCAGATGCACGTATCCGTGCTTCTCTGCCTACCATCGAAGCGGCGTTGAAACAGGGCGCGAAAGTGATGGTTACCTCTCACCTGGGTCGTCCGACCGAAGGTGAATACACTGAAGAGTTCTCGCTGCTGCCGGTAGTTAACTACCTGAAAGAGAAGCTGAGCGGCACCAATGTGACCCTGGCAAAAGATTACCTCGACGGCGTTGAAGTCGGCGCTGGCGAACTGGTGGTGCTGGAAAACGTTCGCTTTAACAAAGGCGAAAAGAAAGATGACGAAGCACTGTCTAAAAAATACGCAGCCCTGTGCGACGTGTTCGTGATGGATGCGTTCGGTACCGCACACCGTGCGCAGGCTTCTACCCACGGCGTCGGCAAATTTGCCCCAATCGCCTGTGCCGGTCCGCTGCTGTCTGCAGAACTGGAAGCACTGGGTAAAGTGATGAGCAACCCGGAGCGTCCGCTGGTCGCTGTAGTGGGCGGTTCTAAAGTGTCGACTAAATTCGACGTACTGCAGTCGCTGGTGAAAATTGCTGACACCGTCATCGTCGGTGGCGGTATCGCTAACACCTTCGTGGCTATCGACAACAACGTCGGTAAATCGCTGTATGAGCCAGACTTCGTTGAAGCGGCTAAAGGCCTGCGTGACCAGTACGGCATCCCGGTTCCAACCGATTCACGCGTTGGCACGGAATTCTCTGAAACTGCCCCGGCAACCGTGAAAAAGGTTTCGGAAGTGGCGGATAACGAAGAGATTATGGACTTCGGTGATGAAACCGCTCAGGCAATGGCCGCCATTCTGAAGGAGGCAAAAACCATCCTGTGGAACGGTCCGGTTGGCGTCTTTGAGTTCCCGAACTTCCGTAAAGGCACCGAAATCGTGGCGAACGCGATTGCCGACAGCGAAGCGTTCTCTGTCGCAGGCGGCGGTGACACCTTAGCGGCCATCGACCTGTTCGGTATCGAAGATAAAATTTCCTACATCTCGACCGGCGGCGGCGCGTTCCTCGAGTTCGTGGAAGGCAAAAAACTGCCAGCCGTTGCCATGCTGGAAGAGCGTGCGAAGCAGTAATCCTTTGGGGGCGATGCCGGGTGGCATCGCCTGAAGTCTTGCCCGTCAGGGCGTTTAAATCGAGGTCCCCACAGGGGATCAACGGTCACGAAACAGGACACAATCATGTCTAAAATTTTTGATTTCGTAAAACCCGGCGTTGTCACTGGTGATGACGTACAGAAGATCTTCAAAGTTGCGAAAGAGAACAAATTCGCACTGCCAGCGGTAAACTGCGTCGGTAGCGACTCAATCAATGCGGCACTGGAAGCAGCGGCGAAAGTGAAAGCGCCGATCATCATCCAGTTCTCTAACGGCGGTGCCGCGTTTATCGCCGGTAAAGGTTTCAAGACTGACAAACCACAGGGCGCGGCCATTTTCGGTGCTATCGCTGGCGCACACCACGTGCACCTGATGGCAGAACAGTACGGCGTGCCGGTTATCCTGCATACTGACCACTGTGCCAAGAAACTGCTGCCGTGGATCGACGGTCTGCTGGACGCAGGCGAAGAGCACTTCAAGAAAACCGGTAAGCCACTGTTCTCTTCTCACATGATCGACCTGTCTGAAGAATCACTGGAAGAAAACATCGAAATCAGCAGCAAGTACCTGGCGCGCATGGCGAAAATCGACATGACGCTGGAAATCGAACTGGGCTGCACCGGTGGTGAAGAAGATGGCGTCGACAACAGCCACATGGACGCGTCTGCACTTTACACCCAGCCAGAAGATGTTAACTACGCCTACGAAAAACTGAATGCCATCAGCCCGCGCTTCACCATCGCGGCATCATTCGGTAACGTGCACGGCGTTTACAAGCCAGGCAACGTGAAACTGACCCCAACCATTCTGCGTGATTCGCAGAAATACGTGTGTGAAAAACACGGTCTGCCGCACAACGCGCTGGACTTCGTTTTCCACGGTGGTTCAGGTTCTTCTGCTGCAGAAATCGAAGAGTCTATCAGCTACGGCGTGATCAAGATGAACATCGATACCGATACCCAATGGGCGACCTGGGACGGCATCCTGCAGTATTACAAAAAGAACGAAGGCTATCTGCAGTCGCAGCTGGGTAACCCGGAAGGCGCTGACAAGCCGAACAAAAAATACTACGACCCACGCGTCTGGCTGCGTTCAGCCCAGGCCTCTATGGTGGTCCGTCTGGAGCAGGCTTTCAAAGAGCTTAACGCTGTCGACGTACTGTAATAGTCAGTGAGTTAGCGTACAAAAAAGGCCCGAAAGGGCCTTTTTTTATGCATCTGCGGCAGAAAATTGCGGTTAAACGACCCGCTGTTTGGCGCTTCAAACAATAATTGATTACCCTAGATCACGGGGTGTCGGATTACATCTGGCAGTTTTTGTTTATTCCCGGCGGGAATCCAATTACAGGGCTTATTAATGGAAGATTTACACGTCGTCGATGGCTTAACGAACGCAGGCAGCTGGCTGGTGCGCAATCAGGCGCTGATCCTAAGCTATGCCGTTAATATTGTGGCGGCTATCGCCATCATTATCGTCGGGATGATCATCGCCCGCATCATTTCTAACACCGTAAACCGTCTGCTGCGCGCACGACACATTGATGCCACCGTGGCTGACTTTCTCTCTGCGCTGGTCCGCTACGGGGTGATTGCCTTCACCATTATCGCGGCATTGGGACGGATTGGGGTCCAGACCGCTTCGGTGATTGCGGTACTGGGTGCGGCGGGTCTGGCCGTTGGTCTGGCGCTGCAGGGATCGCTCTCTAACCTGGCAGCCGGCGTATTGCTGGTGACTTTCCGTCCGTTCCGCACCGGCGAGTTCGTCGATCTGGGCGGCGTAATGGGCACGGTACAGCAGGTGCAGATCTTCTCAACCACCCTGAAAACGGCCGATGGCAAAGTGGTGGTGGTGCCGAACGGCAAGATTATCAGTGGGAACATCGTCAACTTCTCTCGTGAACCGATCCGCCGTAATGAGTTCATCATTGGCGTTGCTTACGATGCGGATGTTGATGAGGTGATCGCATTACTGCAGCAGGTAGTTGAAGCCGATAGCCGGGTGCTGAAAGAGATGGGCATTCAGATTGGCCTGAACGAGCTGGCTGCCTCTTCAATGAACTTTGTGGTGCGTTGCTGGAGCAACAGCGGCGATCTGCAGAACGTCTACTGGGACCTGCTGAAGAACTTCAAGCGGGCGCTGGATGCCAAAGAGATCGGCATTCCTTATCCGCAGCTGGATGTGCATCTGCATCAGCAAACACCGTCTGACGCAGTGTCATCTCCGGCTCAGCCACAGTAATCTCTCTCAATGGGCGGCCACCGTCGCCCATTAATTTGTCTAATCACAGATTAATTCTTTCTATTTCCGCTAATCATCCAGCCTCTTTATACTGCGTCCCATCTTAACTTTCTCGGGACTTAATCCGGTGCTGACTCTCTATTTTCAAGGGCTTGCTCTTGGTGCTGCGCTCATCCTGCCGCTGGGGCCTCAAAACGCGTTCGTGATGAATCAGGCGTAAAACGCCAGTATCATTTGATGACCGCCTCACTGTGCGCACTGAGCGATATTGTGCTGATCTGCGGTGGTATCTTCGGCGGCAGCGCCTTGCTGAACCAGTCGCCATTGCTGTTGATGCTGATCACCTGGGCCGGGGTGGCTTTTCTGCTGTGGTATGGCTGGGGCGCGCTGCGTACTGCTTTTAGCGGCAGCGTTGATTTAGCCGACGGCCAGCCGCTGAAGCAGGGAAGGGCGCGGATTATCGCCACGCTGCTGGCAGTGACCTGGCTGAATCCGCACGTCTATCTCGATACCTTCGTGGTACTGGGAAGTCTGGGCGGTCAGCTACCCACCACGACCGCCCGCCAGTGGTTCGCCATGGGCACCATCAGCGCCTCTATCCTGTGGTTTTTTGGCCTGGCGCTGCTGGCCGCCTGGCTATCACCACGGCTGCGCACCGCCAGAGCACAGCGCATTATTAACCTGCTGGTCGGGGTGGTGATGTGGTTTATTGCCCTGCAACTGGCGCGTCAGGGACTCGCCGGTTTTTAAACTTCACCCGAACAGGCTGCGGTAATTGCCGCGCTGAGGGCGAACTTTTGCCATAATGACCACTCAAAGCATGGCGCATACCGATGCGCTTTTGGGCTTCGCCGGTTGGAAGCCGTCATATTGACCTTTTCAAGGAGGACTTTCATGAAACTGAAAGCATTGGCTTTGGCCGCAATAATGAGCGCAGGGGCACTGCCCGGCGTACAAGCTGATGAGTTGCCGAATGGGCCGCACGTCGTGACCTCGGGTAAGGCCACGGTCGATGCCCGTCCGGACATCGCTACCTTATCCATCGTGGTTAACGTGTCATCAAAAGATGCCGCCGATGCGAAAAAGCAGGCCGATAGCCGGGTTGCGCAGTATTTCGATTTCTGCAGAAAAATGGCATTGAGAAGAAAGATATCGATGCTGCTAACCTGAGTACCCAGCCAGAATACGATTACACCAAAGAGGGTAAATCGGTACTGAAAGGCTATCGTGCCGTGCGTCAGGTGCAGGTGACTCTGCGTCAGCTGGACAAACTCAACGATCTGCTGGATGGCGCGCTGAAGTCCGGCCTGAATGAGGTTCGCAGCGTTGAGTTAGGCGTGGCCAATCCGGAGAGTTATAAGCAGCAGGCCCGCAAAGCGGCAATCAAAAATGCTACTCAGCAAGCTTCAGAGCTGGCAGCCGGTTTCAACGCCCAGCTGGGCTCGATCTACAGCATTCGCTATCAGGTCGCCAACTACCAGCCGATGCCGATGAACCGTATGTATAAGGCCGCCGCTGCTGCCGATACGTCGGCTCAGGAAACCTACGATCAGCAAAGCATCAACTTTGACGATCAGGTCGATGTGGTGTTCGAGATCAAACCGAACACGCCATAATGAAAAACGGGGCCTGCGCCCCGTTTTCTTTTGTGGTTACGCGGCGACGTCATCCTGACGCAGCACGCGATGTCCGTGCGCGATCAGCGCATCGGTCACCCGCCGCATCAGACGGCTCTCCGGCGCGAAGCGATGCCAGTAGAGCATCCGGCGCTGATAGAGGCCGGGCGTCAAATCAATCAGCTCACCGCTCGCCAGCTCGCGCTCAATCTGCAAGTGCGGGATCATACAGCAGGTCGAACCCTGTCGCGCCATCTGCACAAAAGCTTCCGATGAATTGACGATATGGCAGGGCACGCTGCCCGGCGACAGATCGAAGTTTTGCTGCAGAAACGCCTGATGCATATCATCCAGATGGTCAAACGCCACGGCAGGCGCTTTCAGCAGGGCAGAACGGGTGACGCCGTTCGGGAAGAAGCGGTCGGCAAAGTCACGTGATGCGACGAACAGATAGTCGAGCGCACCCAGTTGATCCACCAGGCAACTCGGTAACGGCTGGGGCTGAATACTCACGGCACCGACCACTTCACCACGGCGTAAACGCTCCTGGGTACGGGTTTCATCTTCTACCTGCAAATTCAGCCGTACCGGTGAGTCGGCCAGCACATCTTTCAGCGCAGGCAGCAGCCAGGTTGCCAGACTGTCGGCGTTGACCGCCAGCGACAACAGCAGCGGTGTAGTACCGCTGTTTTCATCGCCCAGCCACTCCTCTTCCAGCAGCTCTACCTGATGCAACAGCGCCAGCAGTTTCTGGCCCTGTTCGGTCGGGCGAGGCGGGACGGTACGCACCAGCAGTGGCTGACCAAACAGATTCTCCAGCTGCTTGATACGCTGTGAAACCGCCGACTGCGTGATACATAATTTCTGTGCGGCGCGTTCGAAACCGCGTTCACGAATCACTGAATCCAGCGCCTGAAGCGTACGATAATCCGGGCGTTTCATTGTTATTTTCTCTCCTTCAGGGTGGACGTTACTATGCCACAAAAGTGTCACCTGTGAGCGACCGCGTGTTTTTTGTGGTCTGGCTTCCAAAGCGATAAATCCGCGTCTGTCACCCGAGCATTTTCAGTCAGCCTTGTTTTATACTACGCGCACTTCGTTGTCGCACAGGTTTTAAACATACCATGACCCAGGATGAACTGAAAAAAGCCGTAGGCTGGGCTGCACTCGATTATGTGCAGCCTGGTACGGTTGTCGGCGTTGGCACCGGATCGACCGCGGCCCACTTTATTGATGCGCTCGCGACGGTCAGGCATCAGATTGAGGGCGCGGTCTCCAGTTCCGACGCCTCAACCCAGAAGCTGAAAAGCCTGGGGATTCAGGTGTTCGATCTGAATGAGATCGACATTCTGTCGGTTTACGTCGACGGTGCCGATGAGATCAATCCGCAGATGCAGATGATCAAAGGCGGGGGAGCCGCGCTGACGCGTGAGAAAATCGTCGCCGCGGTGGCTGAAACCTTTATCTGCATTGCTGACGCCTCCAAAGAGGTCGACGTGCTGGGCCGTTTTCCGCTGCCGGTTGAAGTGATCCCGATGGCGCGCAGCTATGTGGCGCGTCAGCTGGTTAAACTCGGAGGATTACCGGAATACCGTCAGAACGTGGTCACCGATAACGGCAACATTATTCTCGACGTGCATAATCTGCGCATTCTCGATCCTATTGCGCTGGAAAAAACCATCAACGCCTTGCCCGGCGTGGTCACCGTCGGTCTTTTTGCCGCTCGGGGTGCCGATATCGCACTGATTGGCGGGCCTGACGGGGTTAAAACCATCAAAAAATGATCTGTCCGGCGTCATTACGGCGCCGGTTATTTCTGCCCGCAAAACATCTTTTCTCGCCAGGGTGAAATTTGGTGACTTATGTCACATTAGCGTCATCCACAGCGGGTTCGTTCTCCCTTCATCGCAGACATCACGATTTTGTACGGCAATGTGCTGTTGCTGAGCCTTGCCGTGCTGTCGGGCAGGCAATCGTTTGTATTGCCGGACGCGTATTTTTTGATATTTTGACAGAAGGCTGGCTTATGGCAGTCCTCAATGAATTCTGAATAGGGTCGGGAAATGGCAAAGGTATCACTGGAAAAAGACAAGATTAAGTTCCTGCTGGTGGAAGGTGTCCATCAGAGCGCGGTGGAAAACCTGCGGGCTGCAGGCTACACCAACATCGAATTCCACAAGGGCGCGCTGGACTCCGACGCGTTAAAAGCATCGATCCGTGATGCACACTTTATTGGTATCCGTTCCCGCTCCCAACTCACCGAAGAGATCTTTGCCGCAGCTGAGAAGCTGGTCGCGGTCGGCTGTTTCTGCATCGGGACTAACCAGGTTGATCTGCAGGCTGCTGCCAGCCGTGGTATCCCGGTGTTTAACGCCCCGTTCTCCAACACCCGCTCGGTGGCGGAACTGGTGATTGGCGAAATGCTGCTGATGCTGCGCGGCATCCCGGAAGCCAATGCCAAAGCCCACCGCGGTATCTGGAACAAGAATGCCAAAGGCTCGTTTGAAGCGCGTGGCAAAAAGCTGGGCATCATCGGTTACGGCCATATCGGCATGCAGCTGGGCGTGCTGGCTGAAAGCCTGGGGATGCACGTTTTCTTCTACGATATCGAAAACAAACTGCCGCTGGGTAATGCGACTCAGGTACGCCATATGGCGGATCTGCTTAACATGAGCGATGTGGTCAGCCTGCACGTGCCGGAGACGGTCTCCACCCAGAATATGATCGGTGCTGAGCAGCTGGCGCAGATGAAGCCTGGCGCACTGCTGATTAACGCCTCACGCGGTACGGTGGTGGATATTCCGGCGCTGTGCGAGGCGCTGGCCAGTAAACAGGTTGGCGGCGCCGCGATCGACGTCTTCCCGGTTGAGCCTGCGACTAACAGCGATCCGTTCATCTCGCCGCTTAGTGAGTTTGATAACGTGATCCTGACGCCGCACATTGGCGGATCGACGGAAGAAGCGCAGGAGAATATCGGTATTGAAGTGGCCGGTAAGCTGGCGAAATACTCCGATAACGGCTCCACGCTGTCAGCGGTTAACTTCCCGGAAGTGTCACTGCCGATGCATGGCGTCAGCGCCAGCCGTCTGCTGCACATCCATGAAAACCGTCCTGGCGTGCTGACGGCGATCAACCAGATTTTTGCTGAGCAGGGCATCAACATTGCGGCGCAGTATCTGCAGACATCGCCATTTATGGGCTACGTGGTGATTGATATCGATGCTGAGCCAGAGCTGGCTGACAAAGCGTTACAGCTGATGAAAGCGATTCCGGGCACCATCCGCGCCCGCCTGCTTTACTAAGCAAACTGCACCGCAGGTAACGCAACGCGTTGGCCCGGCTACGGGCGCACCTCAGGGATGAGGTGCGTAATCGCGCGGGCCGGCGTGTCATGGATGGCAGCTTTTGCGTCTTTCCGATCTGGCCGTGTTCCCTGCGCTGGCCCGATCTCACCACTCATCAGACAGACCTTGCCAGAAATATCAGGCGCTTCATCGCGCCTCCTTCATTCCAAACGTCTACTCCCACTGCCAGAGTTTTGACGGCGTCATTATTGCTGGCAAAGGCACATCCCAGTCGGCCACCGGCAGGCTATCGACGCGCTGACAGTCGTGCGCCAGGCCCACCGGCAGGAAACCGTGCTGCCGCCAGTTTTGCAGGGTGCGATCGTAAAAACCGCCACCCATCCCCAGCCGCTGTCCATACTGGTCGAAAGCCACCAGCGGCACCATCATCACATCAAGCTGATCCAGGGTAATCAACTGCCGGATGTCCAGCGGCGGCTCGGGAATGCGCAGCTTATTGCGCACCAGTTGGGTTTCGGTTGAGTAGCGCAGAAACAGTAAGTTGCCGGGCGAGAAAGGGTGTAAAACCGGCAGGAAGACCTGCTTTTTCTGCTGCCACAGTCGGGCAATCAGCGGGCGGGTGTTGAGTTCGCCATCGACCGACAGAAATAGTGCAACGTTTTGTGCGGCAGTGATCGGGGCGTAATTGAGGGCGTGTTCAGCGAGTTGCTCTGCCGCCTGTTCCTGCTGCTCATCGGTCAGTGCGTGCCGCAGATGACGGACGTGCTGGCGAATCGCCTGGCGCTGGCCTTGAAGCTGGAGCTGAGAAGAGTCAGACATGGTTTCCCCGCCGGATAAGTCGCTGTTGAAGCAACTATAACATGACAGTTGGGGAAAAATACCGGGACCACAAGAGGACGCGCTGGGAACTACAGAAGAGAGATCTCCGAGATGCCGCCGTAGGCTGTAACCCTTGAACCCTTGGTTCAAGGTGAACATGCCGTCGTAACCATCAGGCTTCTCGGACGAACCGAGCATGCACACAGGTTACAGAGCGTCACATTCTGTTTTTTCGAAATATCGGCTCAGGGGACTGGCCCACATGCAAACATCTCAGAGAAAATTTACCTCACCGTTACCTGATTATAGCAACCATGAAGTTTTATTCGAACTTCGCACCCTCACGCTCAGAGATGCGACCTTGCTCAACCAGTGCCTGTTCAATCGTCTGCTGCAACATACGGATACGCTGTTCCATATTAGCAGCATAATCGCGCGTTTTCACTTTCTCTTGCGCCAGCTCGTGGCAGACGTTTAACGCGGCGATGAACACCAGTTGTTCTGTATTGGTGACTCTAGTGCGAACTTTTAGATCTTGCAACCGTTGATTGAGATCTTCAGCCGCTGCATTCAGCGCATCTTGCTGTTCAGGCGGACAATTCACTCTCAACGAACGACCAAAAATTTGTAAATCTACCGGTTGTGCAGACATGCCACCTTCCTGACTGATTACTTCGCCCGCAACTCCCTTAGCAGTCAATGGCTTGGGAGGCGGGCAACTATATAGACCCGCGAAATAAGTTACAACCCCTTTTCTGGAAACCTTGAGGCAGCTAGTGGTAGCATAACACGAACTTATTCTGCCAACGACGATGAAAACTTATGTCCTTACAGAACGCAACCCCCGATTACAACGCGCTGGCGGCGGCGCTCTCACAGCAGGGCGTAGGAATGACCCCCGCAGAAATGCATGGCTTGCTGAGCGGCATCCTGTGCGGCGGCAATCAGGACCCCAGCTGGAAGACTCTGGTGCACGATCTGGCCAATGAAGGCATGGCGTTTTCACAAAGCCTGTCGATGCCGTTACAGGCACTGCATGAAAATATCGCCACCACCCTGGAAGATGAGGGATTCCTGTTTCAGCTGCTGTTACCCAGCGATGATGACATCACGGTATTCGATCGCGCCGACGCGCTGGCCGGCTGGGTGAATCATTTTCTGCTCGGCCTTGGCGTGACACAGCCTAAACTGGATAAAGTCACTGGCGAAACCGGTGAGGCGATTGATGATTTACGCACCATCGCCCAGTTGGGTTACGAAGAAGATGAAGATCAGGAAGAGCTGGAGCAGTCGCTGGAAGAGGTGATTGAGTATGTCCGTGTTGCAGCGCTGCTGTGCCACGATACCTTTACCCGTCCACAGCCGACCGCGCCAGAAGTCCAGAAACCGACGCTACACTAAGCTTACGATAACGGGTCACCCGGTCAGTTTAAACAGGTCAGATTACAGGGAGTGCAGAGATGATTTCACTGGACAGATTCCAGCAGCGTCGACAGGCGCTGTTAGCGAAAATGGTTCCTGGCAGCGCCGCGTTGCTGTTTGCCGCGCCTGAAGTGACGCGCAGCAACGACACTGAATACTCATTCCGTCAAAACAGCGACTTCTGGTATTTCACCGGCTTCAACGAGCCGCAGGCGCTGCTGGTGCTGATTAAAAGTGATGAAACGCACAACCATAGCGTCCTGTTTAACCGGGTGCGCGATCTGACAGCAGAAGTCTGGTTCGGGCGTCGTCTGGGTCAGGATGCGGCACCGGCAACGTTGGGTGTCGATCGCGCCCTGCCGTGGAACGATATTGGCGAGCAACTGCACCTGCTGCTCAACGGTCTGGATGTGGTTTACCACGCGCAGGGTGAATATGCGGAAGCTGACACGCTGGTGTTTAACGCGCTGGATAAACTGCGCCGCGGTTTCCGCCAGAATCTTAGCGCACCGGCCACGGTGACAGACTGGCGTCCATGGGTGCATGAGATGCGCCTGTTCAAAGATGCGGATGAGATTGCGCTGTTACGCCGTGCTGGCGAAATCAGCGCGCTGGCCCATACCCGCGCGATGCAGGCCTGCCGCCCAGGGATGTTTGAATATCAGCTCGAAGGCGAAATCCATCACGAATTTAATCGCCACGGGGCGCGCTTTCCCGCCTACAACACCATCGTTGGCGCCGGTGAAAACGGCTGCATCCTGCACTACACCGAGAATGAAAGCGAACTGCGTGATGGCGATTTGGTGCTGATCGACGCTGGCTGCGAATTCCACGGCTATGCCGGTGACATTACCCGCACCTTCCCGGTTAACGGCAAATTCAGTGCCCCGCAGCGCGCACTCTATGACATCGTACTGACATCGTTGTATACCGCGCTCAGCCTGTTCCGTCCGGGGATCAGCATCCGCGAAGTGAATGATGAAGTGGTGCAGATTATGGTCAGCGGTCTGGTAGAGCTGGGTGTACTGCAGGGGGAGGTCGACACACTGATTGCCGAAGAGGCCCATCGTCAGTTCTATATGCATGGCCTCAGCCACTGGCTGGGGTTAGATGTGCATGATGTCGGTCACTATGGCACGCCCAGCCGCGATCGCGTGCTTGAGCCAGGCATGGTCCTGACCATTGAGCCAGGGCTTTACATCGGCCCGGATGCCGATGTACCGGCAGAATATCGCGGCATTGGTATTCGTATCGAAGATGACATTCTGATCACCGAAACCGGCAATGAAAATCTTACCGACAGCGTGGTGAAGGATGCCGCAGCGATCGAAGCATTAATGGCGGCGGCAAAAACAGCATGAGCATTCTGATTGCCGGTGGCGGCATGACCGGCGCGACGCTGGCGCTGGCAATATCCCATCTGACCCAGGGCCGGTTGCCGGTGACGCTGATTGAAAGCAGCGAACCCGCCAGCCGGGCACACCCCGGCTATGATGGTCGCGCCATTGCGCTGGCGGCGGGCACCTGCCAGCAACTGGCCGATATCAACCTGTGGCAGCGCATTGCCGGTTGCGCCACGCCAATTACCCGGATTCATGTTTCCGATCGCGGTCATGCGGGCTTTGTTTCGCTGGCGGCAGCTGATTACGACATTCCGGCGCTGGGGCAGGTGGTAGAGCTGTTTGATGTCGGACAGCGTCTGTTTACTGAACTGAAGAAAGCGC
The DNA here is from genome assembly GCA_002095305.1 of Pantoea brenneri. Lineage (GTDB taxonomy): Bacteria > Pseudomonadota > Gammaproteobacteria > Enterobacterales > Enterobacteriaceae > Pantoea > Pantoea brenneri. The sequence goes on from MIEI01000040.1 coordinate 40,030, forward strand.
CGGGCGTCACTCTGCGCTGTCCGGCTCGCGTTACTCAGGCCAGCCGCAGCGAGCAACAGGTAACGGTAACGCTTGATAATGGCGAGCAGCTAAATGGCGATCTGCTGGTGGCGGCAGACGGCTCACGCTCTGCGCTGGCCGCCTCCTGCGGCATTCAGTGGCAAACCGATGACTATCAGCAGCTGGCGTTGATTGCCAACGTCACTACGGCGTTGCCACATCAGGGGCAGGCGTTTGAACGCTTCACCGAGCACGGTCCGCTGGCCCTGTTGCCGATGTCAGATCATCGCCTGTCGCTGGTGTGGTGCCATCCGCTGTCACAGCGTGATGCGCTCACGCGCTGGAGCGAAGCCGAATTCCTCAGTGAACTGCAGCGGGCGTTTGGCTGGCGGCTGGGCAAATTTACCCATGCCGGTCAGCGGGAATACTACCCGCTGGCGCTGCAACGGGCGGTGCAGCCGGTCATGCATCGTGTGGCGGTGGTCGGCAATGCGGCGCAGACGCTGCACCCGATTGCCGGACAGGGCTTTAACCTTGGCCTGCGTGACGTAATGTCGCTGGCCGAGACGCTGGCGTCAGCCCATCAACAGCAACAGGACCCCGGCAGCTATGCGGTACTGCAACATTATCAGCAGCGCCGCGAGCAGGATCGCGCCGCGACCATCGGTATTACCGACGGCTTAGTGCGTATCTTTGCCAACCGTCATACGCCGTTGGTCATCGGGCGTAATCTGGGTCTGCTGGCGATGGATCATCTGCCGTGGCTACGAAATCAACTGGCTGAGCGCACGCTTGGCTGGGTTAAGCGTTAATAAAGAGGCTTTGATGCAAACTTTTGATGTGGTGATTGCCGGTGGCGGTATGGTCGGACTGGCAGTGGCTTGTGGCCTGCAGGGCAGCGGACTGCGCATCGCGGTACTGGAAAAATCTCCCGAGCCGCCAGTCAGCCTGAGTGATACACCCTCGATTCGCGTCTCGGCTATCAATGCGGCCAGTGAGCGTCTGCTACAGAAGCTGGATGTCTGGTCGACCATTCTCTCGCTGCGTGCCAGTGCGTATCACGGTATGGAAGTGTGGGATAAGGACAGTTTCGGTACCATCGCCTTTGACGATCAGCAGCAGGGGCTGTCTCACTTGGGCCATATTATTGAAAATCCGGTGATTCATCGCGCCCTGTGGCAACGCGCCAGCGCCTGCAGCGACGTGACGCTGATGGCATCCGCCGAGCTGCAGCAGGTGGCGTTTGGCGATAACGAAGCCTTTATTACCCTGCAGGATGGCAATATGTTAACCGCGCGTCTGATGATTGCGGCTGACGGAGCCAACTCCTGGCTGCGTAACAAAGCCGATATCCCGCTGACTTTCTGGGATTACGATCATCACGCGCTGGTCGCTAACGTCCGCACCGGGATGCCGCACGATGCGGTAGCGCGTCAGGTGTTCCATGGCGACGGTATTCTGGCTTTCCTGCCGATGCAGGACCCGCATCTGAGTTCGATTGTCTGGTCGCTGTCACCGCAGGAGGCGAGCCGGCTGGAAAGTATGCCGGAAGCGTTATTCAATCAGCAGCTGTCGGTGGCGTTTGATATGCGGCTTGGTCTGTGCCAGCTGGAAAGCGAGCGCAAATCGTTTCCTCTGACGGCGCGCTATGCCCGAAATTTTGCCGCGCACCGCCTGGCGCTGGTCGGGGATGCGGCCCACACCATTCATCCGCTGGCAGGACAGGGCGTGAACCTGGGCTTTATGGACGCGGCTGAACTGATCGGTGAAATTCGCCGGCTGCATCAGCAAGGCAAAGATATCGGACAGCACCTCTATCTGCGCCGCTACGAACGCAGCCGTAAGCACAGCGCCGCGCTGATGCTGGCCGGCATGCAGGGCTTCCGTGAGATGTTTGCCGGTAACAACCCGGCAAAAAAAACTGCTGCGCGATGTCGGCCTGAAGCTGGCAGACAGCCTGCCGGGCGTTAAACCGCTGATGCTGAAGCAGGCGATGGGCCTGAATGACCTGCC
>MIEI01000041.1 GCA_002095305.1 Pantoea brenneri
GCTGTGTGGAGTCGCATTATAGGGATAGTTGATTTTGAGTCAACGCTTTTTAAAACATAAATGTGCGTTCGGTTTATTTTTAAACATCCTGTGGCGCTTTTAGCCAATGTGCTGGTTTTACTGGCAGAAAAGGCCCTTTTCCTCGGGCGCAGCCAGCGGGCACGCATTGAGGATTCACCACCAGATGCTAGAATGTGGCCACTATTTCGCGTCTAACCTGTTTTTTGTCATCCAGACAGAGAACCCGCGCATCTAAGGCAATACTGAATGAAAATCAAAACTCGCTTCGCGCCCAGTCCTACCGGCTATTTACATGTGGGCGGCGCCCGTACCGCACTCTATTCCTGGCTCTTCGCCCGCCACAATCAGGGCGAGTTCGTGCTGCGTATTGAAGACACCGATCTGGAGCGCTCAACGCCAGAAGCCATCGAAGCTATTATGGATGGCATGAACTGGCTGAGCCTCGACTGGAATGAAGGCCCTTACTACCAGACTAAACGTTTCGATCGCTATAACGCGGTGATTGATGAAATGCTGGCGGCGGGCACAGCCTATAAATGCTACTGCTCGAAAGAACGTCTCGAAGCCCTGCGTGAACAGCAGATGGCGGATGGCGAAAAGCCACGTTACGACGGTCGCTGCCGTGACAGCCACGATCATCACGCAGCGGATGAGCCTTGCGTGGTGCGTTTTCGCAACCCACAGGACGGCTCGGTCATTTTTGATGACCAGATCCGCGGTCCGATTGAATTCAGCAACCAGGAGCTGGATGATTTGATCATCCGCCGCACCGACGGCTCACCGACTTATAACTTCTGCGTAGTGGTTGATGACTGGGATATGGGTATTACGCACGTCATTCGTGGCGAAGACCATATCAACAACACCCCGCGCCAGATCAACATTCTGAAAGCGATTGGCGCACAGGTGCCGGTCTATGCCCATGTGTCGATGATCCTCGGCGATGATGGCAAGAAGCTGTCCAAGCGTCACGGTGCCGTTGGCGTTATGCAGTATCGTGATGATGGTTATCTGCCGGAAGCGCTGCTGAACTACCTGGTTCGCCTCGGCTGGTCACATGGCGATCAGGAGATCTTTAGCGTTGCTGAGATGACTGAGCTGTTTACGCTGGATGCGGTCAGCAAGTCTGCCAGTGCCTTCAATACCGAAAAATTGCAGTGGCTGAATCACCATTATATTAATGCCCTGCCGCCAGAATATGTTGCGACGCATCTGCAATGGCATATTGAAGAGCAAAAAATTGATACCCGTACCGGTCCGGAACTGGCGAAGCTGGTTGGTCTGCTGGGGGAACGTTGTAAGACGCTGAAAGAGATGGCGGCTTCCTGCCGTTATTTCTATGAAGACTTTAATGAGTTTGACGCCGATGCTGCGAAGAAACATCTTCGTCCGGTCGCGCGTCAGCCGCTGGAAGTGGTGCGTGATAAGCTGGCGGCAATCAGCGACTGGACTGCGGAAAACGTTCATCAGGCGATTCAGAGCACTGCAGATGAGCTGGAAGTCGGAATGGGCAAAGTCGGTATGCCGCTGCGTGTGGCGGTGACCGGTGCCGGTCAGTCACCCGGTCTGGACGTGACTGTTGAAGCGATTGGTCGTAGCCGCAGCGTCGCGCGCATCGATCAGGCGCTGGCCTTCATCAGTGAGCGCGAAGCGCAGGCCTAAATAAATCTGCCGGAAGCAGCACGCTTCCGGTTTTTTTTACTCTTCATTAATCCCCAGCCGCTGCAATACGCCTTTAATCCCTTCACGTAATATTAATGCCGTGAACTGATCCTGCTCGGCCTGACTCATTTGCTGCACGGAACTAATTAATAACGCAGGCAATGAATGAGGGGCTGTACCGTAGGTCGCTGAGGGTTCATTCAGGTTGCGCGTTGACTGGATGAAATTTTTAACACGCTCATCAATATGGATCAGGCGAGCCTTACCGCCTTGTACACCGGGCTTTGGCGTGGTGGTCCAGTTTTCCCGTTTGATCCACTTGTTCACCGTTTGTCGACTGTAACCCGTTTCTGCTGCCAACTCTTCGGGAGTGAGCCATTCCTTTTTCACAATGCTGTCCCTGTTAAATACATTAGCACTACATATTACAGCAAAACGTAACGGGTGAAAGTAACTGAAGGTGAAATTGCCTTTTGCCACTCGACAAAAGGCAAGAAATCATTTATTGCACGCTGCTGGCAGGTTCAACAGCCGGGCGGAAGGCGAGGAAGTAGGCCAGACCGACGAAAACTGCCCCGCCGACGCCGTTACCTAAAAATACCGCGACAAAGTTAGGGAAGTATTCTGTCCAGCTCATCTGACCGGCGAAGATGGCGGCCGGAATGATAAACATATTGGCCACTACGTGCTGGAAGCCGATAGCCACGAAGGCCATGACCGGGAACCACATGCCGAAAATTTTGCCCACCACATCTTTACTGGCAAACGCCAGCCACACCGCCAGACAGACCAGCCAGTTACAGCCTACGCCGGAAATAAAGGCGTGCAGGAAATCGGCGTGTACTTTCGCTGAGGCGATGGCGACAGTCTTCTTCAGGTAATCTCCTTCGGTCATGCCCAGCATGTGGCCAAAGAACCAGGCCACCGCCACGCTGCCGAGGAAGTTAGCCAGCGTCACCCAAAACCAGTTACGCGCAACGCTGAAAAACGAGATACGACGGGCAAACCACGCCACCGGTAAGGTCATCATATTGCCGGTCAGCAGCTCTCCGCCCGCCAGAACCGTCAGAATTAATCCGACCGGGAAGACCGCCGCGCCCAACAGGCCGCCGAACGAGCCCCAGTCAGCAGGCAGGGAATTGATAACGTGCAGATCCAGCAGGAAGCCGGTGGCAATAAAGGCTCCTGCCATAAACCCGAGGATCAGAAGAATGCTGACCGGCGCACGGCTTTTGGCCACGCCCGCCTGGATCGCCAGTTGGGCGATTTCTTTTGGTGTATGCAGCGACATAGTTTCTCAATATTTTTTTGATTAATGGGACGGTAAACGCCTGGTGGACGCGTGGCTGACGGGAGAGGGTCCCGCTGACCACTTAATTAGCGCGCTAAGTTTTGCATGCGGAAAAGACGAAGACAAGAAAATTCCTATAACATATTTAACCGTGATTTAACCTGGCCGCAGTCTGAATAACAGAAAAAACCGCTCAGGCTTTTACAGCCGCTTTTCTGGCGTTGCCATGCTGCTGAAACCGCTCAGGTTGCCGCCTTTTTCAGCGATCAGACGCAGAATGTGATTTTGCCGTTGACACCCTGGAGGGGGTTTCATATTATGCCGTCCGTCGCTTAACACGACAGTTTTTCGGTTCGGGGCTATAGCTCAGCTGGGAGAGCGCCTGCATGGCATGCAGGAGGTCAGCGGTTCGATCCCGCTTAGCTCCACCAAACTTCTTCCCAAAAGTTTGGCACTGAAAAACGATTCCAGATGTGGGGGTATAGCTCAGCTGGGAGAGCGCTTGCATGGCATGCAAGAGGTCAGCGGTTCGATCCCGCTTATCTCCACCATTTTCTGACAATTTCTGTCAAACTCGCCTTTCTGATTGTGACTTCTCGCTTAACCGCGCGAATGCGTGATTTCTGCCGTTTATCACCCGATCGGCCTGTATCTGAACCTTCTGTTGTAGCCACCTGCTATCACGCTCAGAACGCTGCTGTGCGGCGATACCGCCACTCTTTGTCTGCCAGACGACTATTCTGCCCCGGCACGCTGCTGAGATGATTGCGCTGTGCTTAGCGATCGGTGATGCGCAGCGTCAGCATGTTGCTGAGCCGTGATAACAGGAAGCAGAAGAGGGATGAAGCAGAAAGGGCAAAGAGACAGAAGAGAAGGGCGAGACCTGCTCGCCCTTTTAAATCAGAACGCCAGCACCAGACCGGCAATCGCGGCTGAAAGCACGCTGACCAGGGTTGAGCCGTACAGCAGTTTCAGACCAAAGCGGGAAACGACGTTGCCTTGCTCTTCGTTCAGACCTTTGATAGCGCCTGCCACAATACCGATAGAAGAGAAGTTAGCGAACGAAACCAGGAACACCGACAGGATGCCTTCGGCGTGCGGTGACAGCTGACCGGCGAGTTTCTGCAGATCCATCATCGCAACGAACTCATTCGACACCAGCTTGGTGGCCATAATACTGCCAACCTGTAACGCTTCACCTGCCGGCACGCCCATCACCCAGGCAAACGGATAGAAGACATAACCCAGCACGCCCTGGAAGGTGATACCGAAAATCACGTCAAACAGTGCATTCAGGCCGGAAATCAGCGCGATAAAACCAATCAGCATCGCGGCCACAATGATGGCAACGCGGAAACCGGCCAGGATATACTCGCCCAGCATTTCAAAGAAGCTCTGGCCTTTATGCAGATCCTGCAGTTGCAGATCTTCTTCGCTGTCGACGCGGTAAGGGTTGATCAGTGACAGCACGATAAAGGTGCTGAACATGTTCAGTACCAGCGCCGCGACCACATATTTAGGCTGCAGCATAGTCATGTAAGCGCCGACAATCGACATCGAAACGGTCGACATCGCGGTGGCCGCCATGGTGTACATCCGGCGCTGTGACATCTGGCCGAGGATATCTTTATAGGCAATGAAGTTTTCTGACTGTCCCAGTATCAGAGAACTCACGGCGTTAAACGATTCCAGCTTGCCCATGCCATTCACTTTTGACAGCACGGTGCCGATGCCACGGATAACCCACGGCAGAATGCGGAAGTGCTGCAGGATACCGATCAGCGCAGAGATAAAGACGATCGGGCACAGTACGTTGAGGAAGAAGAAGGCGAGGCCTTTATCATTCATATTGCCGAAGACGAAGTTGGTGCCTTCAGCCGCATATTTCAGCAGATGGTCAAACACGCCGGCAAAGCCTTTGACGAATCCGAGTCCCGCTTCGGAGTTCAGGAAGAACCAGGCGAGCACAATTTCAATCACCAGAAGCTGTATAATGTAGCGAATGCGAATACTTTTTCGGTCGTGACTGACCAGCAAGGCCAACACGCCGACCACCACCAGTGCTAAAAGAAACTGCAAAATATGGGACATGGTTGCTCCAAATTTGAGGAGGGTTGTATTTTGCTGCGTATTCTATGTAACGCGTTACTTAAAAACGAGATCTGAACCACAATATAAGTATTCGCTATCACCTTATTTTCCAGAAAACTCTCAGCGATCACGTCTCGTTTACAAAACGTTCACAGTAGATAACCACAAATTTATTGTCTATATTTTGCACCGGGCGTAGAGTGACATCGTTGCTCACATTTTTAGCACTCACTTCCTTTACTGTAAGATATAGCAATGGCTATACTTTATAGCAGCATCTATTTTATCAATAACAATAACCGAATTTCACTTGCAACCGCTTCCTCCTAAGCTTGCCGGGGTAGGCACATGTTCAGACAGGGTACCGTATATGTTTGAAAGTCGTACCGCCGAGCGCGCCGCTCGCGGAGTAAGAAAAGTCAAACTCGCACTGTTGGGACCCGCGTTTATTGCCGCTATCGGCTATATCGATCCGGGCAACTTTGCGACAAATATTCAGGCGGGCGCGGCGTACGGCTATAAATTGCTGTGGGTGGTGGTGTGGGCCAACATCATGGCGATGCTGATCCAGCTGATGTCGGCCAAACTGGGTATCGCCACCGGCAAAAACCTCGCTGAACATATTCGTGACCGCTTCCCCCGGCCGGCGGTGTGGTTCTATTGGGTGCAGGCGGAAATTATCGCCATGGCCACCGATCTGGCGGAATTTATCGGCGCGGCGCTGGGCTTCAAATTGCTGCTGGGCATCTCGTTGATGCAGGGCGCGGTGCTGACCGGCATCGCTACCTTCCTGATCCTGATGTTACAGAGTCGCGGGCAAAAGCCGCTGGAGCTGGTGATTGGCGGGCTGCTGCTGTTTGTCGCCGCAGCCTATATCGTTGAGCTGTTCTTCTCCCAACCCAAGGTCAGTGAACTGGTGATCGGCATGGCGCTGCCCTCTTTGCCGACCTCAGATGCGGTGTTCCTCGCCGCCGGGGTGCTGGGCGCGACCATTATGCCGCACGTGATCTATCTGCACTCCGCACTGACGCAGGGCAAAAGCAGCGACAGCAAAGGTCAGCGTTACTCGTCGACCAAACTGGACGTGGCGATTGCAATGACCATTGCCGGATTCGTTAACCTGGCGATGATGGCAACCGCAGCCGCGGCCTTCCACTTTAGTGGACACAGTAAAATTGCCGAACTCGATCAGGCCTACCTGACGCTGCAACCGTTACTGGGCGAAGCCGCTGCCATCGTGTTTGGCCTGAGCCTGGTGGCCGCCGGTTTATCGTCGACGGTGGTCGGTACGCTGGCGGGACAGGTGGTGATGCAGGGCTTTATCCGTTTCCATATCCCGCTCTGGGTGCGCCGCACGGTGACCATGCTGCCCTCCTTTATTGTCATCTGGGCAGGCTGGGATCCGACCCGTATTCTGGTGATGAGTCAGGTGCTGCTCAGCTTTGGTATTGCGCTGGCATTAATTCCGCTGCTGGCGTTCACCGGCAACCGTGAACTGATGGGCGATGAGATGGTGAATTCTCGCCTGATGCAGCTGACCGGCTGGGTCATTGTGGCGCTGGTGATTACGCTGAATATCTATCTGCTGGTGGGACAAGCGCTGGGACTATAACGGCGGCAGGCAACGAGAAACGCCCGGTTTTGCCGGGCGTTTTGCATTAATGGTGATCGTGTCCATGATGGTCGCGGCCATGGTGATCGTGACGGTCATGATGGTCGCGACGATACTGATGTTCCCAGCGGCGATCCCGATCACGCTGGTGCCAGCGGCGTTCACGTTCCCACTCCTGATGACGCCGCCACTCTTCATGACGCCACCAGCGGCGCTCATTCCAGGAATAGCGATCGTTCCACCAGCGCGGTTCGCGCCAGTGGCCGCCATCCCAGTAGTAGCCACGACGGTCGCGGTCACCCAGTTGCAAAGTCACGCCGGGAGCCAGCGTTATGGAGGCACTGGACGCGTGTGCGGTGTGTATTGCCAGCGGTGATAACATTGCCAGCAAGGCGGCAAACAAAACGGCTCTTTTCATTTTTTTCTCCTCATCAACAGTCTGATGCTGTTGCGGCGCAGCGATTATGCCTGCGTATTGCTGTTGTTACCGCATCATTGTGTCGGAAGATTGTGAGGAAATTGGGGAGAAAACGGGGATTGAGACTATTCTGGCGCAGAAAATGCCCGGCCTGCGCCGGGCGAAAAAAGTTACTGCAGGGCAGCCTCAATTGCGGCTAACTCTGCCTGATCAAACTGACGGCTGGCGAGCATCGCCACTGCATCATCAATCTGGGCGGTTTTGCTGGCCCCGATCAATACTGAGGTCACCCGATCGTCGCGCAACACCCAGGCCAGCGCCATCTGCGCCAGTTTTTGTCCACGCTGCAGGGCAATCTCATTCAGCTTGCGGACTTTTTCCATCTTCTCGTCGGTCAGCTGATTCTCGCTAAGGAATTTACTGCCGCTTGCTACCCGTGAATCCTCCGGAATGCCTTGCAGATAGCGGTCAGTCAGCACGCCGCCCGCCAGCGGTGAAAAGGCGATACAGCCGACCCCCGCGTCACCCAGCGTCTGAATCAGACCCTGCTCCGGAGTACGTTCGAACATTGAATAGCGCGGCTGGTGGATCAGACACGGCGTGCCGAGATCGCGCAGAATGGCAATCGCCTCGGCTGCGCGATCGGCCGGATAATTCGAAATGGCGGCGTATAACGCTTTACCCTGACGCACCACCTGATCCAGTGCGCGCATAGTCTCTTCCAGCGGCGTCTCCGGATCCGGACGGTGATGATAAAAGATATCGACATACTCCTGCCCCATACGCTTCAGGCTTTGATCGAGACTGGCCACCAGATATTTACGCGATCCCCAGTCACCATACGGACCGTCCCACATGGTGTAGCCCGCTTTGGTCGAGATAATCAGTTCATCGCGATGAGCACGAAAATCTTCGCGCAGAATACGGCCAAAGTTTTCTTCTGCCGAGCCCGGCGGCGGACCGTAGTTATTGGCTAAGTCGAAGTGGGTTATGCCGTGGTCAAACGCATGACGCAGCAGGGCGCGGCTGTTATCCACCCGGGTGTTGTCACCAAAGTTATGCCACAGGCCAAGTGAGATTGCGGGAAGTTTAATGCCACTGCGGCCGCTACGGCGGTATTCCATCTGCTGATATCGATCGGGACGGGGGAAAGACGACATTCAACGCTCCTGGGTCAAAAACGGGGATTTGTGCCAAAAGGATAGCAGTGTATACGGTTACACTCAGTGACAACGCGCCGCAGATCGCATATTTACAGAGTAATCCGCCGCCGTAACGGCGGCTTGCCAGCCATTGTGGCTGGCACCTGCGACTCTTTTCTCGCCAATTTTGCAGGCTGTCAGATACTTAAGCCGACTCTCCTATAAAAGGAATCTGCTATGTCCGCTTTTACTGTTGGTGACTACCTGTTGGCACGTCTGCAGGAGATTGGCGTGCAGCATCTGTTCGGTGTGCCGGGTGACTACAATCTGCAATTTCTGGATCGGGTTATCGACCATCCGGTAATCCATTGGGTCGGCTGTGCTAACGAGCTGAATGCCGCCTACGCCGCAGACGGTTATGCCCGCTGCCGCGGGGCAGCGGCGCTGCTGACGACGTTTGGCGTGGGCGAACTGAGTGCCATCAACGGCATTGCCGGCAGTTATGCCGAACATCTGCCGGTGATCCACATTGTCGGCGCACCCGCGACCCAGGCCCAGCAGCAGGGTGACTGCGTGCATCATTCACTGGGTGATGGTGATTTTCGTCATTTCATCCGCATGGCCGAAGAGGTGAGTGCCGCAACCGCGCTGTTAACCGCGGAAAATGCCAGCGCGGAGATCGACCGGGTGATTGTCAGCGCGCTACAGATGCGCCAGCCCGGCTATCTGTCGCTGGCGGTGGACGTAGCCGCCTGTGACGCTGAGCCACCAACACAGCCCTTAAACCTGATCCACGCTTCATCACACCAGGTGCGCGAAGCCTTCAGGCAGGCCGCCGAACGGTTGCTGGCACCGGCAGCGCGGGTTTCGTTACTGGCGGACTTTCTGGCATTGCGCTGGCAGCAGCAACCGGCACTGGCCGCGCTGCGCCAGCATCGTGCAATCCCCTGCGCCAGTTTACTGATGGGCAAAGGGGTGCTGGATGAACAGCAACCGGGATTTGTCGGCACCTACGCGGGCGAGGGCAGCGCCGGCCAGGTCCGTGAGCAGATCGAACAGGTCGATGTCACCCTCTGCGTGGGCGTACGCTTTACCGACACCATTACCGCCGGCTTTACCCAGCAGTTTGCTGCTGAACGTCTGATTGATCTGCAGCCACACTGCGCCACTGTGGCCGGGGAAACGTTTTCACCGCTATCGATGGCTGACGCGCTCAGCGAACTTGATGGATTATTTGCCCGCTATGGTCAGCAATGGCAGCTCGGGCCGCAAGCGACCGCCGCCGCGCCGGTTGAGGCGGCGGCGACCATCAGCCAGCAGGCTTTCTGGCAGGCGATGCAGGAATTTCTGCAGCCAGGCGATATTATTCTGGCTGAGCAGGGCACCGCGGCCTTTGGTGCAGCAGCATTGCGCTTGCCGACACAGGCGCAGCTACTGGTTCAGCCATTATGGGGATCGATCGGCTATACTCTACCGGCAGCGTTTGGCGCGCAGACCGCCGATCCCGCTCGCCGGGTGATCCTGATTATTGGCGACGGTTCGGCACAGCTAACCATCCAGGAGCTGGGGTCAATGTTGCGCGACCAGCAGCAGCCAATCATCTTTCTGCTGAATAATGAAGGATATACGGTTGAGCGGGCCATTCACGGCGCAACACAACGTTACAATGATATCGCCCAGTGGAACTGGACGGCGTTGCCGCAAGCCCTTAGCCTGCACGGCCAGGCACAGAGCTGGCGCATCAGTGAAACGGTCCAGTTACAGGAAGTGATGGCGCGACTTTCTCAACCTCAACGTCTGACGCTGGTTGAGGTGGTGATGCAGAAAGAGGACTTGCCTCCGCTGCTGCGAAAAGTCACTGCCTGCCTGAATCAACGCAACGGTGGATAGATTCAGATAGTTGCCGCTGTGCAGGTCAGGCTATCGCGGTTAGGCTGTAGCGCACCTGAGTAGACGCTCACCAATCGCACCGGTGAGCGTTGTTGTTTTATGGGCAGGATTTTATAGTGTCCTCCAACTCTTTAAGACCCCAAGCGGAGCAACAGAAGAATGACAACCTATGCCTTGGTCGGCGATGTCGGCGGCACCAACGCCCGTCTCGCCCTGTGTGAGGTGGAAAGCGGCAGCATCTCCCAGGCCAAAACATTCTCAACATCAGAGTACGACAGCCTCGAAGCCGTCATCCGCCATTATCTTGATGAACAACAGCAGGATATTAAAGATGGCTGTATTGCCATCGCCTGCCCGATTACCGATGACTGGGTTGAAATGACCAACCACGATTGGGCGTTTTCGACGCGCAAGCTGAAAGAGAACATCGGTTTTGAACACCTGGAAATCATTAACGACTTCACCGCGGTTTCGATGGCGATCCCGATGCTGACTGCCGATAACGTTATTCAGTTCGGCGGCGGCGAGCCGGTTAAAGATAAACCTATCGCTATTTACGGCGCCGGTACCGGGCTGGGCGTCAGCATCTGGTTCACGTCGATAAGCGCTGGGTGAGCCTGCCGGGCGAGGGCGGTCACGTCGACTTCGCCGCCAACAGCGAAGAAGAAGATCAGATTCTGGAAGTGCTGCGCGAAGAGCTGGGCCACGTCTCCGCAGAACGCGTGCTCTCCGGTGCCGGGCTGGTTAACCTCTATCGCCATCGTTAAAGTGGATAATCGCGTGCCGGAAAACCTGAAGCCGAAAGATGTCAGTGAACGGGCGCTGGATGACAGCTGCACCGATTGCCGTCGTGCACTTTCGCTGTTCTGCGTCATCATGGGACGCTTCGGCGGCAACCTGGCGCTGAACCTCGGCACCTTTGGTGGCGTTTATATTGCGGGTGGCATCGTGCCACGCTTCCTGGAATTCTTTAAAGCCTCGGGTTTCCGTGCTGCGTTTGAAGATAAAGGCCGTTTCCGCGATTATGTTGCCAGCATCCCGGTTTATATGATCACCCACGATCAGCCTGGCCTGCTGGGTGCCGGTGCGCATCTGCGTCAGACGCTGGGCCGCGAAATCTGATTTGCACCTCATCCGCTATACCGCTTCCCGACCAGGCTGCCGATCAGGCAGATCGGTCGGGAAGTGGGTTTTTGCCATCCCCTGTCGGTAATTACAAACGCATCAGCTGACGAAACAGCTTCACTTTGCTGCGGCTGACCGGCACCTGAAAGACCAGATCGCGCAGTTTCAGCAGGTAGGTGTTGTTGAACCACGGTTCGATTTCGCGAACCTTATTCAGATTAACGCAGTAAGAGCGATGGCAGCGGAAGAACAGCTGTTCCGGCAGGCGTGAACAGAACTCGCTGATATTCATCGACATCACATAGGCTTCGCGTCGGGTATAGACAAACGTCAGCTTCTCGTGGGCCTCCACGTAGTAAATATCATTCACGTCGGTGACGATGATGCGTTCATCTTTCAGCAGATTTACCGTCTGCGGTGCTGCTGCGACGGCAGGATTGCTGATGGCCTGCTGGCTCTGGGCGGTGGCTTCAAGCTTGTTGAGCATGGTAACAATGCGTGACTCGTGGTAAGGCTTGAGAATATAGTCGAACGCCTCCAGTTCAAACGCCTCGACCGCATGCTCTTTCCACGCGGTAATGAACACAATCAACGGTTTGTGGGCAAACTGATTAATATTCTGTGCCAGCAGCATGCCATCCAGCGAGGGAATATTGATGTCGAGGAAAATCACGTCGACCCGATGCTGCTGCAGATATTTCAGCACGTCGAGACCGTCATCAAAGCAGGCTTCAATCTGGATAGTGCTGTGCTGCTGAATCATCCAGCTCAGCTCCTGCTGGGCTAAAAACTCGTCTTCGACAATAATCGCTTTCATAACAGATTCTCCGCCAGTCGCTGGCCGTTTTTACTCAGCATGAACGCAATCTCGGTGCCGGGCTGATGGCGTACGATAGACAATCCCTGGCCCGATAACAGTTTGACCCGATGATGCACATTCAGCAGGCCGATCTTATTGCCGGGCATCTCGTTGCGGGCAACGCGTGCCATCACCTCATCGCTGATCCCCTGGCCGGTATCGCGCACCGCGATCCGCACCCGATCGCCCAGATCCCGCACGCTTAACGTCACCACGCCTTTGCCCTTACAGGGCTGGATACCGTGCACAATGGCGTTCTCCACCAGCGGCTGAATCAGCAGGCTGGGCAGTAAAAAGTGCAGATCTTCATCGACGTCATAAATCATCGTCAGCTTATCGCCAAAACGCGCCTGCTCAATGGCGATGTAATCTTTCACCTGCCACAGCTCTTTGCGGATGTCGATCAGCTCATCATCATTCAGCTCCAGGTTGTAGCGCAGATAACGCGACAGATTGATCACCAGCTGGCGGGCGGTATCGGGATTGAGGCGGATGGAGGAGGAGATCGCATTCAGCGCATTAAACAGGAAATGAGGATTTATTTTACTTTGCAGCGCGCGCAGTTCCGCTTTATTGGCCATCTCGCGCAGTTGCTCGGCGCGGGAGACTTCAAGCTGGGTGGAGATAATCTGTGACAGCCCAATCGCCATCTCTTTTAGCGAACCGGTTATGCGGTGCGCCCGGCGGTAGTAGATCTTCAGCGTGCCGGTTACCTGGCCTTTTTCCCACAGCGGAATGACGATCATTGAGTGAATATCTTTGGTCCGGTGCGCTTCATCATTGTTTCTGATGATGATTTTACCGCTGGCCAGTGCCTGGGCGGTGGTCGGGCTGATGTCATCATCGCCATGCTGATAGTTCTGTTCGCCATAACCCACGTAGGCGAGGATCTGTTTTTTATTGGTCATCGCCACCGCGTCGGCTTTGATTTCGCGCCGGATAATGTCACAGATATTGCGCAGCGAATCGCTGTTGACCTGACGGAACAGCGGCAGGGTTTTATTGGCAATTTCCAGCGCCAGCTTGGCCTGACGGGCAGCAATCGCCTCTTTTTCGCCTTCTACGCTCTGCACCAGCAGCACAATCAGGCCGATGCTGGAGGCACCGAGGATCATCGGCAGCGCAATTTCCGATACGATTGCCAGCCCGAGTGAGGTCGGGCGCGCCCAGAGGATAATCAGCAGCATGGTCAGGCTTTCACACAGCATGCCGGCGATGATGCCCACCCGCCAGCGATGCTCTTTCAGCACCCGCCGGTTAATGCCGCCCGCCACAAGACCGGCAATGATGCTGGTGATCAGACACGGCACCGAGGTGACGCCGTGAATATCAATCAAAAAGCGGTGGAGACCGGCAATCACGCCGGTGGCGATACCGACCCACGGCCCGAACAGAATGCCGCCCGCCATAACTGCAATCACCCGTACATTCAGCAAAGAACCATCAACCTCCACGCCGGACCAGGTGCTGAACAGGGCAAACAGTGAAAAGATGGCGGTTACGACCGCTTTCTCATAGAGGGTGTGTTCATCTTTTTGCAGCAGCTGGCGAAACAGACGGGTACGCGTCAGGAAAAAAAGACAGATCAGCATCAATGCGGCGCGATCAAACACTGCCAGTAACATCGTGAAGTGGGAGGACACAGGCGACTCATCGGCAAAGGAATGTGGGCCTATGATAAAAAATGTGATCGCGATCCGCTAGCATCCTGGCGATCCGCCATGCCGGTTTATGTTTCAGATCAATGATGGTGATCAAATAAAGAAAAGGGGAAAGCCTGAGTGCTATAAAGGGGAACATTTTCCAGGCTGCCGGGACTGGTCGCCAGCGGGGCAGTTTGCTATGTTGCGCAATAAGTGAGCCAGAGACTGTCGTTAAACCACGCTCATCAGGAGCAGAGCATGCAATTCGTCACCGCCAGATTAGCCCTGAGTAAACTCCAGCCAGAGGACTGGCAACTGTTCCGCGCTGTGCATCGGGACCGCGACACCATGACCTGGGTGAGCGAAATTCCTGATGAGGCGGATATTCGCCAGCGCTTTAATGAGCGACTGGCCCCCTGGCAGGCCAGCAGTTTTCACATGCTCTGCCTGGTGGCGCGCCGGCTCGATACTGGCGAACCGATTGGCCTGTTTGGGTGCAGCCCGGAATGGGAGCCTTACCGCCAGGCGGAAGTGGGCTACATGCTGCTGCATCGCCACTGTGGTCAGGGATTTGGCAGCGAAGCGCTGGCGGCGCTGTGCCAGTTTTTATTTGAGGCCGACTTTCATAAGCTCAAAGCCATGGTGA
The DNA here is from genome assembly GCA_002095305.1 of Pantoea brenneri. Classification (GTDB taxonomy): domain Bacteria; phylum Pseudomonadota; class Gammaproteobacteria; order Enterobacterales; family Enterobacteriaceae; genus Pantoea; species Pantoea brenneri. The sequence continues at coordinate 14,401 of MIEI01000041.1, forward strand.
TTGAAGGCAACTGGGCATCGCGGCGCATTCTTGAAAAAAATGGCTTTCAGCTCGAAGGGACGCTACGGGATAATTATCTGCTGAACGGTCGCTGGGTAAACGATTGGCTGCTGGGACGGCTGAATCCGCAAAAATAAAAATATTTTCCGCCACCCTCGACAAAGTTGTTATCGGCACGTTATGTTCTTGAGAGGTCACCGCAGTGACCAGCGTCGCTCGGACGGTCCGGGCGCTCACGTACTCCAGAGGACATCATGGCTGATAACAGCACACCCCGTCGTTTTTCGCGTATCGAACGTCTGCCCCCTTACGTTTTCAACATCACCGCTGAACTGAAAATGGCTGCGCGTCGGCGCGGCGAAGATATTATCGACTTTTCTATGGGCAACCCGGATGGGGCAACGCCGCCGCATATCGTTGAAAAGTTGTGTCAGGTCGCTCAGCGTGACGATACCCACGGTTACTCTACTTCGCGCGGCATTCCTCGCCTGCGTCGGGCAATTTCACGCTGGTACGCCGATCGTTATCAGGTGGAAATTGACCCGGAGTCAGAAGCGATTGTTACCATCGGCTCGAAAGAGGGCCTGGCGCACCTGATGCTGGCGACGCTGGATCATGGCGATACCGTGCTGGTGCCGAACCCAAGCTATCCGATTCATATCTACGGCGCAGTGATTGCCGGGGCTCAGGTCCGTTCGGTGCCGCTGGTGGCGGGAGTCGACTTCTTCAATGAGCTGGAACGCGCCATCCGCGAAAGTTATCCCAAGCCAAAAATGATGATCCTCGGCTTCCCGTCTAATCCGACCGCACAGTGCGTGGAACTGGACTTCTTCGAACGGGTGATAGCGCTGGCGAAGCAGTACAACGTACTGGTGATCCACGATCTGGCCTATGCCGACATCGTTTATGACGGCTGGAAAGCCCCGTCGATTATGCAGGTGCCGGGCGCGCGTGACGTCGCCGTCGAATTCTTTACCCTGTCAAAAAGCTACAACATGGCGGGCTGGCGCATCGGCTTTATGGTCGGTAACAAAGAGCTGGTTGCTGCGCTGGCACGTATCAAAAGTTACCACGACTACGGCACCTTCACGCCGCTGCAGGTGGCGGCTATTGCGGCGCTGGAAGGCGATCAGCAATGCGTGCGCGATATCGCTGAGCAGTATAAACGCCGCCGTGATGTGCTGGTCAAAGGACTGCATGAAGCGGGCTGGATGGTCGACAATCCTAAAGCCTCAATGTACGTCTGGGCGAAAATTCCCGACCATTATGCCATATGGGATCGCTGGAGTTTGCCAAACATATGCTGCAGGAGGCCAAGGTGTGCGTCTCGCCAGGCATCGGCTTCGGTGATTACGGTGATACGCATGTGCGGTTTGCACTGATTGAAAACAGTGACCGGATTCGTCAGGCAGTGCGGGGGATTAAAGCGATGTTCCGTGCCGATGGCGTGTTGCCGGGCAGCGTAAAAAGTCTGGAAGAAGAGATTTGACAGCCAACTGGGGCGACAAGCTTGTCGCCCCCTGGCGGCACTGTCACGCCATTACTTCAGCAGCAGAACGAAGGTTCCGAACCAAAGTAACGCGAAAAAAGATATTCCCATCAAGGCATATTTCACAAAGCAACTCCTCTGAGCGGTTACGATGATGGCGATCCCAGGCCAGTGCAACGCGAACAGATTTGGAAAAAAGAACGCCGCCTGGATTAACGGTCTGCTCTTTTCCGGGTCGAACTGAATAATTCAGAACAGGATCGAGCGCTAATTTACGCGGAATCCTGCCTAAATGAAATAGGTCCGTTCTGAGATATTGCTCACAAATTTACGGCACTTCAATTTCCGGGATCGCCGACATGCCTACACGTAATTGCGCCAGATGCGGTTGGTTACTCTCCAGCACAATTTTCACCGGCAGACGCTGAACGACTTTAGTGTAGTTGCCTGTGGCATTATCGGGGGAGATAGCCGAAAAAGTAGCGCCGGTGGCGGGCGCAATGCTGTCCACGTGACCGGTAAAGGTCTCGCCCGGTAAGGCGTCGATGTGGATACGCACCCGCTGTCCCGGCCGCACGTCGCTCAGCTGAGTCTCAAGATAATTGGCGGTGATGTAGGTCTGCTGCAGCGGGACTACCGCCAGCAGACGGGTGCCGGCCGAGACGTAGGCACCGGTGCGTACCGAGCGCTGTCCGATCATGCCGGCCACGGGTGCGACGATCCGGGTATAGGAAAGATTCAGCCCGGCCTGATCGACACTGGCTTTCGCCGCAGCCACATCAGCCTCTGCGGAGCGGACCGCCGCCTGCAATACGCCAACCTGTTTTACTGCCGATGCCAGCGCCGCCTGATTCTGGCGTACTGCCGCCAGCGCCGAACGCTGGGTTGAGCTGGCTTTCTGCTGATCGTCAGCAGCAACGGTGCCGCTCTTATACAGTCGGTTATAGCGATCGGCGCTCTGGCCGGCGTACTGCGCTGAGGCCTGGCTGGCGGCCACGCTGGCTTTCTGCTGCTCAATCACCGACTGCTGCTGTTCCAGCTGCGCCTGACTGCTCAGCAGTTTTGCCTCGCTAACCTGCAGGTCGGCTCTGGCGCTCTCCAGCGCCACGCGATAGTCCCGATCGTCGAGCGTGGCCAGCAGTTCTCCGGCCTTAACCTGCTGATTGTCCTGCACCAGCACGGTGTTGATGTAGCCCGACACTTTCGGTGCCACCAGGGTGTAATCGGCATTGACGTAAGCATCGTCGGTGCGGTGATCGTTTCGGGTCATCATCGAGCCGATCACCCACGCTATCGCCAGTAAAACCAACAGCAGCAGACTCAGCAGCACTGTTTTTCTCATTATTAAAGTACGCATATTCAGTTATTCCGGGATGGGGGTTGAATCAGGGTTTGAGGCGGCCAGACGCGTTTAGGCAGGATGGCGGTCAGTAATAACAGGCAGCCAGCAAAGCCAATCAGCATCAGCCAGCTGTCGCTCAGGCTCAGTACCGTCGCCTGATGTTTCACCAGCGTGGCGAAACCGCTGATATTTTCACTGGCGCTGATGCTGCCGTCCGGCAGTAACGGCTGACTGCTACTGGCCTGACTGCTGCTGGATGCGGTCATCAGCCACGGACGACTGGCTGCCTGGTTAATTAAAATATTGGAGTGAAACTGCTCGCGGTGGCTGAGGAATACTTCAACCAGCGTCGAGGCGGCGATGCTGGAAAAACCGCGCACCGTGTTAAACATCGCTGAGGCGAACGGGCCTTCTGGCGGCGCGACAACGCTGGTGGCACTCATCAGAATCGGCACAATCACCATCGGTTGACCGAATGCCTGTAAAACTTGCAGCAGCCAGAAGTTTTGTCGCGCCCAGTCACTGGTGACCTGCATACCCAGCAAGCAGGACGTCACCAGCAGACCCACTCCCGCTGCCAGCATCCAGCGGCAGTCGATCCAGCGGATATTCAGCAACGCCGCTACCAGTGGTGCAATAAGCAGTTGCGGCAGGCCAACCGTCAGCGCCAGCGGAGCAAACTGCAGGGTACGAAAGCCCTCAACCTGGGCAAAGTAGGCGGAAGGCAGCGCCGAGCCTGACAGCGAAAGGGTCAGTATGCAGGCCAGCGCCAGCAGGCCATGCGCCAGGTTATGACGTTTCAGCATCTGCAACTTAAACAGCGGCAGCGGGTGAAACCACTCGTTAATCAGAAATACCAGCAGCAGCGGCAGTGCGGTCAGCAGCATCCCGACGATCAGCGGGGAGTTGAGCCAGTCGAGGCGTTCGCCCTGGGTCAGCACCAGCACCAGCAGGGCGATAGCACTGCAGCCGGTGGCCATGCCAAACAGATCGATCTGCTGGAAACGTTCGGGACGCAGCGGGTCCTGCGGCAGACCCCAGCCAATCAGCAGCATGGCGATCAGCATGCCCGGCACCACCTGCCAGAACACCATCATCCAGCTGACGTGATCGGTCCATAATGATGCCAGGGACGCCGCCATGTTCGGGCCAAAGGTGGCGGTCAGTGCATATCCGGCCAGGCCAAACAGTTTAATCGGCGGTGGTAAAAAGCGCAGGGCAACGGTCATCAGCATCGGCGGCAGCGCGCCGCCAAACAGTCCCTGCAGCACCCGCAGGCCAATAAACAGCGTCGGATCTGGCACCAGCGGCAGCAGGATCCCGGTCAGCATAAAGCCCGCCGACACGCCGAGCGCAAAGCGCCGCAGCGATAGCGTGACGGCGAACCATGGCGCGATCATCATCGCCGCTACTTCTGCCGCCTGATAGGCGGAAATAATCCAGCTACCCTGATCGTAACTGATACCGATCGCAGCACGGATATCGGCCAGAGCGATATCGCTGACGCGATCGTTCAGCCCTGATGTCAGGGCGGCGATCAACACGCCGACTAACCCCAACGCCAGGCGCAGCGTAAACGGATGGGGTGCCGGCACGGTGGCTGGCTTAGCATTCATAGTAAGTGTTCTCGTTATTTTGATGCAGTGTATTGCAATGTGGTACAGGGCGTAATATTACATCCCGGTATGGTGTATTGCAATGTGGTACAGGCTGTAAAAAGTGCGCCGATCGCGCTACAGTAGGGCAGCTTAAAAAGGACGACGCTATGGCACATCAACCCTCCAGCCGTGAGGATGAAAAAACGGGCGGTATCCAGGTGATCGCACGTGCGGCAAAAATTCTGAATGCGCTGGGCGAACAGCCGGGCGGCATGAGCCTGGGTGAGATCGCGCAGGCAGTCGATCTGCCTCGCTCCACCGTGCAGCGGATTGTCGCCGCACTCGACAGTGCAGAACTGGTGCGCAGCAGCGGTGCCGGTGGCCTGCGGCTTGGCCCGGCGTTGCTGAAGCTGATCTCCAGCGTGCACACCGACGTGGTCGATCTGGTCCGGCCGCTGCTGGAGAAACTCTCTGCCGATACCAATGAAACCGTCTCGCTGGCGCGCGCCAGCGGTACTCAGCTGGCTATTGTTCACTGTGTGATCGCCTCGCGTGAGCTGCGCGTGGTGCCGCACATGGGACTCAACCTGCCGCTCTACAGCACCTCCGGCGGACGAGCGCTGCTGGCGTTAGAGTGCGATAAAGACGTTCGGGTGATTGTCGGCGAAGCCTGGCGGGAGTTAACCGAGATGACGGTCAAAACCCTGCCGCAGCTGCTGCAACTGATCAATGAAGTGCGCGAAACCGGCATTGCCGTCGATCGCGGTGAAACGCTGGAAGGCATCTCGACCATGGCGTTTGCCCTCGATACGCTGTTTGGCCGCTTCTCTGTCTCTTTGCTGGTGCCCTCTGCACGCTTCCACCGACACGAAGATCGTTTTCGTGATGAAATGCTGAAGTGTAAAGACGCGCTGGTGCGTGAAATTGGCAAAATCGCCGCTGTAGAAGGATAAGCACTCGATGAAAACCCTGTTGATGGCCATTGATCATTCGCCGGTAACCGAAAAAGTGGTTGCGCTGACCATTGAAGAGGCGCTGGCACACCACGCAGAAGTGGTGGTGCTGTGCTGCGTCGATCCGGCGTACTCTTCCTGCAATCAACCGATGGAAATTGATGCCGGTGAAGATCCGGCCGATTTTGTCGCGGCGCAGGATGAGCAGAACACGGCGGAACTGGTGGTGCGCCATGCTCTGGCACCGCTGCTGCGGGCCGGCATTAATGCGCGCGGTATGATTCTGGCCGGTGAAGCAGCCGACACGATTATTGCGCAATCACTCCAGCTCAAGGCCAGCATGATTATCATGGGACGCCGCCATCTCTCTTCTTTTAACCGACTGTTAAAAGGCTCGGTCAGCGCGGCGGTGATTGAGCGTGCTCACTGTCCGGTGCTGATTGATGTGCGTAAGGATTAATACCGTAGCATGACCTCTCTGCTGGTTATTACGCTGGCCGCCTTTGTGCTGCTGGCGTTGATTATTATTGTGCTGATTAAAACCACCCGATTGCGACTGTGGCAGGGGCTAATCCTTTTTCTGCTGCCGCTGGTGGCGGCTAATCTGCTATGGTTCAGCTGGGCCGTGCCGCAGCAGCAGCAGGCACGGCAGCATGATCAGGCGGCCAGTTACCTGGCACAGACGCCCGGATATCGGGTACTGCAAACCCAGGAACCGGCATTGTGGCAGCTGCTGACGCAGGAACTGACGCGCCGGGTCCGCGCGGGTGAACCGGTTGAACAGGCGACGGGCGAACTGCGCGGCTGGCTGCTTGATGTGATTAATCAGCGGCTGATGCGGGGAACCGATGCGGCGGTGGTGAATTACATTGGCGTGTCAGTAGAGGAGATGCAGGCGCTCAATGCCCGCGATCCTGGCCTGTGCTTCCGTTTTCTCTATCCGCAGGTCAATGGCGGCGTCAATTTAGTGAAAATCCTGCCGCCGTCGCTTAATCACAAAGAGGCCGAGGCGATGGAGCAATTACTGCTTAACAGCGCACCTCAGCAGCAGCCAATGGACAGCGTGCTGGCGCAGCGCGATCTGAAACAGGTGGTTGCGCAGCTTTATCAGCGCTGGGGCGATAAGCTGCAGCAGCTGAATATGCCAGCCGATACCGCCGTTGATCGCTCATCAATGTGCGCCATGTCGATCGATCTCTACAGCGCGATTCTCGCATTACCTGACAAGCGCGCGGCCAACCTGTTACGTAGAATGTTTGCGGTTTCCGGTTAGTTACCGACGTAAAAAAGCCCGCGTAGCGCGGGCACAAAGGTCAGGATTACGTTCTTATTTTGGCTATTACCTGGTGTGGTGCAGACTTCGTTTTGTCTGAATGCATCATGTCATGCTCACTATGATAGCGATAGCCGTTTAATCGAATCGCATTAATCGGTAAAAGCTTGTCAAGTTTTGGTTTTCGCGCATTAGTCTTATGGATGCGCGAGGTGCTGCGATTTACACTGCGCAGCACTGTGAGGATAAATAAATGAAAAAACAGATTATTGGCGCGCTGGCGCTTATTTTGCTGAGCGGTTGTACCGCCAGTAAACCCGGGGCATTTGAACGTATTGACGAAGATGCCAGCTCAAATACTGTCCAGTACCGGTTTGACCCGTTAAAAGTCAATCGGGATGCGATGGAAATTGACCTGGCAAATTACTGTAATAAGAAAGGATTCGATAAAGTGGAATCGCTACCTGCCCAGGACAGTCATATTCCTGGGCTAAAGAAAGCCTGGTTCCAGTGTAATTATGCGGTCAAAAGCTAAATAAAATGGGCGGGATAATTATCCCGCCCTTAATTTTTCTATTTTTATATTATGCTGTGTGACGTCTTTGCCCGTTAGCGGTGATGATGTCCGCCATGATACCCACCGTGATAGCCTCCATGATACCCGCCGCCCCCGTGATGCCAGCCATTGTCGTGACGAGGTTCGATAATACAGCCGCTTAATAATGTTATCAGCCCGACTACCGACGCGACTTTAATTAATCTTTTCATAGGAAACGTCTCCTCTTTTCCAATGACTACGACATTACGCTGGAAAAGTGGAGTGAAGATGCAGGAAATGTAGAGTTATTTATGCAGATATTACTGAATATTTCTGTTTGCGAAAAATGACGCCGCAAAAAGAGAAGGAAATAAGAAAGGGCTGAATAGCGATTATTCTCAGCGAGAATAATCTTAAAAGCAAGCGAAAATAATTCTCATTTAAAATAAATTATAGCTACATTATTAGCAGACGTTTTCAACAGGAGAGAAACATGGCGCATGAAGTGAAAAATGTACTGGCGTTGCAGGCGGAACTGGGTGAATGCCCGCTCTGGTCAACAGAGGAGCAGGTGCTGTGGTGCGTCGATATTCTGGCACCGGCGATTCACCGTTTTGACCCGGTCAGTGGCGAACTGCAGACGTTTCCCCAGCCTGAAGAGGTGGGCTGTATCGGCTTACGTGAACAGGGCGGCCTGATTGCCGCCTTGCGCAGCGGCGTCTGGCTGTTGGATGCGCAGGGTAAACCGCAACAGAAGGTGGCGGATAATCCAGGTGAAGCCGCGCGCAGTCGCTTTAATGATGGCCGTGTCGATCCCTGGGGCAATTTCTGGTGTGGCAGCCTGTGGGAACCGCAGGATAAAAACGGCGGACTGTTATGCCGGGTTACGCCGGAACTGACGCTGGAAGTCAAAGCGCGGGACATCAAAATCTCTAACGGCGTGGCGTTCTCTCCCGATGGTCGCTGGATGTATCACAGCGACACGCCCAACGAGGTGCTCTATCGCTATCCGTTAGATAGCCAGGGTGAACCGGGCGAGCGCAGCGTTTTCCGCCGCTTCGATGCCGCCGGCGGCTTACCGGATGGCGCCGCGGTCGACAGTGAGGGCTATTACTGGTCAGCCCAGTTCGACGGCGGGCGGGTGGTGCGTATTGATCCGCAAAGCAGCGAAATTGTGGAAGAAATCCTGCTGCCGGTGAAATGGCCTACCATGGTGGCGTTTGGCGGGGCGGATCTGAAAACCCTGTTTATCACCAGTTCGCGTGAAGATCGCACCGAAGAAGAACTGGCACGCTATCCTGAGTCAGGCGATATTTTTGCGGTTGAGGTCGACGTGGCGGGCATCGCAGAGCCGCGTTTCCGCGGCTGATCCGAAAGGGCCGCGTGGACGCGGCCCGTAAACATTAGTGGCGCTGCAACACCGCTTTACCCGTCACAGGCTGATGCGGTAAGCGAATGGTCAATGACAGTAACAGTGAGATCACCAGCAGGGTCATAATCAGGCTAAAGGTGACGGTAAAGCCGCCAAACAGCGACGCCACCAGTGAGCCCATTACGCTGCCAATACCAAAGCCGAGATAGAGCAGGCCATAGTTTTTGGTCAGGTTGTTAAGGCCAAAAAAGTCACTGACCAGCGAGGGAAATACGGTAATGGTGCCGCCGAAGCTGAAGGCGATGCAGGCTAACGATAGGAAGAAGGTCGTTTCATTCATGTGGGTAAACAGCAGTACGCTCATTCCCGCCAGCGAAACCACCTGCGCCAGCGAAATCACCCGGATACGCAACATCCTGTCAGATAAGATACCCAGCACCAGACGCCCGCTCAGGTTAGCAATGGCAATCACCGTAACGGCATTGGCAGCAGTCTGCGTGCTCAGATGTACCAGCCCTTCACCGATATCCTTCGCCACGCCAATCACATACAAACCGCTCATGCAGGCAGTCAGGAACATCAGCGCCAGCATCCAGTACTGTGGCAAACGTACCGACTGGGCCAGCGTGTAATCGCGTGCCTGCTGCTGGCTGGCGCTGGCGGCACTTTGTGGCTGGGCATCACGCATCAGCAGGGCTCCGAGTATAATCATCGTCATCGCCAGCACGCCCCAGATAATAAAGGTCTGTTCCAGACCGACACGGGTCAGCAGCGCGCCGCAGATAAATTTGAAGCCCAGACTGCCAAGTCCGTATGCACCAATTGCGCAGGCCGAAATCATACCTTTGCGCTCCGGGAACCACTTCACACAGTTCGACAGCGTCATCAGATAACCGGCGCCATCAGCCAGACCGACCAGCAGGCCAGCGCTGAGGTAGAGCATCATCAGGTTGTCTGCATGGGCGGTCAGCCAGAATCCTGATGCCATCAGGATACCGGCACCGATAGTGACGCGGCGTACACCAAAACGCTCCTGCAATTTTCCCGCCAGCGACGAGGCGATAGCCAGGCCTAAACTCAGCAGGCCAAACGAAAACGCCACCTGACTGATCGAGGCATCCAGCTTTTGCGACAGCTGGCCGTTGAATAAACTCCATGTATAAACCGATCCCAGTGCGAACTGGGTAATCACCGTTCCGATCAGTGTGAGCCAGCGGGTGCGCTGGTGCGAAGCCTGTTGAGTCTGGTTCATGATTTTCTCTCCCGTCCGGGAATCTGGAAACTGCGGACAGAATAGGGCAGCCTTACGCGCGCGTGGCGAACAACGGCATGAACGGAAGCAGGCGCGGCATGAAATGCCGCTGAGAGGGTATGAACGGCCTCCGCTGCAAGATAACCAAAGCGGCAGTTTAATAAGTAAGGGTAAGTAGCCGTAAGATAATGTTTCACTCAGGCGATTATGCCTGCAGCTTTCCAGATTTTTTGCCAGGCTAAGGGTTCACTTATCAGGAGGAAATATGAAAGACCGGACATATGAATCCATCACCAGTGAGGATGAAGTTTGCTGCATTATCGGTCAGGCAGTGATTGAACTGAGTGCTGAACAACAGCCTGTGACCAAATCGACGCTGGCGCTCAAACTGCTGTCGATGGCCGATCGCGATAGTGACGATGAGCGTGTTCTGCTCTACTGGATTGCACGTAAGGCAATCAACCAACCACAAAAACTCATTCAACAGCAGCAATGGGCATGACGCTCATCCGGACGTGGGCCACAGCCCGCCTCCTCGTCAGACGATAGCCCGGCGACGGCTTGCCGGCCAGCGGGCAAACATCACCAGGTTGCCCAGCAAAATCATGACAAGGCCAGGGATGGCGCTGGCATGCCACTGATACCCCTCGTAACGGGTAGAGAAAGCCAGCGCAACCAGCGGAAACAGCACCGTGGTATAGGCGGCCCGGCTGGCACCGATGCGACCCACCAACGTGAAGTAGGCGCCAAAACCGATCACCGACCCAACTATCGCCAGATAGCTCAATGCCGCCAGCCATTGCCCGTTCCAGGTAGGGTAGAGTGAAACGCCCTGCAGCAGTGACACCAGCGCCATCAGCAGCGCACCATACAACATGCCATAACTGTTGGTGGTCAGCACATCGCATTGCCGCCGTTGATGGCGCTGACTGATCATATTGCCGAACGAAAAGCCCAGCGTGCCGAGCGCGCTCAATCCCATTCCCCACAACAATTCACCAGATGCCTGGGTTTCACGCAGGTCATGCCAGAACAGCGCCACGATGCCTGCCATACCCAGCAACACCGCCGGAATCAGACGCGGCGAAGGGCGCTGGCCGAAGAAAATCCAGCTATTGATGGCGTTATACATCACGGCCATGGAAAAAATGACCGACTCAAGCCCGCTACTGATATACCCGGACGCGTAATAGAAGCAGACAAAGTTGAAGCCAAACACGCAGCCGCCCTGCAGCAGGCAGAACAGATGATCGTGCAGGCTCAGGCGATGCAGGCGCTTCACCGCTTTAAGCAGCAGTAACATCACCACTGAAGCCAGTAAAAAGCGCCAGAACACGGCAACGGTCACCGCACTGGTGCCAACCGACTGTTGCGCATAAATGGCAATCCAGGTGGTGCCCCAGATCAGCACCACCGAGAGATATAAAAACAGATTCATCGTCGCGTTCCTTACCCTAAAGCCCGCAGTGTGCGGCTTTAGCGCAGGCGGCGCTTGCATCAGGCTGCGGCAGATTTGCAAAATCTTGCGCATTTTTATGATGCGTCCCGATGTGGTCTGTTCTCTGTCCCGTCAGATCCGTAAACTGGCACTCTGTTCCCCTGAAGCTGATACCCGGATGCGTACTTACCAGACGTTTGAAACCCTGCAACGCCATAAAGCGCAGCTGCGCGATCGGGTGGAGCTGCGAAATGGTCTGCAACTGGCGGCCTGGTTTAACAGCGGCGATCGCGTCACGACGCTCAGCGATCACCATACGCTGAGTCTGTATGTGGAAGGGGGCTACGATACCTGGCATAAAACCGCGCAGGGCTGGCGTAATGGCGGCGGACCGGATCGTTTCTGCCTGATGCCGGCGGGGATAGAATCGACCTGGGATCTGCGTGCCGATCTCGCCTTTGTTCACCTTTACTGCAGCGAGCCCCAGCTGCGCCAGCTGGCTGAGCAGGTATGGGATCGCAGTCCGGCGAAGCTAAATCTGCACGAGAAAATCTTCTCTGCCGACCCGCGCATTACCCAGCTCTATCGGCATTTTTTGCTGAGCTGCGACTGGCAACAGCCTGCAAGCCAGCTCACGCTGAGCAGTGCGACAACGTTATTACTGACTCATCTGCTGCAGGAATATAGCGAAGTACAGTGGCAACTGCCTCAGGTGCGGGGCGGGCTGGCGCCTGCCGTATTGCGTCGGGTTCTTGAATTTATCGATGCGCATCTCGATCAGCCGTTAACGCTGGCCGATCTGGCGAGCGAAGCGGCACTGAGTGAGTATCACTTTGCCCGTATGTTTCGTCACTCAGCGGGTGAGGCCCCTCATCAGTTTGTGATGCGACGCCGTATGCTGCGTGCCCGGATGCTGTTGACGCAGCCAGCATTAACCCTTACTGACATCGCGTTGCAGTGCGGTTTTCACTCTTCCAGCCACTTCAGCCACCGTTTTCGTCAGGTACACGGCGTTACGCCCTCGGCTTACCGCAAGGCAAAGCCTCATCAGCCGGATTGATAGACGCCGCGTTTTGCGGCAATAACCGCAGACTGCGATAACGTTACAACGCGCTTAGCGACTGGCCGTTGTGGTGCAACGTCTGGTGGCGGCCAGACAACAAAAACCTCGCCGAAGCGAGGTGGTTTTCAGCGACAGGTCGTTACTGAAGAGTGAACTGCCATGAGCCCATTGGCTTGCGCACCAGCGTCATGGTTTTTTCCTCGCCATCAATCACCACATAATACTGTTCATTTATTTTGAGGCCTCTGGGAAAGGATTCATTGCCCTCATAGCGTATGGTGATTTTATTGCCGAACACCTCTGCATCAGCCTGCTGACCAAACTGGGGCAGGGTAATTTTCTTTTTCACACCTTTGGTCCTCGTTTTGATAAATCGGGGTCAAAACTCATCTGATTTTACTCATTCTACGCTGCGGATTTGTTGTCAGCACACCGCTTCACCGCTCTGAGCATCCTCTCCTGATCCAGCATGACTGCGGTCAGCCGCTTTTTCAATCTGACAGTCTCTTATTCGGGTCATCTCTGCCGCCAAAGTTTAGCATCACTTCAGCGTGCGCCGGATGCCAGCCTTCTGCTCAATAAGAGACGACGAGCAGTTACATTTCCCTCTCTTTATGCACAAAAATAATATTAAGCAATGTTTAAGTAAAAACAAAAAATCCACTTTCAACACAATGGTGAACATTTCGTTTACCGGCCTACGACCCGGCTCTCATATTTACATAAAAAGCAGAGGATCACATTCCACAGGAAAGTGATGAGGCTTTATACGATTTTAAACGGCGAGTTACATTGATCAATTAGCGCACACCCTTATCTCATGGGGTTTGTAGAGTATTTCTTGAGAAAATTCTTATAAATCAATTTGATGATCTATTGTTGTTAAACTTGCATCTTGTAAGCTTTAGTTACATTTTTTCATTTCCAATCACACAACCAATGTTTCTAAACTTCGTCAATGAGTACTTATCTGAAATTTTAAATTTTCAGAGAAAGGCTTAAAAACAGGTGTCATGCTCGCTGATGAATGGAATCTGCCCGATTACAGACTCGTGTTTTCGGGTAGCGTGAATGGGGAAGTGGTTGTTTAAAGGTAAGTCTTTCTTATTAATTTTTCAGTGGCATTAACCGCTTCTATTACTCCATAGAACAGGGACAGCCATGTCTAACTCCTATCAGTCCGAGATCCCTAAGGCCCGCGTTAACATCCAGCTCAGCCTGCATACCGGCGGCGCACAGAAAAAAATCGAACTCCCGCTCAAGCTGATGGTAATCGGCGATTACAGCAATGGCGCAGAGCAACGTCCGGTGTCGGAACGTGAGACCGTCAGCGTCAATAAAAACAACTTCGACAGCGTAATGACAGGATTCTTGCCTGCCGTTCATCTGTCAGTCGAAAACACCCTGGCCGGCGATGGCAGCGAAGAAAGTGTCAGCCTTTCCTTCAGTGAGATGAAAGATTTCGAGCCAGAACAGATTGCGCGTCAAATCCCGCAACTCCGGGCCATGCTCGCCATGCGCAATCTGCTCCGTGACCTCAAAGCTAACCTGCTGGACAACGTGACCTTCCGTAAAGAGCTGGAAAAAATCCTGCTCGACCCGGCGCTCAGCGCTGAATTGCGCGGTGAGTTATCTGCTCTGGCACCGAAACAGCCGTAACGGTCCCGATGATTTAACGGATTAATGAAGGAAATGCTGATGTCTGTAAAAAATGAGAATGCCGCGGGTAGCGAAAGCATCGTGCTGGAACGTCCGGAAGCCGGGGGCGTGTATGCCTCCTTGTTTGAAAAAATCAACCTGAACCCGGTCTCTGAACTGAGCGCCCTGGATATCTGGCAGGACAGCCAGGCGATGTCTGATGCCACCGCTGATGAGCGACTGACCGCCGGAATGCAGGTTTTCCTTGAGTGCCTGACTAAATCGGGTTCAAAAGTTGAAAAGCTGGATAAGACGCTGATTGACCACCATATCGCCGAGCTTGATTACCAGATCAGCCGCCAGCTGGATGCGGTGATGCATCATGAGGAATTTCAGAAAACAGAAAGTACCTGGCGTGGGCTGAAGTCGCTGGTGGACAAAACTGACTTCCGTCAGAACGTCAAAATTGAGTTACTTGACCTGTCTAAAGAGGATATGCGTCAGGATTTTGAAGACGCGCCGGAGATTATTCAGAGCGGATTATACCAGCATACCTATACCGCAGAGTACGACAGCCCGGGTGGCGAGCCGATTGCCGCGCTGATTTCTGCCTTTGAATTTGATGCCTCGGCGCAGGATATCGCCCTGCTGCGCAACATCTCGAGGTGTCCGCAGCGGCACATATGCCGTTTATCGGCTCTGCCGGCCCGCAGTTCTTCCTGAAAAGCTCAATGGAAGAGGTGGCGGCCATTAAAGATATTGGCAACTACTTTGACCGGGCAGAATACATCAAATGGAAATCTTTCCGTGAAACGGACGACAGCCGCTATATCGGGCTGGTGATGCCACGCGTGCTGGGGCGCCTGCCTTACGGACCTGATACCGTGCCGGTGCGCAGCTTCAATTACATTGAGGAAGTAAAGGGGCCGGATCACGATAAATACCTGTGGACCAATGCTTCGTTTGCTTTTGCTGCCAACATGGTGAAAAGCTTCATCAACAACGGCTGGTGTGTGCAAATCCGGGGTCCGCAGGCCGGCGGCGCTGTGCAGGATCTGCCTATCCATCTGTACGATCTCGGTACCGGTAATCAGGTGAAGATCCCCTCTGAAGTGATGATTCCGGAAACCCGTGAATTTGAGTTCGCCAACCTTGGTTTCATCCCGCTGTCCTACTACAAAAACCGCGATTACGCCTGCTTCTTCTCTGCCAACTCCACCCAAAAGCCGGCGTTGTACGACACGGCAGATGCGACGGCCAACAGCCGCATCAACGCCCGTCTGCCCTATATCTTCCTGCTGTCACGTATCGCGCACTATCTGAAGCTCATTCAGCGCGAAAACATCGGCACCACCAAGGATCGCCGTTTACTCGAGCTGGAGCTCAATACCTGGGTGCGCAGTCTGGTGACTGAAATGACCGATCCGGGCGACGAGTTGCAGGCGTCACACCCGCTGCGTGATGCAAAAGTAGTGGTTGAAGATATCGAGGACAACCCCGGCTTCTTCCGCGTAAAACTGTTCGCCGTGCCGCATTTCCAGGTGGAAGGCATGGACGTCAATCTGTCGCTGGTTTCCCAGATGCCGAAAGCCAAATCGTAAGCTAAGGCAGGAAGCTAATGAAAACGGAACAACCATTATGGGGCAGGGGCCAGATGGTCTCTCCCCAGCACTTCCAGCAACAGGCTGCCTATGCGGCCTGGTCTGTGGAATGTATCGCCCGACTGGGTTTATCACAGCCCTGGGGAGTGATAAATGTCGCTTTCGAACCGGAAGCACTAAAATTGGGCCGTCTGCAGGCTCGTCATCTGCATGTCCGTTTTCAGGACGGTACGCTGATTGATACTGACAATGCCGACGAGCTGCCACCGGTACTGTCGCTTGAAAGCGCTTCACATGAGGAGCGGGTGGTTCTGGCTCTTCCGCTGCTGCGATCGAATGGCGGTAACTGCCTCAAACCTGATGAGGTGGCCGAGCGTCCTGTTCGTTATCGCCAGCGCTGGCGGGATGTCCGCAATGCCTTTGGAGACGACACCCGCCAGATTGCGGTGATGCAGCCAGAGCTGACTCTGCGTTTCGCCCATCAGAACAACAGCGATTACCTGACCTGTCCGGTCGCTCGTCTGCAGCAGGATTCACAGGGGAACTGGGAACCCGATGAAACCTGGCTTCCGCCACTGCTGACTCTGCAGGGCAGCCGATGGCTGGTGACACAGCTGGAACAGCTGATGACGCAACTGCGCGCTCGTCTGAGTCGGCTGATGGATATGCGCCGGGAAAGTAACGAGCGCATGGCCGATTTTGCCGTGGCTGATGTGTCTCTGTTCTGGCTGCTCAATGCCCTGAACAGTGCGGAGCCGGTGCTGGGACAGTTTCAGCGCCACCTGCAAAGCCCGCCTGAACGTCTTTATCCTGAGCTGGCCCGGCTGGCTGGCAGCCTGCTGACCTTCTCGCTGGAGCACCAGGTGAGCGCATCCCGGTCTGGCAGCATGAGAAGTTGAATAACGTCTTCCCGCCGCTGTTTGATCTACTGGGCGACCTGCTGGAAGCCAGCCTGCCATCGCGAGTGGTGGCGATTCAGCTCGAGCATGATGCCCGACTTCACTTCTGGCAGGCTCGTCTGCATGACCCACGCCTGCGCGAAGGGGCGGATTACTACCTCTCCGTGCGATCGCCGTTGCCCGTGGCGCAGTTGCAGGAGCAGTTCCCGCGTCAGTGCAAGGCCGGCAGTCCCGATCATGTCAGGAGTATCGTTAATTCATCGCGGGTGGGTGTACCTCTGACGCCGCTGCGCCATGTGCCGGCAGCGATTCCACTGCGTCTGGAAAACCAGTATTTCAGCCTTGATGCCTCTCATCCACTGGCCACCGAAATGCTCCAGGGTGGCACCTGCATGTTTTACGTTCCTGGAATGCTCGGCGAGCCTGAACTTGAACTCTTTGCGGTACTGAGAACATGAGTGCATCTCAAGGCAGTACTGCCGCATCTGTTGATATCGATATGCTGCTTCAGGACACCTTACTGCAGGTGATCAGCCTGCGTAACGGCCCGGAGTTTCAGGACGGTGAAGGCCGGATGTTGTGGGATCGCTGTATTGCTGATGTGGAGCGCGTGCAGCGTGAGCTTAAAGCGAGTGAACTCGATGAAGCCAGTTGTCATCATATTCTCACAGCACAGTGTGCGCTGATCGATGAGGTGGTCAAAGGTCGCGGTGTGGAGGATGACGCCTGTGTGCAATGGTATGACATTCCGCTGCAGGGGTATTTCCTCGGCACTATGGACGCTGGCGACACACTGTGCGATCGGATGCGTGATGTGCTACGTGAACCGGTTCCTGACCACGCTGTTGTGACCTGCTTCCAGCGAGTCATGATGGTGGGATTCCTCGGTAGTTTCCGCTCGCTGAACGACCCGGAACGCCAGAAACTCATCAACATACTCAGTGAACATGTCACGCCATACAGCTATCCGCAAACGCATCCGGTACTGGCGGAAAGCCGTGCCGGACGAGGGATGGGAGGCTGGCTGGCGTCATGGCCCATTCGTATTGGCTTGAGCGTGGTGGTGATCGCCGCGCTCTGGTGGGCACTGGATCACTGGCTGGATCAGACGCTACTGACCCTGTTGCCGGGGGCCGTGAAATGAGCCCTGCACAGCAGCGCGGGCTTGCGATGTGGGCCGCCCTGCTGAGTACAGTGGTCTGCCTGGGTTTTGTGCCGGTATCCCGACTGGTTTCTGTGCTCATTCTGGTGGCGCTATTGGGGCTTATCCTGGCGTTCTGGTATGTCAAAAGTCGTCGTGCTGAGCACGATGACACCCTGCCTCTGGATGATCTACCTGAAGCCACTTACCGTCAGCCGGTGGTGCTGGTCTGTGGCGATCTGCCGCAGGTCTGGCCTCATCAGTCACTGGTGCTCACGGTCACGCAGGGGTGCTGGATTCGCGTGGAGGACCCTCAGAATCTGGAGCAGGCAGCTCGTCAGGTCCTGCGGCTGCGTCCTGACTGGGGACCTCAGTTGTCGGTGATGGTCAGTGTTTGCCCGCAGAAGCACGCTGACAGCGAGCGACTTTCCCGTTGCCTGCTGACCCTGCGCTGGCAAATCAGCCAGCTGCGTAAGCAAACCGGACACTCCGTGCCGCTGGTTCTGAACGGTCAGATCGGTAGCGCGATGACAAATGACCTGCTCTGGCAGGCGGCTATGACGGGTGAAGGCGTCAGGGTCTGGCGTGAGTCTTCAGCACCAAACTCAATTGCCGCATGGGTCACCACCGGCGGTGCACCAGCGATGCAGCAACAGGTGCTGATCAACAGCCTGATGAGCTGGTTCCATCAGCACGTCAAAGCCGTCTTTATGGATGAGAATCCCGATATTCCGGTCATCGCACCCACGGCGGTGCTGTGGGGAATAGGCCCGATTCTTGCCGGAAGTCTGGCAGCATCGGCCTGGACAGCATGGTTGTCCCGCCACACCGCCCTGCAACAGGTGGCTGGCTGGCAGCCGGTAGGCACGGACAGGACGGTGAACGCCCCATTCCCGGATTTTATCCTGCCGCTGCTGCCGGCAGGGCGGGGGTTAACTTCTCAAGGCCGCACCTGGCGTTATGCGTTCGGGATTTTCACGCTGGCGGCCATTGCCGCGCTGCTCAGCAGTGGCTGGAACAATCGCCAACTGCTGCAGCGTGTGAGCTTCGATATTGCTCGCTATCACCGCATACCGATGAAGGATTTCGGACCTAAAGCCGACGCCGTTGCCGTCTTACGTGACGATGCGGCTCTGCTGGATGACTGGGCGCGCAATGGCGTACCGGCCCGGCTTAGCCTGGGGTTGTATCAGGGCGAGCGTCTGCGATTGCCGGTGCTGGATGCGATCCGCTCGTATGTGCCTCCACCTCCACCCCCGCCGCCTGAACCACAGCCGAAACCCAAACCGGTACCGAAAATTGTGCAGCTCGACAGTATGTCGCTGTTCGATTCCGGCAAATCGGTGCTGAAAGCGGGCTCCACCAAAATGCTGGTGAATTCACTGGTCGGCATCAAAGCGAAGCCGGGCTGGCTGATTGTCGTGTCTGGCCATACCGATAACACCGGCAATCCGCAACTCAATCAGACGCTGTCTCTGAACCGTGCCGAAGCGGTACGCAACTGGATGCGTGACACCGGCGACGTGCCGGAAAGCTGTTTTGCAGTGCAGGGCTATGGCGAAAGTCGTCCTGTCGCAACCAACGACACCACGGGCGGGCGTGCGCTCAACCGCCGTGTCGAGATCAGTCTGGTACCGCAGGCCAATGCCTGTCAGATACCCGACAAACACCCGGCACCATCTCAGGATGATGGTGCATCACAACACAATGGAGAGTAATTCCATGGCTATTCCTGTTTATCTGTGGCTGAAAGACGACGGCGGTGCGGACATTAAAGGGTCTGTAGACGTCCATGATCGTGAAGGCAGTATCGAAGTGGTTGCTCAGGATCACTGCCTCTATATCCCGACCGATAACAATACCGGCAAGCTGACCGGTACCCGTATCCACACGCCATTCCTGTTCACCAAGGAAATCGACTCCTCCAGCCCGTACCTGTACAAGGCGGTGACTACCGGTCAGACCCTGAAGTCCGCCGAGTTTAAGTGGTACAGAATCAACGACGCGGGTCAGGAAGTCGAGTACTTCAACACTAAGCTGGAAAACGTCAAGCTGGTGAAAGTCGCACCGAAAATGCACGACATCAAAGACCCATCCTACGAGAAGCATAACCACCTCGAAACCATCGAACTGCGTTACGAAAAAATCACCTGGACCTACAAAGACGGCAACATCATTCATTCCGATAGCTGGAACGAACGCGCCACCGCCTGATTACGCGTCATATTTCGCGCCACAGGTGCGTTGGCTGCGTTCGCTCGCTCCGGTCACATAGTTATCTATGTTCCCGGAGACTTACGAACTTGCCGCCTTCCTGCGACACGAACTCTTTAGCGTAATCCTCGTTTTTAAGCGGAGGGGGATGACCTTTCCGCTGTTTTGCTGAGCGTCTGCCTGTGCGGGCTTTCAGCAAAGAAACTCACAATCTGCCCGCCCGACCTTGTGCGCTTTGGTCTCCGTCATGGGAAACAGCGATGGGCGGTAGCGTGTCCAGCAACCGACAAAGAGAGAGATTCATGGAAAATCCAGCCATCCTGTTGCGACGTCTGAACCCTTACTGTGCCCGTGCGATGGAAGGGGCCGCTTCGCTCTGTCAGACCCGCGCCCATGCGGAAATTTTACCTGAGCACTGGCTGCTGAAACTGCTGGAGCAGGGGGAAGGCGATCTGACGGTGCTGGCGCGCCGCTACGAGTGGGAGATGGATGCGCTGTGGCAGGATTTGCTCGGCTGGCTGGATAATCAACCGCGCTCGGTACGCAGCCGCCCGCAGTTATCCGCCGATATCCAGAAACTGCTGCAGGAAGCCTGGCTGCTGGCTTCGCTTGCCGGGGAACAGCGTATCCGTAGCGTCCACCTGCTGATGGCGCTGACTGAAAACCCGCCACTGATCCACTGTGATGGTCTGTGGCCACTGCTGACGCTCAGGATGAGCCAGTTCTCCCGCCTGCGCCCGTTGCTGGACGCACAATCTGACGAGCGGCCGGAACTGCAGCTGGAAGCCGGGCTTGCCCATGAACACGGCAGTGAAGTGGAGTTTGTGGGGCGCCCGGCTGGTGCAGAACTGAAAGACGGTGAGCTAAACCCGGCGCTACAGAACGCGCTGGATAAATTCACCCTCGACGTCACCGCCAAAGCCAGAGAAGGTCAGATTGACCCGGTGTTCGGTCGGGACACGGAAATCCGCCAGATGGTGGATATTCTCTCCCGCCGCCGTAAAAACAACCCGATTCTGGTCGGTGAACCGGGCGTCGGGAAAACCGCACTGGTGGAAGGCCTGGCGCTACGTATTGCCGAAGGTAACGTACCTGAGTCCCTCAAACCGGTCATCCTGCGCACCCTTGACCTCGGCCTGTTGCAGGCGGGAGCAGGGGTGAAAGGTGAGTTCGAACAGCGGCTGAAAAACGTTATCGACGCCGTACAGCAGTCACCGGTACCAATTTTGCTGTTTATCGACGAAGCCCACACCATCATCGGAGCCGGTAACCAGGCCGGTGGCGCGGATGCGGCCAACCTGCTGAAACCGGCGCTGGCGCGCGGCGAACTGCGCACCATTGCTGCGACAACCTGGTCCGAATACAAACAATATTTTGAGCGCGACGCTGCACTGGAGCGGCGCTTCCAGCGGGTGTTGGTCGACGAGCCGGACGACGAGACCGCCTGCCTGATGCTGCGGGGGCTTAAGTCCCGCTATGCAGAACACCATGGCGTGCATATCACCGACGATGCAGTAAAAGCAGCGGTCAGCCTGTCGCGGCGTTATCTGACGGGTCGCCAGTTGCCGGACAAGGCGGTTGACCTGCTGGATACGGCCGCCGCCCGGGTACGTATGAGCCTCGATACTATTCCGGAAGCCATGGTGTGCCTGAAAGCACAACTGACCGCGCTGGCGCTGGAAAAGCAGGCGCTGCTGGCAGATATCGCCGCTGGCTGTAGCCGTCATGGTGGCCGTCTGAGCATCATTGAGCAGCAGCAGAATGAACTGGAAGATCTTCTTCAGCAGCAGCAAGGGCGTTTCAGCAACGAAAAGGCGCTGGCACAGCAACTGATGGCCAGCCGCCAGGGCAACAGCCAGCAGGCAGAGATTGCGGTACTGCAACAGCAGCTGGCGCAGGCGCAGCAGGGTGATCTGCTGGTTCAGGTGGACGTGGACACCCGCACGGTTGCAAACGTGATTGCTGACTGGACCGGCGTGCCGCTCTCTTCATTAATGAAAGACGAGCAGACCGGACTGCTGACGCTGGAAAACGAAATTGGCAGCCGTGTCGTCGGTCAGGATGTTTCCCTTGAGGCCATCGCCCAGCGCCTGCGGGCAGCCAAAACCGGACTGACGTCAGAGAACGGCCCGCAGGGCGTGTTCCTGCTGGTCGGCCCGAGTGGTGTGGGTAAAACCGAAACCGCGCTGGCGCTGGCGGATGTGCTGTACGGCGGCGAGAAGTCACTCATCACTATCAACCTGTCGGAATACCAGGAACCGCATACCGTTTCTCAGCTGAAAGGCTCACCGCCGGGTTACGTCGGCTACGGCCAGGGCGGCATTCTCACCGAAGCGGTGCGCAAGCGTCCGTACAGCGTGGTGTTGCTGGATGAAGTAGAGAAAGCTCACCGCGACGTAATGAACCTGTTCTACCAGGTGTTCGACCGTGGCTTTATGCGCGACGGTGAAGGGCGTGAAATCGACTTCCGCAACACCGTTATTCTGATGACCTCGAACCTCGGCAGTGACCACCTGATGCAGCTGCTCGATGAGCAGCCGGACGCCACCGAAGGCGATCTGCACGAACTGCTGCGCCCGATATTGCGCGACCACTTCCAGCCGGCGCTGCTGGCCCGCTTCCAGACGGTGATTTACCGCCCGCTGAATGAAACGGCGATGCGCACCATCGTGGAAATGAAGCTCGCACAGGTCAGCAAGCGCTTACATCTTCATTACGGCCTGACCACGCACATTGATGAGAGCCTGTATGACGCGCTGACCGCCGCCTGCCTGCTGCCGGATACCGGGGCGCGTAATGCCGACAGTCTGCTCAACCAGCAAATCCTGCCGGTGCTGAGTCAGCAGCTGCTGACCTACATGGCTGCGAAACAGAAACCGCAGTGGTTACACCTTAGCTGGAGTGAGGAAGAGGGTATCGGGCTGGCGTTTGACCGTACACAAGGAGTGCACGCATGAGTGGTCAGCCTCCGATCAGATTCAGCCATAACCATCACCGGCTGGCGGTGAAGGGTTGCGAGGCAGAGCTTGACGTACTGGCGTTCGAGGGCGACGAGGCCCTGAGCACGCCGTTCAGCTACCGTATTGAATTCACCAGTCCGGATCATGCCATCAGCAAAGAAATGATGCTGATGAAAGCGGCCTCCCTGACGCTGCAGGCCCCGGTTGACCAGGGTTACGGCATTAAAGAGCAGCAGGCCGTGCGTACTCTTCAGGGGGTGGTGAGCGGCTTTGAGCGCCTCAGCACCTCAAAGGATGAAACCCGTTATGCCCTGACGCTCCAGCCACGCCTGGCGCTGCTTAACCGTTCGCACCAGAACGTCATTTATCAGGACATGTCGGTCCCGCAAATCGTCGAGAAAATTCTGCGCGAGCGTCACAGCATGCGCGGTCAGGATTTTCTGTTCTCGCTGAGCCAGGAGTACCCGCGCCGTGAGCAGGTGATGCAGTACGGCGAGGATGACCTGCACTTTATTACCCGCCTGTTGGGTGAGGTGGGTATCTGGTTCCGCTTTACCACTGATACGCGCCTGAACATCGACGTAGTGGCGTTTTACGACGGTCAGGACGGTTATGAGAAGGGCCTGACCTTACCCTCGGTTCCGCCGTCAGGCCAGCATTCTCAGGGCATAGACTCGGTCTGGGGGATGGCGTGCCATCACAGCGTGGTGCAGAAGCAGGTCAGCACCCGGGACTACAACTACCGCCAGGCCACGGAGGACATGAACGCGCGGGTGGATGCGACCCGCGGGGATACCACCACCTGTGGCGATGCCTATCACTATGCCGACAACTATCTGACCCCGGGCGTTGCTCACGACCGTAATCCGGCACCGGAGTCCGGGGCGTTTTATGCCCGTATTCGTCATGAGCGCTACCTGAACGGCCAGACGCAGGCCCGTGCCATCACCGGCTGTCCGACCCTCTCGCCGGGTCAGGTGCTCAAAGTCACCGGCGGCTAAGAAGTGGCAGAGGTGTTCGCGCAGGGCGTGGTCGTCACGGCGATGCACAGCCATGCGCGACGTGATGAGGACTTCAGCGTCAGCTTTGACGGTATCCCGGACAGCACTGATTTTTGTTTTCGCCCCGCGCCCGGCGCGCGCCCGGTGATGGCCGGCACATTGCCGGCACGCGTCACCAGTACCACCGAAAACGACACCTACGGCCATATCGATAAAGACGGGCGCTACCGCGTTCACATGATGTTTGACCGCGAAGACCGGGAAACGGGCTTTGAGAGCCTGTGGGTGCGGCAGTCCCGCCCGTATGCCGGCGACACTTACGGCCTGCACCTGCCGCTGCTGGCGGGCACGGAGTTGGCGATTGGCTTTGAGGACGGCAACCCGGACCGGCCGTACATCGCCGGCGTGCTGCACGACTCGGCGCACGGTGACCACGTCACCATCCGCAACTACAAACGCAACGTCCTGCGCACCCCGGCCAACAACAAAATCCGCCTCGACGACGAGCGCGGGAAAGAGCACATCAAGGTCAGTACGGAGTACGGTGGCAAGAGCCAGCTGAATTTGGGTCACCTGGTCGACAGCGAAAAGCAGAAGCGCGGCGAGGGCTTTGAACTGCGTACCGACTCGTGGGGCGCGATACGGGCGCAGAAGGGGCTGTTCATCACGGCGGACGGCCAGGCGCAGGCGCAGGGGGAAGTGCTGGAGATGGCACCGGCCATCAGCCTGCTAAAAGGGGCTCTGAACCAGATAATCGAGTGGGGGAGCATAACCAGTGCCCATCACAACTTTTCGCCGGATGCCGATTCGCTGAGGGAATTCGTCAACGGAGCAGAAAATCTGAAAGAGGCCGCCTTATTAATAGCGGCACCAAAAGGAATAGCTGCCGTGACACCTGAAAGTACGATAATGCACAGTGGAAAAGGTCTTTACCTGCAAAGTCTGGGTGAGGTCAATATAGCTACGGCACAACGTCATTCTGTCAATGCCAGCAAAGCGATTTCGATGTTGGCTCAGCAGGAAGGAGTACGGCTTGTTTCTGCAAAAGGCCCGATGACTTTTGAATCACACGCAGACACTCTATCCCTGACTTCTCTGAAAGACGTGACTGTGCAGTCCACTCAGGGCCATCTGCAGCTTACGGCGAAAAACGGTATCACGCTTAGCTGTGGCGGAGCGTATATACGGCTTTCGCCGCAGGGAGAGATTCATATTCACGGGCCTGGCCTGCTGAGCCTGAAGGGCCAGCACGAAATGCTCGGACCGCAGAGCGAAGACTTTCCGATGCCGGAACTTCCATCCTCTGTCTGTAAGGAGTGCCTGAAAAGGGCGCAGGAGATGGCTAAAGGATTTGTGCCAAGGGAGAGTTAACAAGTGCAGAATGAATACTCTGATGCCTGGTTAGAGGGGGCTAAACGGCTTTGCCAGCAGATTGGGCAGAACTATATCGATGTCATTGTTGATCAGTGCAGTGTGGATTACTCCGTGATCCCTGCGTTATCTGGCTTTTCACCGCAGATTAAATGGCAGTCTCTCTATAAGGATTTGCCTGAGGATATTTATCCCGAGGACGCACCGTTGCTGATGCGGATTATGTTTAACGATTTGCAACAATGGAACTGGCTTCAGGCGCTGGCAAAAGAGATGTCCTCAACGGCGCCTTTACTGATCTTATGTTCTCTTTGGCCATTATCCAGATTGGGAGAATGGCTGACTCAAATCACTAATGCCCGGCAAGAAGGACGGGAAGGGATTTTTCGTTTTTGGGATACTCGTATTTTTTCATATTTTTTTACGGATATTCTGAATGCTGAGCAGCAGGAACAACTGAAATACCCTGCATTGTTCTGGGGGTGGCAGGATCTTGATGGACAATCGGCACTGCTGGCGGGGAGGGGAAGTATCCCGAAACGCGACGAGGCTGCCCAACAGCTCGATTTCAGTGATAGTCAGTATGAAAAATTTATGTGCTTATGTGATGCAAAACGTTTTTTAGCTCAGCAGTTGCCAATAATAAGTACTTTCTCCTCCAAAGAGACCCAATTCAAAGCCTGTTTTGAAGGCATGGTGAATGCGACTCACGCTGGGGTATTGTTTGATGATGAACGCGATGCCTTTGTAATCGACCATTTAACCCGGTTGAGTCATCAAATCGGATGAGGACAGCTTATTTACGTTAAATCATTCAGTTTATTGTTTTTTAGGATGACAATAATAAATAAGGAAAAGTAATGAAAATTATAATCGTGTTGATGTCTGTGTTTCTTTTAAATGGCTGTGGCTCTATATCAGAACATGCCTCAGGGTGTTATCAAGAGTATTATCAGGGAACACAGAAAATGGTGGGTATGGGATACTGGGTCTACCTTCCCTGGCTTGATGTCCCTTTCTCTGCCGTACTGGACACAGTGACGCTGCCTGTTGATGCCATTTGTATTGCAAATCGTTAATACGGGAATATGATTTTTTAAATGATATTGGTATATATCATTTTTCTGAAGGGAAATCAGAATGAAGATAACAATCTCAGGAATATTACTGGGTATTTTTTTACTGGCTGGATGCAGCCAGCTAAAGGCAGAAGCACAAACGCAAAGCGGTGGCTCGGGGACGATTGAAGCTATTAACCATACCAAATGGGCTATCAACTATTTCAGTGTAAACGGTCAGTCGGGCATTGATATTATCGGTCCATTTGATGGCGGCGGCGGCGGGTGTTGCTATGGAGTGCCTGCTGTATGGAAACCCGGAATGATGGTTCGTATAGACTGGGAAACCGGACGCGGGGATACCGACGGATTCCCTGGATTCGGTGATGATGCTAAATATCTTGTATGGGAAAAAAAAATGAAAGCCGAGAATCGTCAGCATAGCAAAACAGTGCCGCTGCCAGATTTTACGGGACAGGAAACCTGTGGTATC
>MIEI01000042.1 GCA_002095305.1 Pantoea brenneri
CCACCTTTAGTATGTCATTAGGCGTGATGAATTAACCGGCTGAATAAAAACGGGTCAGATTGAAAGAAATGAATTAATTTACGCTCCCATCCTGAGTGCAGGTAACGGGATTATGCCGGGCAGGGCCGAATTATGTAAAGATAAGGTCATGCGCTATTTTCAGGCCGCCAGCAGGTTAAGAACATCTGCCGGAAACATTCTTCTTTAAAAATTAAGGCGATGCGGCATTAGTCCGCAGGTTAGAAATGTTAAAATAATTCACCTGCATTGCATTTTGATTATGTTTAAAATCGGCGAGAGCTAAAGGCAGGGTGGGTAAGATAAATTCAGCTTCCCGGATTAATTGCGTTTTAATAGTAATGCCGCTAATTAAATTTTTTCTGGTAAGTGCGTGGCTGGCAGAAGGTTCATCTGTTAATTAAATAACTTACTTCTCTGCTTAAACTGCAGAAACATATGGCGCGCAGTGGCAGACATATTGCCATTTGTTCCGCAACCATTGAAACAGAGGCATCTGAGGTTAAGCAGCGGGCGCAAATCGGATGAATTAAATAAACTCACTTGAATTAAATAAATAGGCGTTGCCGGCAACGCAGTTAATGTCATTTCTGACGTGGGTACGCGACGGTTATCTCTTTTGACCGCACCGGGGCCGATGCAGCGCGATTGAGCGTGACGCCATTTTGCTGTTGCTTTGGCGTGTCCAGAACCAGGAAAAGGCTGCAGTGCCACAGTGTTAAGCACCTTAGTAAAAGCGGCAGCGTGTCTGTTGCTCACTTTTGATTCGCCGTGGTGGTTGCAGACAACATGCGCGTTAATGCCTGCGTAAAAGCAAAGTCAGAGAGCCGCTGACTTAGATATCGACTAGCGGCCAGGGGATCATTTTTACAGAGCATCACCCTGTGCGGTGCTGCTCTGTTTTTCTCTCGGCCAGACGATTATTCATTCAATAATGACGGCCGGAAATAGTCATAACCTGATGTGATACAGAAACGAACGGGGTTAACTGACATACCGCCAGGCTTCAATGGGTACTTGGTTATAGATTTCGTTCATCACCAGTTCCGCTTTGCGATGATCGTAAGCACCTTCAAACGAGGAAAGATCCTCTGCCGGAACACGATAGCGCATATAACTGGTGACAATATCAAGAATGTCTGTGCAGGGACAATGTCGCAGCTGCATTAAATAATCAATCTTTTCCATATATCCTCGTAAAATCAATGCGTAAAAATTCGCGACGTCTCAACATGAGACGCCAATCATTCGGCAATCTGGCTGATAAGTTTAATGTAAGGCGCACTGCTTAGGTCCGGCCTGAGTAATCGTGTGCATCAGGGCATTAACCTGCGGGTCGCGGTGCCGTCTCCCGCATCGCTGATGCATCGATACCCTCCGGGCGCGTTACAGATTCTCGTTATTACTCTCCTTGTTCGGCAGAAAGGTAATTGATTTTCAACCCACCGGACGTTTTATGATTCTAAAGCCCGGTAAGCAGATTCTTCTGGCTCAGCTGCAATAGTGACGCGTTCCGGTGTTAACAGAACCGTAAGAGGTATCTGTAAGCGCCGTCATTATCAGACATCTCAAGCCAGGATAAAGTTGATATAAATCGTCATAGTGATCGGGTCTGGTTGTTTATTAATCAGTGCTATTTAGGTTAAATAAAATTAATACTTAAGTGCGTTCTACCACTGAATGCTATTTATCTGTAATTAAAGGGTATTTTCTTTTTCGGATAAATATTCCTGGTTTTATTATTAACCTGATTTCAACAAACCCTAAATAACCAGACAACGGCTGGTCCAGAAATAAAATGGAAAAATAAAATAAGTTTGACCGGGAGGATATGTTGACCCGCAGTGCGCGTGCTGGAAGGCGCAGCCGCAAACCCTAAAGGGTAAAGTGGTGACATAAATGGCTCATCCGCTAATCCCGCAGCTGGTTTGAAGCTGGCGTGCAGGGTGGGAGGGCAGGCATTGATAGCCTGTTGCTTAAACACTATTTTCAGAGGTGTAAATGACGAACTCAACTTTTCCGGCAGCGTAGGTGTCGGGCTTTTCTCCCTGTTCCAGATAGTTCAGCATCAGTTGCAGTGCCAGCTGCGCATGTTGCCGGGTGTTCTGGTCCAGCGTCAGGGCAAGACTTTGCTGCGCCAGCAGCGTGCGGGTAGTGGAATAGAGCTCATGGGCGATCCACACGCACTGATTCAGGCGGCGATGGCGCGCCAGCGCCTGGCCTATTTCGGTATTTCCCAGTCCCGTATTGTAAATACCCAGCAGATTGCCGCCGCGGATCAGCTGTTTTTCCAGCAGTTTGCTGATGACATCGCGATTTTCCTCAGCCGCCAGCTCCTCCCGCAAATGAAGATGCGGAAAACGCGCGCTCAGCACATCCCGAAAGCCGTCGATCCGCTCCCGGTGCGCGGTGTAATCCATCCGTCCACTGACCATCAGTACCTCACCCGGCTGTTGCAGCATTTTGCCCATCAGTTGACCGGCGGTGCGTCCTGCTTTCCGCTGGTCTATGCCGACGTGACAGAGCCGGGCCGCGTCAGGCAGATCGGTCACCAGCGTGATAACCGGCACGCCACGCGCCTCACAGTGCGCCAGCGCAGCGTAAATCGCCGGATGTGCCTGCGCAAACACCATCAGGCCGTCCCGCGTTTCACTGCCAGCCATAATGCGCTGTGCCAGTCGCTCATGCTGCGCTTCAGGCACAAAGGTACGGTGCAGCGTCAGCCGCTGATAGCCCGGATGCATTGCCGCTTCAATCAAATCCTGCGCCAGCTGGCGGAAGAAAAAGGCATCGTTGCTGCTGATTAACACCTCAATCTGCCACGGCTGGCGATGCTCTTGCGGCAAAATGCGTTTCAGACCGCTGTCACGCGCGGCCTGCAGGACTTTACGCACCGTCTGGGGTGACACGCCACCGCGCTCATTGAGCACCCGATCCACGGTCGCCAGACCGACACCCGCACGCCGGGCGATCTCTTTCAGCGACATTCTTTTCTCCCCTGAGGTAAAGACCTCAACAACGCGATGTCACCAGTGTAACCAGCAAGGCTAAGCTGCAAACGGCGCTTTCCACTGGACTATGATGGAGTTCAAATAAATGAATAAAAAGCAACGTGTTGCCCTGCTGGGCTGTGGATTTATAGGCGAAGTGCATGCCGTCAATCTGCAGGCGCATCCGGCCACAGAACTGGTCTCGGTAACCGATACCGATAGCGCACGCGCCGCTGCATTTGCTGCGCGTTTTGCTGCTCACGCCGCGCCAGTCAGCCAGGTAATGAACGATGACAGTATCGATATGGTGCTCATCGCCAGTGCGACACCGACCCATGCCGATCTGCTGGTGGCGGCGGCGCGTGCCGGCAAAGCGATCTACTGTGAGAAACCTATCGATCTGTCTCTGGAGCGCGCGCGCCGGGTGGTGGCTCAGGTGTTGCCCTGTAATGTGCCGGTAACGGTCGGATTCAATCGCCGTTTCGACATCAGCCACCAGCAGCTTAAGCAGCAGCTCCGGCAGGGCAGAGTCGGGCCAGCTGAGTTGATTCAGATGGTCTGCCGTTCTTCAGAGATGCCGCCGCTGGCCTATCTGCAGGCGTCCGGGGGACAGATGCGTGACCAGGCGATCCATTTTTTTGATCTGCTACGCTGGCTGACCGATGACGAAGTGACGGAAGTGGCCGCCATGGGGGCGGCGCTGGCGCTGCCGGCCATCAGCGATTTTGCAGACGTAGACACCAGCACGCTGCTGCTGCGGCTGCAACGTGGCGGGCTGGCGCAACTGGATAACGCCCGCCGCACCGGCTACGGCTACGACGAGCGGATCAGCGTGATGGGGCCGCTTGGTATGCTGGAGTCCCGCAGTCAGCAGCAGCAGGGCGTGACCTGCTATCAGCGCGAGCAGATCCAGCAGCCCGGGCTGCTGCCTGACTGGCTCAGCCGGGTAAAGGCGACCTGGTATGCGCAACTGGATGCGTTTGTCCGTTCGCTGAATGGCGAGACGGTTGCCGATCTGCCTGGGCTGGAAGATGGTCTGCAAGCCCAGGCGATTGCTGAGGCGGCGGTGATTTCGCTGGCCGAACATCGCTTCTGTCCGGTTGAAAAAGTCTCGCTGTAATCCGGACCGGCAGGACGATCTGCCTGCCGGTCACTGATGCGCTGTTGAGTTTGCCGTCTGCCGCCATCGCGCCCTGAGTGTGGTAACAGCTTCAGCCCGCGCTGCTGATTATCCCGTGCCTGGCATGCGCCTGACTCGCTGCCGCCCTCCACCGCAGTGACAAAAAAATTATCGAATAGAAACCGGCGGTGAAGTGTTTACTGCTCAGTGAACCTTTTCAGGACAACGACGATGCCCTCTGTTCGTTTCTTCCCGGCCCGACAGGTCTCTTTTTCCATGTTGACGGCCGCGCGTGGCACTGCGCTTCGCCGGGCGCTGCCTGAGCACGACAGCCGGCAACGTGAAATCGTTCAGACGCTGAAGGCCCGCCTGCGCTGGCCGCGCACCGTCAATATTTTCACCCTCGCGACAGAGTACTGCCTCGTCGTGCTAACTCAGCGATTCAAGGATCAATCATGAAAAAGTGCTATGGCGTCCGCCTGTTTGCCGTTCCCGTACTGCTGCTCACCCTGCACGCGCCGCTGAGTATGGCGATGGGCGATAATGACAGTGATACAAAGGTGCCGGACTGCCCCAAAGGGCAGGTTTATAACGGTAAAACCAAAGCCTGCGTGCCGGAAAAGACCAGCATGCTCAGCGATGAGGATAAAACGCGCTACGCCTACCATCTGGCGAAAAAGGCGAATATCAGGCGGCACTGAACCTGCTGGATACGCTGAAAAATCCGGATACGCGCGAGGCGTGGAATTATCGCGGTTATGCCACCCGCAAGCTGGGCCGCACCGATGAAGGGATTGGTTATTACCAGCGCGCCATTGCGATCGATCCGCGTTACGCTAAAGTGCGCGAATATCTTGGTGAAGCCTGGATGATCAAAGGGCGTCCCGATCTGGCGCGCGAGCAGTTAAAAACCATTGCCGGAATTTGCGGTACAGATTGCGAGGAATATCGTGATCTGCAGGCAGCCATCAACGGGCATCCTGAAACCTGATCGGTGGGGGAGAGCAAAATTACCTATAGCGACGTCCGACAGCACCTTGCGGCGCACCTGACGCGCCTCTGGCGTTATGGCTATGTGCTGTCGCACAACCGCGATCTGGCCGAAGAGCTGGTGCAGTCGACCTGCGTGCGCGCGCTGGAGCGGAGCGCGCAGTATACGCCGGGCACCCGCATTGACAGGTGGCTGTTCTCTATTCTGCACTCTATCTGGGTCAGTGATTTGCGCGCGCGTAAAGTCCGGCAGGGACAGGGTTTTGTCGATCCCGATCTGCTGCTGGCTGCCGATACGCACCCCGCAGATGATGATAACCGCCATTTCCGGCGCATCATGCAGCAGGTCAACGCGCTGCCCGAAGCGCAGCGGAATGCCCTGTTCCTGGTTTACGTGGAAGGGCTCTCCTATCAGGAAGCGGCCGATACGGTATCGGTACCGATTGGCACTATTATGAGCCGTCTGGCCGCCGCCCGCGCCACGCTGGCGAAAACAACCACGGCCCCGCCCGTCCCGCAGGAGAAACGGCTATGACCACAGGGAATTTTATGCCGCCGTGGCGCGACGAAGCGATTGTCGCCTGGCTGGATGGTGAGATGAGCCGTCACGATGCGGTGCAGTTTGAGCAGGATATCGTGCGTGATCCGCTGCTGGCGGCACGGGTTGAGGAACTGCGTAATGGCAGCATCGATTTTCAGCAGGCTTTTGCACCGTTACTGGAACAGGCGCCGCAGCAAATAATGGCGCAGCGGCTGGCGGCGCTGTCGCCGGCGTCACCCGTGGCTGGCTACAGTCGCCGTGCGCTGATTGCCGCCTCGGTGAGCTTTCTGCTGGTGGGAAGTGGTCTCGGTTTACTGGGCCGCCCGGCACCGGAAAGCGCCGACGAAAGCCAGAATGTCCGCGATCTTGAGGCGCGCTACATGTCACTTTACAGTGCGGAAACCCTGGCGGATACGCCGGGCGATCCCGATCTGTTGCAACGTGGCCTGGATCGCACCCGGCTCGATTTGGGCCTGCAGATTACGCAACAGCAGCTGCACCTGCCGCAGGCTGAGCTGAAAATGGTGCGGATGCTGCGCTATGAGCGCACCTCAATTGCGCAGATTGCCTGGCTACACGCCGATTTCGGCCCGCTGGCGCTTTGTATCTCGCCCGAAACGCAGGCAAGCCATGTCGTTCAGCGCGAGCAGCGCCACGGTATGCAGCTCGCCTGGTGGGCAGATCAGCGACATCAGTTTGTACTGATCGGCCGTAATCCACCGCGGCAACTGGCCGCAATCGCCGAAGCATTACGGTCAGCGCTGCGCTGAGGCTGATTGCACAGCGGTTATAATGGGGACTTCGTCTGAGCCGTGATGGTAAGGGCAATCGCCACGCGGTCATCGACTATCCCGACCAGCCGGTCAACCCGGAAGGCGGTGCGGGATATCGCGGTGCTGGCATGCAGCGTCAGCGACTGTGATGAAGACGTGAGCGGCTGGCCACCCTCCAGTGTCGCCAGCATCACCACCGGACGGCTGACATCTTTCACCGTCAGGACACCAAAGATTCGGTATTCCCCCGCTCCCAGCGCGGCAACCCGGCTGCTGACGAAGCGAATCCCCGGGTAATGCTGCGCATCAAAGAACATGTCACTTTTTAGCTGCCAGGTTAATAACGTATTTGAGGCGACCAGCGTATCGACGGGAATATTCACCTCAACACGATCGTCCCTGTCCTGATCGGGGTTCAGCGTCACGGTACCGGTCACGCCTTCAAGATGCGCCTGTGAAAAGCTGTGGCCAAAGGCACGCCACGACAGCCCGATGGCAGTTTTATCGGTGGCGATGGCGTAGGTGATCGGCGCGGCGTGAAGCGACGCGCTTAAGAAACAGCTCAGGCTTAACAGACAGGCGGTGCGGATCATCAGATGGCTCTCTTTATACGTGCAGGTAAGGTGTTAACGTCTGTCGGGCTGAATGTATTCATTTTATCGCACGGCCAGCTTTACTATCGCCTGAATAACTCCGGCCAGTAGCGCGAACAGCGTTATTGCCCGGCACCGCGCCTGACCGCCATCAGCATATTTTCGCAACTGAAACCGCTGGCCTGCGGGGGAATAGCCGGGTGCTAACAACATCGATCTCAACGCACGGTTAACAGGTGAGTACAGTGCGTGCGTAAACCGGCATGGCTAATATTAAGAAAACCTTAAGCTGATAACATTTCTTCTCAAATTATTCTTCCGTGTGAGTTACAGCGGTTTTTAATTCATTTTGCGTGTCGGGACTATTTTTATCATTATGAAAACAAACGCATTTTAATCGAATTCTGGTTATTAATTCAATTTTATGACAAAGCCATTAACTCTCCTGATATTCATCGATTATAAACGTATTGTCAATAAAATGGAGAGAGTGGCAATCGATATGATTATTAATATTAAATAACTGAACTTTTCCAGAAATCATTAAATGAAACTGTTTTTATTTTATTGGATTTAACCCACTTCATTTAATGTTTAGTTAACTTTTGTGCGTTAGCGTGTATCACCAGTCTGATATTTTTAATTTATTAAGAAGATCAACGTGCTCTGTTTTGAAAGGGTGTCGGCGGGAGATTCGCTATTTCCTCGCTATTACTGGCGTTGCGCATGATTAACCGTGCGTGCCTGTTTATTCTGTAGAACTGCAGGAGCTTCACCATGGCATTTTTGCCTTTTTCACGCCCCGCGTTTGGCGATGAGGAACTGGCCGCCGTAAAAGCGGTTTTTGACTCCGGCTGGATAACCACCGGCGCGAAATGCGCCGAGCTGGAGCAGGCATTTATTCAGCTGACCGGCAATCAGCATGCAATCGCCGTCAGTTCGGCGACGGCGGGGATGCACGTCACGCTGATGGCCCTCGGCATTCAGCCGGGCGATGAGGTGATTACCCCGTCGATGACCTGGGTTTCCACCCTCAATCTGATCACCCTGCTTGGGGCAACGCCGGTGATGATTGATGTGGACCCGGATCATCTGATGGTGATGCCCGGGCAGATTGCCCGCGCCATCACGCCGCGCACCCGCGCCATTATACCGGTGCACTACGCCGGTGTGCCGGTGGATCTGGAGCCGATTTATCAGCTGGCGCGCCAGCACGGCATTGCGGTGATCGAAGACGCCGCCCATGCGGTCGGTACCACTTATCATGGCCAGCATGTCGGGCATCAGGGCACCGCGATTTTTTCCTTTCATGCGATTAAAAATATCACCTGCGCGGAGGGCGGCTTGGTGGTGACGGATGACGCCGCGCTGGCCGATCGGATCCGCAGCCTGAAGTTTCACGGTCTGGCGGTTGATGCCTTCGACCGCCAGACTCACGGCCGCCAGCCGCAGGCTGAAGTGATGATGCCGGGCTTTAAATACAACCTGCCTGACATCAGCGCCGCGATAGCGCTGGTGCAGTTAAAAAAACTGCCGGGTTTTATCGCGCGCCGCAGTGAGATTGCCCGGCGCTATCTGGATGCCCTGCAAACGCTGCCGTTCACGCCACTGTCGCTGCCCGACTGGCCGCATCAGCATGCGTGGCATCTGTTTATTCTGCGCATCGATGAGTCGCGCTGCGGACTGTCACGCGATGCGTTTATGCAGGCGCTGAAAGCGCGGGAGATAGGATCGGGACTGCATTTCCGCGCTGCCCATACCCACAAATATTACCGTGAGCACTACCCGCAGCTGCGTTTGCCTGCCAGTGAACGCAACAGCCAGCAAATGTGTTCGATCCCGCTGTTCCCCGGCATGACCGATCAGGATGTGGAACGGGTGATCGCGGCGTTGCATGACATTGCGGGAGCCTGTAATGCGTGACGTAAAACCCATCAACCTGCTGTCCGTGGTTATCCCGGTCTACAACGAGCAGGAGAGTCTGCCTGAACTGATTCGCCGCACCCGCGCAGCCTGTGATCCGCTGGAACTGGAGTATGAAATCCTGCTGGTTGATGACGGCAGCAGCGATCGCTCAGCAGAGGTCATTGAACAGGCGGCAGCCCTTCCGGATAGCCCGGTGATTGGGGTGCTGCTCAACCGTAATTATGGTCAGCACTCCGCCATCATGGCGGGCTTCAGCCACGTCCGCGGCGACGTCATTGTCACGCTTGATGCCGATCTGCAAAATCCGCCGGAAGAGATCCCGCGGCTGGTTGACGCCGCCCGTCAGGGTTATGACGTGGTCGGGACCGTGCGGCAACAGCGGCAGGATAGCTGGTTCCGTCGTCAGGCCTCCCGCACCCTCAATCGGCTGATCCAGCGGGTGACCGGCCAGGCGATGGGCGATTACGGCTGCATGTTACGCGCCTACCGTCGTCATATTGTCGATGCGATGCTCAACTGCCACGAACGCAGCACCTTTATTCCGATACTGGCGAATACCTTTGCCCGCCACACCATTGAGCTGCCGGTCATCCACGCCGAACGGGCGTTTGGCGACTCGAAATACAGCTTCATGCGGCTGATCAAC
This sequence comes from Pantoea brenneri, assembly GCA_002095305.1. GTDB lineage: Bacteria > Pseudomonadota > Gammaproteobacteria > Enterobacterales > Enterobacteriaceae > Pantoea > Pantoea brenneri. The sequence continues at coordinate 9,598 of MIEI01000042.1, forward strand.
CTGATGTATGACCTGGTGACCTGCCTGACCACCACGCCACTGCGCTTGCTCAGCGTGGTCGGCAGCCTGATTGCGCTGACCGGCTTCGCCTTTTCCCTGGTGTTAATTGTGCTGCGGCTGTTCTTTGGCGCCGCCTGGGCGGGCGACGGCGTTTTCGTGTTGTTCGCCGTGCTGTTCATGTTTATCGGCGCGCAGTTCGTCGGTATGGGCCTGCTCGGTGAGTATATCGGGCGTATTTATAACGATGTTCGGGCGCGTCCGCGCTATTTCGTTCAACGGGTTGTTAAGGCTCCGCAAGCGCCTTCAGTACAGCCATCAGTACAGGAAAGTTCACTATGAAGACCCTCGTTTTCGCCTACCACGACATGGGCTGTGTTGGTATCACGGCGTTGCTGAATGCTGGCTATGAGATCGCCGCCATTTTTACCCACAACGATGAGGCGACCGAAAATCACTTTTTCGGATCGGTGGCGCGGCTGGCGGCTGAGCATGGTATCCCGGTCTATGCCCCGGACGAGGCGAACCATCCGATCTGGCTTGACCGCATCCGCACTCTGGCACCCGACATGATTTTTTCGTTCTACTACCGGCATCTGCTGAGCGACGAGATTTTGCAGTGCGCCCGTCATGGCGCGTTTAATCTGCACGGTTCGCTGCTGCCAAAATATCGGGGCCGGGCACCGCTCAACTGGGCGTTGATCAATGGCGAGCGCGAGACCGGCGTCACCCTGCACCGGATGGTGAAACGGGCCGATGCCGGTAATATCCTGGCGCAGCAGCGGGTGGCGATTGAGGATCAGGACACGGCGCTGACCCTGCACCGCAAACTGTCGGCGGCGGCGGAACAGCTGCTGAACGATCTGCTGCCCGATCTGCGTCGCGGGCAAATCAGCGAATGGCCGCAGGAGGAGAGCCAGGCTAGCCGGGTTGGACGGCGCACCGCCGAAGATGGCCGCATCGACTGGCATCAGCCGGCGCAGGCGATTCACAATCTGGTCAGGGCAGTCACCGATCCCTGGCCGGGCGCCTTCGCCTTTGCCGGCTCGGTAAAATTTATCGTCTGGAAGAGCCGGGTTCATCCGCAACAACACCACGCCAGGCCGGGCACGGTGCTGTCGAAACACCCTTTTCTGATCGCCTGTGGTGACGGCGCGCTGGAGATCCAGACCGGGCAGTCTGAGCATGGCGTCTACATGAACGGCAGCCAGCTGGCGCAAAGCTTAGGGATGGTGCCGGGCGCGCTGCTCTACTCGCAACCGCAGTCGGTACTGCAGCGCCGTACCCGGGTGTTGATCCTCGGCGTAAACGGCTTTATCGGTAACCATCTCACCGAACGGCTATTACAGGATGACCACTTTGAGGTTTATGGACTGGATATCAGTTCCGATGCCATCAGCCGTTTTCTCGATCATCCACACTTTCACTTTGTCGAGGGGGATATCGCTATCCATTCCGAGTGGATTGAGTACCACATTAAGAAATGTGACGTCATTCTGCCGCTGGTGGCGATTGCGACACCGATCGAATACACCCGTAATCCGCTGCGGGTGTTTGAGCTGGATTTCGAGGAGAACCTCAAAATCATCCGCGACTGCGTGAAGTATCAAAAGCGCATCATTTTCCCCTCTACCTCGGAGGTGTACGGCATGTGTACCGACGCCAGCTTTGATGAGGACTGCTCCAATCTGGTGGTCGGACCGATTAACAAGCAGCGCTGGATCTATTCGGTATCAAAACAGCTGCTGGATCGGGTGATCTGGGCCTACGGCGAGAAAGAAGGGCTGCGTTTCACCCTGTTCCGTCCGTTCAACTGGATGGGACCGCGGCTGGATAACCTCAATGCGGCGCGCATCGGCAGTTCACGCGCCATCACCCAGTTGATCCTCAACCTGGTCGAGGGTTCTCCGATCAAGCTGATAGATGGCGGCAGGCAGAAGCGCTGCTTTACCGACATTCAGGATGGGGTGGAAGCGCTGTTCCGGATTATCGAAAACAAGCAGCAGAACTGTGATGGTCAAATCATCAACATTGGCAACCCGGATAACGAAGCCAGCATTAAAGAGCTGGCAGAGCAGCTGCTGGCCAGCTTCGAACGTCATCCATTGCGTCACCAGTTCCCGCCGTTTGCCGGTTTCCGTGAGGTGGAGAGCAGCAGCTACTACGGCAAAGGCTATCAGGATGTCGAGCACCGCAAACCGGCGATCCGCAACGCGCGCCGGCTGCTGGGCTGGACGCCGACCGTGACGATGGATACCACCATCGATAATACGCTCGACTTCTTCCTGCGAACCCTTGAGCAGCAGGCTGATCATCGATGAAAAGGATCGGTCTGCGGATTGACGTGGATACCTGGCGCGGCACGCAGCAGGGCGTACCGGCGCTGCTGGCGCTGTTCAGGCAGCACGCCATACGCGCCAGTTTTTTCTTCAGTGTCGGACCCGACAACATGGGACGCCATCTGTGGCGTCTGATTAAGCCGGCTTTTCTGTGGAAAATGATGCGTTCGCGCGCCGCCTCGCTGTACGGCTGGGACATCCTGCTGGCCGGCACCGCCTGGCCGGGCAAGCCGATTGGGCGCGGCCTGAGTCGCATTATGCAGGAGACGGCCCGGCAGCATGAGGTCGGACTGCACGCCTGGGATCATTTTGCCTGGCAAACCTGGGCCGGTGTCTGGCCGGAAGAGAAACTGATTGAGCAGATAGCCCGCGGCAACGAGACGCTGAGCGAGATCCTGGGTCAGCCCATCAGCTGCTCGGCCGCCGCAGGCTGGCGCGCCGATGGGCGGGTGATGGCTGCTAAACAGAACTTTGGCTTTCACTACAACAGCGACTGCCGTGGCAGCGGCCCGTTCCTGCCGATACTGCCTGACGGGCAGCCCGGCACGGTACAGATACCGGTCACGCTGCCCACCTGGGATGAAGTAGTGGGCCGACAGGTCAGTGCGAACGGTTTCAATGGCTATATCCTCGAGCAGATGCTCTCCGCCGGGGAAACGCCGGTTTACACCATTCATGCCGAGGTGGAAGGCATTGTCGGCTATCAGGACTTTGCCACGCTGCTGACGTGGGCGGGCCGCAACGGCATTGAGTTTTGCCCGTTAAGCGCGCTGTTGCCTGCCGATCTCTCAACCCTGCCGCGCGGCAAAGTGGTGAGAGGCGAAATTGCCGGGCGGGAAGGGTGGCTGGGCTGTCAGAAACTGATTGATGAGGTGAAAGAGCCCCGATGCGGATAACCAGCAAACGGCTGCTTTTTTTGGGTTTTTTTGCCCTGTATTACCTGATCCCGCCGATGTTTCGCGATCTCTGGCAGCCGGATGAAACCCGCTATGCTGAGATCAGCCGCGAGATGCTGGCGACCGGTGACTGGGTGGTACCGCATTTTTTCGGCCTGCGCTATTTTGAAAAGCCCGTGGCGGGCTATTGGGTCAACACGCTGTGCCAGTGGCTGTTTGGTCACACTCTTTTTGGCGTGCGGGCCGGATCGATAATCACTACCACGCTGACCGCCGCGCTCATTTACTGGCTGGGCAAACGGCTGTTTGATTCACGGCGTACGGCAGCGGTGGGCGCGGTGATTTTCCTCAGCTCTCTGTTGGTTTACGGCATCGGTACCTATGCGGTGCTCGATCCGATGCTGATGCTGTGGCTGGCGGCGGCGATGTGCAGCTACTGGCTGGCAACCCAATCTGACGCGCGCACCACCCGGGTCGGTGGCTACCTGCTGCTCGGCCTCGCCTGCGGTATGGGATTCATGACCAAAGGATTTCTGGCGCTGGCGGTGCCGGTGCTGGCGATTCTGCCGTGGGCGGTCTGGCGTCGGCGGGGCACTGAACTGCTGTTCTATGGTCCGCTGGCGGTGCTGGCGGCTGCCGCGATTAGCGCACCCTGGGCGCTGGCGATCTGGCATCAGGCGCCCGATTTCTGGCACTACTTCTTCTGGGTTGAGCATATTCAGCGTTTTGCCGAACCGAATGCGCAACACAAAGCGCCATTCTGGTATTACCTGCCGGTTTTACTGCTGGGGACGTTACCCTGGCTGGGACTGCTGCCCGGTGCGCTGATGACGGGCTGGCGCGAAGGTCAGTATCAGGCTGCCGCACGTTATCTGCTGAGCTGGACGGTGATGCCGCTGCTGTTTTTTAGCCTGGCAAAAGGCAAACTGCCGACCTATATTCTGCCCTGTTTTGTGCCGCTGTCGCTGCTGATGGCGCACTACGGACTACAGACGGCGCAGCGGGCGGGGCGGGCGCTGAAGATCAACGGCTGGCTGAATGCCCTGTATGGCGTGGTGATGCTGGCTGCTTTGCTACTGGTGCTGGCACCGTGGAGCCTGACACACCATCCGCTGTTTGCGCCGGATGAAAACAGCAAGCTGGCGCTGGCGGCGCTGGCGTTCCTCAGCTGGTCGCTGATCGGCCTGTACAGCACCCGTTACGCCAGCCATCGCTGGCAGGCAGCGGCGCTTTGCCCGTTAGTCGTTGCGCTGACGATCGGCCCTGTGATCCCGGATAAAATACGTGATGCCAAGCAGCCACAGCATTTTGTGGCGGCAATCAGCGATCGGCTGGCCGGCAGCCGTTATATTCTGGCGGATAATCCGGGCGTCGCCGCGGCGGTTGCCTGGCATCTGCGGCGCAGCGATATCGGTTTTTATGACCAGAAAGGCGAACTGGAATATGGGCTGGGCTATCCGGATGCGCAATCCCGCTTTGTCAGCGAGGCCGCTCTGGGCGGCTGGCTCGCGGCGCATCGCCGTACCGGTAGCGTGTCGTTGCTGTTGCTGGTTGATTCGGTGCACAGCGATATCGGAGCGGCGATCCCGGTACCGGATGCGGTTTATCGTCAGGGCAGACTGGTCAGCCTCTATTATGGTCAGACTCCCTGATGGTGCTGCTGATTGTGCTGGTGAGCCTGCTCAGCTGCAGCGCGCAGCTGTGTCAGAAACAGGCCACGCGGGTCAGCGGTTCCCGGCTGGCGGTTTCTGGCTGGCTGGCGGGCAGCGTAATGCTGCTGGGGATCGCTATGATCCTGTGGCTGGCGGTGTTGCAGCGGGTGCCGGTCAGCCAGGCGTATCCGATGCTGAGCCTCAATTTTATCTTTGTTGCGCTGGCGGCGCGCATCATCTGGCGTGAGCGCCTGACGCTGCGCCAGATCGGCGGCACGCTGCTGGTGGTAATTGGGGTGACGCTGATGGGCAGCCAGCTATGAAAGGCTACGGCTGGATAGCGGGCAGCGTGCTGCTGGTGTCAGCGGCCCAACTGATGATGCGCTGGGCAATGCCGCAACTGCCCGATTTGTATGGACCGATCTCATCCGGCAATCCGTTTGCCCTGTTGCCGGTTCTGCTGCTGATGGTCGGGCTCGTGGCCTACGGATTGTCGATGTTGTGCTGGCTACGGGCGCTGCACAGTTTTCCGCTCAGCCGGATTTATCCCCTGCTGAGCCTGAGCTATGTGCTGGTGTGGCTGGCGGCTGTCAGCCTGCCATTTTTCCATGAACCTTTTAGCTGGCGCGGGCTGGCAGGTATCGCCGTTATCATTCTCGGGGTAACGTGTCTGGTGCTGGAGGAATAAAACCTTCACCACCCCGGCCGCTCGCGTCACTTTACTGTGGTCAGACGGCAACGGACGCATCTGCCGTCTGACCAGGCAATGCCGGTCTTTTACTGCAGTTTATCGGCGGGGAAAGGTTTGCCGGTCCGTTCCCTCTCTACTCTTACGTCCATCCCCATTCCCGGTGGTTACCCTGCTGTCCCGACTGGCGCGGTGATGAAATTGCGCCACGCCTGCCGGTTATCATTTTCACTGCTAATGTCGTTTTGATTACCCTTTTCGCGCGCGCATTCACGTTCTGCAGCTGGCGAAATTATCATTTCCGTGTTAAATCTGCTTTTTATTATCGTTTTTCGTCTTCTGATAAAGGATTTAACCCATGCTGGTCGGTTTTAAAGCGCTGTCTGAACGTTATGCTATTGAACTGGCGCAACCGCTGCGTGTGGCGTCCTTTATCGGCACCGTACGATCCCGCCACGAGAGTCAGGGGCAGATAGAGAACCGCTATCCGCCGAGCTACCGCCCGGAAGACGATATTGCTGGTCACTTCGCCTTTGGTCTCAAATATGAAGAGATCCATCTGGAGTTTTTTGCCCGCCTGTTTGCAGCCATCGGCCCCGAACCGCTGGAGAACTGGTGCCGCCGTGAGCCTTACGGGCAATATGCGCGCCGCGCCGGTTTTTTCTATGAGTGGCTGACCGGCGAGACGCTGGCAGTGCCGGATGTGACCAACGGCGGCTATGTGGATGCGATTTCATCCAAGGCCTACCTGACCCGCACCAGCCTCAAGCGGTCAAAACGCTGGCGCATCAATGACAATCTGCCTGGCAGCATTGATTTCTGCCCGATAGTGCGTCGGACGGCTGCCACCGAACAGGCGCTGGCTTTTGATCTGCAGAGCGCCCTCGCAGAGCTGGATAATGCGTTTGGTGCCGATATCCTGCTGCGTACCGCCAGCTGGCTGACGTTTAAGGAATCCCGCGCCAGCTTTCTGATAGAGAAAGAGGCCAGCCAGGCCGATCGTATTCAGCGTTTTGCGCACGTCATTGCGCAATATTGCGGCCAGCTTGACGATCCGCTCAGCGATGCCAGTCTGCACACCCTGCAGAAGGGCATTCTCGGTCACGATGCGCTCGGACTGGGGCTGCGCCGCTCGCCGGTATTTGTCGGTCAGGCGACAATGCGCGAAGATATCGTCCATTACATTGCGCCGCAGTTTAGCGATGTTCCACGTTTTATGCAGGGCCTGAAAGCCTTCGAGCAGGCAACGCGCGGGGCAGAACCGCTGGCGCGGGCTGGCGTGATCGCTTTTGGTTTTGTCTATATCCATCCGATGCGCGATGGTAATGGCCGCATCCACCGCTTTTTAATCAACGATACGCTGATCCGCGACCATGCCGTGCCGGAGGGCGTTATTCTGCCGGTCTCGGCTACCATCACCAGTTCACTTGATTTCCGCGCTGGCTACGATCGCACGCTGGACGTTTTTTCAAAACGGCTGATGCGGCGCTACGCCGGCAGCTATCGGTTTGCTGAACTGATCACCTATGAAGATGGCACGCTGAGTAACTTTGTTTTCACTGACTATGACGATGCGCGTTTTGCCTGGCGTTATCCCGACCTGACCGAACAGGTGCTGTATACCGCCCGGGTGGTCGAGCATACGGTGCGAACCGAAATGGCAGATGAGGCCAGAGTGCTGGTGATTTTTCAGCGGGCGCAGGAGCGGTTGAAAGAGGTGATTGAGATGCCCGATCAGGATGCCAGCCGCATCATCCGTTCGCTGAAAGAGAATGGCTGGCAGGTTTCCGGCAAACTGAAAAAGGCCTTCCCGCAGCTTGATGATGCCGAAAAAGCCCAGCGGATTATCGCGGCAGTCAGATCGGCGTTTGAAGAGCCGGTGCGCTAGGCGGCAGCGTCTGTGGCAGGGCTATCAGGCCATTAGCCGACCGGCTGGGCTTGCCGGTTAAGCGTCAGATTCTGTCGCTGGATGCTCTGAAAAATATTGTTCTTCAGCCAGTCGGTAGAGGATTTCTTGCCGCTGCGTTGGTGGGAAAAGATTTTTACCGTAAAAGGGGGCGCATGGAAGGGCAATCTGAAGATTCTGACCTGCGCGACCGGCGCAATTCTACCGGCGACAAAGGAGGGAATAGCCATCAGCAATTCACTCTCCGCCACAATGTGCGGCGAACTGAGCATTGACGGGGTTTTGAGCGCGATCCGGCGCGTCAGCCCAAGCCGGGCAAGATGCGTATCCAGCAGCCCTTTTTTTTCATTCCACGGCGTCACCACCAGATGACCAGCGGCCAGATACTCCTCAAGCGTCAGGCTCTGGCGATTGATGTTACCGATCACCACAAATTCATCGCTGAATAAATCCACCTCATCCAGATCCTGATGCCGGACATCATCCGGCTCGCTAAAACTCAACGCCAGGTCAACCTCACCGGCCAGTAATTCTGTCAGCGCCGGGTTGTGCGGCAGGTGGCAGAGTTCGAAATTAACGCCGGGCGCGGTTTTTTCCAGCGCTTTGATCAGTTCCGGAAAGATACAAAAAGCGGTGTAGTCCGTTACGGCAACCCGAAAAGATTGGGTGCTGGTCCGGGGATCAAAGGGTTGTACCGGGCTGAGATGCTGATTGAGCACCGCGAGTGAGGCAGCAATATGCGGTGCCAGCTGGTGCGCAAAGACGCTGGGACACATCTTATGCCCTTCGCGATAGAACAGCGGATCTTTCAGGAATTCACGCAGGCGGGTTAACGCATGGCTTAACGCAGAAGTACTCATGGCGAGTTCAACCGCAGCCAGCCTGACAGAGCGGTGGCGGTAGACGGCATCGAAAACAGGCAGAAGATTGAGATCGAGACGTCTCAGCACATGATGCATGAAATTCACCTGTAATTGATTTTATTGCACTTAATTCATTAAAGAATAGCGATTATCCTTACGGGCATCAAACAGTACTGATCAGAGAATATTTATGAGCGTGATTATTCGCCAGGCCAGCCCGGAAGATACGGATGCCCTCTATAACATGATCAACGGCTTATCCGTATACAGCGAAGCCCCCCTGCAGGCGATACCGGACGCTGACGAAATCAGACACGCCCTGTTTGGAGCTGACAGCACAGCAGAAGCCTACATCTGTGAAATTGAGGGGGTGATTGCAGGTTACTGCGTCATTTCGATGAGCTTTTCAACCTGGATTGGCCGCCAGAGCCTGAATATGGAAGACCTCTACTTTACGCCTGATTATCGCGGCAGAGGTGCGGGCAAAGCGATGCTCCATTACGTTGCTCAGCTGGCAGTCAGCCGGCAATGCAGCCGGATTGAGTGGAATGTGCTGGACTGGGATAAATCCGCGAAAGATTTTTATCAGAGTATTGATGCACTTCCGCTGAGTGAATGGGTGCGCTACCGGCTGGATGGCCCGGCGCTGGCGCGATTTGCCTCACGTGAACTCAACTGAACCAATTTGTAAAAACCGGCCGGCCCGTCCCGTGGCAGGATGATCTCAGCCGCCTCATCCTGAGGGCGGGAAAAGCACTGCGCACCTCGTGTTCGCGCGGAAAGGGCGGAATTTGTAATGAAAGAGAGATCAGCATTGCTGGCTTCGGGCTCAGCACGGGCGATCGGTGCGGCGATTGCGGCGGGTGAAATCAGCGCGCTTGAAGCTACCGAATGGTACCTGGATCGTATTGAGCGATTAGATCAGGGTAAAGAGGGCATTAACTGCGTCAGAACGGTATCCCGTCTGGCGCGGGAAGAGGCGCGACGTGCCGATGCCGCGCTGGCTGCCGGTCAGGCGGCAGGACCGCTGCATGGCGTGCCTTATCTGATCAAAGATAATGCGTTTACCCTCGACGGCAGCTTTGCCTCGGCAGGTGCCAGTGCGCTGGCAGAGTTTATCCCGCCTTATGAAGCGACGGTTGTGGCGCGTCTTCGCGAGGCGGGCGCTGTACTGCTGGGTAAAACTAACCTGACCGAATTTGCCGACTTCGTTGCCGAAACCATGCCCGCTGAGTTTAGCGGAGCGGGCGGTGTGGTGCGGCATCCGCTGGGCGGGCGATACGATCGGGGAATGGGTTCCAGCGTCGGGTCGGCGGCCGCGGTGGCAGCCGGTTTTTGCGGTTTTGCTATTGGCTCGGAAACACAAAATTCGATTCAGGCTCCGGCGGTTCACAGTGCGGTCGTCGGTTTTAAACCCACGGTGGGCCGCGTCAGTCGTCACGGCTTTATTCCGCTGGTTGCCAGTCAGGATTCTCCCGGTCCGCTTACCCGGACCGTTGATGACGCGCAGCTGGTTTATCAGGCGATCGGCGGGGCGGATATCAAAGATACCGCCACGCTTACCGTTTTTCCGGCTGAAACCCGGGGTAATCAAAGCCTGCAGGGGCTGCGAATCGGCATCCCGCGGCGCTTTATCGCCGACACGGTGCTGACGCCCGACCGCGAGGCAGTGTTTGAACGCCTGCTGCACGCACTGGCCCAGGCGGGGGCGGTGATTGTCGATCCCTGCGATCTGCCTTCGGCAGAACAGCTGAATGGCGTGCGCTCATGCGTTTTTCGCGCGGAGTTTCGTGCCGGTCTTAACAGCCTGCTTACGGCGCTTAAGCCGTGCGGCATGCGCTCTCTGCAGGACATTATCGCGTGGAACAGCGCACATCCGCAGAGCATTCCCTATGGTCAGTCTCTGCTTGAAGCGACGGATGCCGCGCCGGATCTTCGCTCATCAGCCTATATTGACGATCGGCGGCAGGACATTGCCCTCAGCCTGAATGCCGGCATTCTGGCTGCGCTGAACGCCGGACCGGCAGATGTGCTGCTGTCGCCGATGTCGGCAGCGGCAAAATGCACCGGAAAAGCGGGCGCGCCGGTGGTGGCGATACCCGCAGGCGCAGATTCGGCAGGCTTGCCGTTCGGCGTTACGGTATACGCCGCGCCGGGCCAGGATGCAGCTATTTTGCAGGCAGCCATGGTCATTGAAAGCGTCATTGGCCAGCGTCTGATGCCCGCTATCACTGACACTGAGTCAGTAATCACAACAAAAAGCTGAACAGCAAAGGGCTGCCCGCGGGCAGCCCTGGTGCAGAAGCAGGGATTATTTAGTCAGGCGGGCAGTCATGTGCACCTGATTGCCGCTGTAGGCTTCCGTAATGCTGTAGCTGGCACCCGCCATTTTCGCTCTGGCGGCGATCTGCGCTTCGGCTGCGTCGAGCGTGGAGGCAGTGGCTGTCACCGTCTGCGCGAAGCTGGTGGTTGAAATCAGTGACAGAACGAAGACTGCAGCGAATTTTTTGACGTTTTTCATGGCGATTTTCCCGGCGTTAATCTGTGTTTGTGAGGCGGACTGCCTCGATGGAGTGAAGATTACGCAGGAAAGGCGGCGATGAAAATCCCGAAAATATGCTGAAGTAAATCAAAAAAACTGATGCATGCGATTTTCCGGTAACCCGGCGTCAGCCAGACAGACAGTCCGGGTCGGTATAGTTATACCTAAAGATAATAGTCCGAAGAAAAAAAGGTTCTTACAATGGCGCCAGACCGTTGCGCAACGCGAAAGCGGCTGGCCTCAGGGCGGATCGGTTTGATTCAGCTGACCAATCCGCGCTCGTGACCGGCTCTGCTGCCCAGCAAAGGCGGACGGCAAGCGGAATGAACCGCCAGCCGTTTCGTCACGGCTCTTCCGCTGACATCGGCAACTCTCCACCGTTCTCAGGTGACAAATCCTGCTACGGACGTGCCTGACACAGGCCTGAGCTTTATTTAAGGAAAACAGCATGCAGCTGTCGCAGCGTATTGTCGTCATCGATGATGAACGTTCTGTTCGTAGTGGTCTGACCAACCTGCTCCAGTCTGAGGGCTATCTGACCAATGCCTTCGAGTCGGCAGAATCTCTGCTTGGTGATGAAGCCGCGATAGCGAGTGCCGCGCTTTTTATCATTGATGTGCAACTGAAGGGGATGAATGGGTTTGAGCTGTTTATCAACCTGACCCAGCGCATTGAAAATCCGCCGGGGATTATCATTTCCGGCAACGGTGACGACACCATGTTGCGGTATGCCATCAACCTGGGGGCGATTGCCTTTTTGCCAAAGCCGATCGAAATTGATACGTTGTTTGAACATATCCGACAGGAATTCTCCTCAAGGGCTGCCCGCCAATGAGTACTAATCCGCAGGCGTTACATTCAGCAGAAAACGATGAAATCGCACTATCAGAGGATATTCTCTTCAGCCCGCTGGCGCAGGAGGGCAATATCGACTGGCTGCTGTGCCGGCACACCACCTCCGGTGACACCTTTGTGCTGGCGACCGCAGGCAATGAAGCGTCGGTCTTTCATGTCACGCAGCTGCTGAAAAATGAATATGCCCTTCGTGACCGGTTAGCGGAAAGCTGGGCGCTGAAACCGCAATGGCACACCCATTACCAGGGACGTTATGCGCTGGTTTATCCCGCCTTTGATTATCGCACCCTGACGGATGTGCTGTGCATGCCGCCTGGCCCCCTCTCTGAGTTTCTCAAATCTGCCGCGATGCTGTGCAGTACGCTGAGCCAGCTACATCAACAGGGACTGGTGCACGGTGATATCAAACCGGCAAACTTCTTTCTGAGCGATGAGGATGGCGTTTATCTCGGCGGCTTTGGGCTCTCCTCGCTGCATAATCCGCTGCCGGAGCAGCAGCGCCTGCCTGTAACGGGCGGTACGCTTGCCTATATGTCGCCAGAACATACCTCCCGTTCAGCCCATCAGGTGAGTCACGTCAGTGATTTGTACAGTCTCGGCATTGTGCTTTATGAGCTGCTGACCGGCAGACTGCCTTATGGCAGCATTGAGGGCGGCCACGCGGAGTGGGTGCACCATCACATCGCCTCGGAAGCATTGCCGCCTCATCTGCTGCGTCCTGACGTGCCGGTGATCCTCTCCTCCATCATCCTGCGACTGCTGGCCAAATCGCCGGAGTACCGTTATCAGACCGCCGATGGGCTGCTGGCCGATCTTCGTCGCTGTGCGGCCACGCTGCAGCCGGATGGCATGATTGAGCCGTTTACGCTGGGACTGCAGGATTTACCTGCCGCCAGTCTGTCTGCTGATTCGCTGTGTAGCGATCATCCGCAGGCCAGCAGCATCCTGGCGGCGTTGGATGAGGTCAGCAACAGCGGCAAACACAGCCTGGTGACCATCAGTGGCGCTGCCGGTGCCGGGAAATCCTCCCTGATTGCCTCCGCGCTCAAACTGCTGCGCACCCGGAAAACCTTGCTCACCCTGGTGAAAGTCGATCAGCATGCGCCGGTGTTACCCTATACGGTTTTTACTGCAGCCTTCAGGACGCTGACCCTGCACGTGCTGGGTCTGCCCGCTGAAGAAATGGCCCAGTGGAAAGCACATATTTCACGGTTGCTCGGTGCCTATGCCGGACTGGCGGTAAACCTGGTGCCAGAACTGGGAATATTGCTTAATCAGAAAGCGGCGGTTCTGCCGCACTCGCATACGCTTGATGCGAAAAATCGCTTTAATCTGGTTGCCTGTAGCCTGGTTAAAGCGTTTACGGCCCAGGGGCGGCCGCTGGTTATTCTTATTGATGATGGCCACTGGGCCGATCAGGCGACGCTGCTGTTGCTGCAAAATCTGCTGAGTCAGGGTGAAGAGATCCCGCTGCTGCTGGTGATCGCGCACCGGGATATCACCTCGTTACCCTGTCCGCTCATTGCGGGTAATCTGAACCAGCTCTGCGCGAGCACCCCGCGCATTATGGCGATCACGCCCGAGCCGCTGTCGGAAAAGAGTATTGCGGGTTGGCTGGCGGGGCAGTTTCATACCCGCAGTTCGGCAACGGCTGAGCTGGCACGGGTCATCCACGAAAAAACCGGCGGTAATCCGCTCGCCACTCATAACTTTTTCCGCCAGGCGGTGCAGCAGGGATTGATTACCCACCATGCGCCGTTCAGATGGACCTACGATGCAGAGGCGCTTAAAAACAGCCACTACACCGCTAACGTCGCGGCCAGCGTGCTGCTGCACCTCGCCTCGCTACCGCTGACGGCCCGGCATATGCTGGGTAAGCTGGCATTGCTGGGCAGTGCCGGCGAGTTGCAGGTCCTGAGCCAGATTCTTGCCGTCTCCAGCGCGGAGATAGAGGCGATACTGTTGCCAGCGGTGACGGCCAGGCTGGTCACCCGCAATGAGGAGGGCTACGCCTTTATGCATGACAGCGTGCATGAGGCGGCGCTTAATCTTCTGCTGGATGCAGATAAAGATGCTTTCCATTGCGCTGCCGCACGCTTTTACATGCATCAATCGCAGCACGATATCACCAATGCGGTGCTGTTCCGGGCGGCGCATCACCTGCTGGCGGTTAAAAAGCTTACGCTCCTCCAACATGAAACCGGGCCGTTCTGCCAGCTGTTGCTCAGCGCCAGCCGGCGGGCAAAAAACACCGGCGATTATCTCTCTGCGCTGCGCTATTTGCAGACCGCCCGGGTATTGCACGACGGTGCCGGTGATGCCGGAAGCAGCGAATTTCTGCTGGAAGAGGCGGAATGCGAATTTCTTAACGGCAATCTGCCCGCCGCACTGACCTTAAGCTCCCGGGTCCAGTCTTCACCCGGCGACGCCGCCGATAAAGCTGGTGCGGCCTGCCTGATTGCTGAAATTCATATGCGTCAGTCGGACAGTAAGCTGGCGCTGGAGACCGCGCTCGCCTGGCTGGCGGTGTTTGGCATTCATCTGAACCGTCATCCGGACCAGGCGGAGTGCGATGCGGCCAGAGTGAAGCTGAAGGAGGCGGTGGGAAAAAATCCCTATGCCCGCTTCCGTTCGCTGGCCCGGGTCGACTGTAAAAATACCGAAGCGGTGATGAATCTGCTGGCCAGCGCCAGTACATTTGCCGCCTTCATCAATCCGCGACTGCACTTTATGATCCTGTGCCAGCTGCTGCACCTGACAATGGAGCGTGGGTTAAGTGGCGCCTCGACGCTGGCGCTCTCGTGGTATGGCGTGGTGTGCGGCGACCAGTATGATGAGTACAGCCGCGGCTTTGCCAGCACGCTGCTGGCGCGCGAGCTGGTCTATAAGCATGACTTTGTCAGCTTTAAAGCCCGGACGCTGCTCCCGCTCGATCAGGTCAGTATCTGGACGATGCCGCTAACCTATGCCATCGAGCGGGCGAAGGCCACCTTTGACGTGGGGGTTGAAACCGGCGACCGGACGTCGGCGTGTCTGGCACTGCGGCACATCGTCATGAATTATCTGGCGCGCGGCGATCATCTTGATGGCGTACACACCTCGATTGCGCGAGGCATGCAGTTTGTCAGAAAGGCACAATACCGCGACGTGGAAGTGATCCTCGGGATGCAGCTGGACTACGTCCTTTTCCTGCGCAAGCCGCGCAGCACTATCTTCACCGGTGATGATTTTCAGCCGCCGGTGCTGGCGGTGGTTAAACCTGAACATGCGGTTGAACCTATCTACCTGATGCAGTTCTGGTCCCGGCTTTATAAAGCGATGGCCCACTTCTTTGCCAGTGAGTATGCGGCGGCAGAGGCATGGTTTAAGCAGGCCGAACCGTTCACCGCACGTATACCGGGGCATGTGCATATGCTCGATTATCATCTCTACAGCGCGCTTTCGCTGACCGTGCCGCTTAAAACCGGAGCGATGACGGATAAGTTACGACTGCAGCTGAAGCAGCACCTCGACAGGATCGTGACCTGGTCAAACGAAAACAGCAAAACGTTCGCCGATAAAGAGGCGCTGCTGCGCGCCGAGTGGCTGCGTCTGGAAGGGAAAACCGCACCGGCGTTTGAGCAATTTGAAAAGGCGATCGTGTTGTCACGCGAAGGGCAGTTTCATCATATTAACGGGCTGACCTGCGAACTGGCTGCACGGATGGCCTATGCCAGTAATATGACGTTTGCTGGCGATGCCTACATTAAAGGGGCCATCGCCGCCTGGGATCGCTGGGGTGCCGGGGCTAAGGTTCGCCAGCTGGAGATGCAGCATCCGGCGCTGGCCAGCCAGGCAACGCAGACCGCGCTGAGTACCGTTCCGTTTGAGCAAAGTGCGGTGATCGGCGATTTACAAAGTATGGTGACGGTGATGCGAGCGCTCACCGAAGAGATTAATCTGGACCGGCTTATTCATGTGCTGATGATGATGCTGGTGGAGCGTGCCGGTGCCCAGCACTGCATGCTGATCCGACTGGTCGACGGCAATATCCCGGAAATCCAGGCAAGGGCTTCGACCACCGTCGACGGCGTTAAGGTCAAAATCGTACGTGAGTTGCCGGTCGCCACCGATCTGCCGCTGTCAGTGCTGTCTGCGGTGATCCGTACCGGGCAGGAGATCCGTACCGGTAAGCCAGAGGTATTCAGCCCCTTCAGTCAGGATAACTATCTGGTTGCCTCCGGCGCGGCGGTAATGTGTGTCCCGATGTTCAGACAGGCGCAGATGGTAGGTGTGCTTTATCTGGAAAACCGCCTGATGCCAGACGTATTTACCGCCGATCACTCGCGGATCGTTTCAATGCTGGGAGCGCAGGCTGCGGTATCACTTGAGACAGCTCGCCTGTACGCCGAGCTGGTTGATGAGAATATTCAACGCCGCAAAATTGAGAAGCAGCTGCGTGCCAGCCAGACCTCTTTAATGCTCGGCGAAAAAATCAGTCATACCGGCACCTGGCACTGGCATCTTGAACCGGATATTCAGTACATCTCCGATGAATATAAACGCATTATGGGACTGCCACAGGAGCAGGCAAGCACCTCAATGGTGGAGTTTCAGCGTCGCGTTCATCCGGATGACATACTCTGCCTGAGGGAGTTGATCGAGACCAGTGTGCGAAAAGGGACGGTGATGCAGGCTGAGTTTCGTATCATTCGCGATGACGGTGAATGCCGCTACATCAAAGGCATCGGCGAGCCCAATGAAAACTGGCCAGAAGTGGCCGAATATTTTGGCACGCTCACCGATATCACGGCTCAGCGCCAGTCGGAAGATGCGGTGCGCATCGCTCAGGCGGAACTGGCTCGCGTCGCGCGGGCAACCACCGTTGGCCAGCTTACCTCTTCCATTGCCCATGAGATTAATCAGCCACTGATGTCAATCGTGGCCAATGCCGGTGCCAGCCAGCGCTGGCTTAAACGTGATCCGGCGAATCTGGAAAATGCCAGTCACAGTCTTGATGAGATCATCCGGGAAGGCCGGCGGGCTGGCGATATTATTCGCGGACTGCAGGCGCTGACGCGGAATCAGGTTGCCGAATTTGCGCCGGCAAAAATGCACCTGATTACCCGCGATATTATCGTTCTGTCGCGTCTGGAGCTGGAACGTCGGTTTGTCTCACTGGAGCTGGATCTGGTGGCAGATAACGACAATGTTTTCTGTGAAAGCGTTCAGATACAACAGGTGCTGCTCAACCTGGTGATCAATGCAATTGAAGCGATGACCGATAACATCGGTGCGCGTCATTTACGCATCGCCTCTTCACATCCTTCCGCTAAGGTGATTCGCATCGAGGTTGCTGATAACGGCGCGGGTCTGTCTGATACGGTGATCGGAAAAATATTCGACTCGTTTTACACCACCAAAGCGGAAGGGATGGGCATGGGGCTGACCATCAGCAATGAGATTATTAAACGTCACGGCGGTGAGCTACGCGCAGAAAACCGTCCACAGGGCGGCAGCCTGTTCTGGTTCACATTGCCATTAGAAGGGGGTTGACGGTCAATGATGTAAAAAAACACGTTAAGAAGATAATTCTCTGTTTACATTGAAATTTAATGGCCTCAGTTCTCCCTTCATAATATCCTCCGGTAGAGCAAACGTATAATGTCCCAGCATATTGATATGACCGTGCATCAGTGGCGAAATCCGGGCAATATGCTCGTCATGCGGCGTTTCTCCTGTCGCACGCAGGTG
Source organism: Pantoea brenneri (assembly GCA_002095305.1). Lineage (GTDB taxonomy): Bacteria > Pseudomonadota > Gammaproteobacteria > Enterobacterales > Enterobacteriaceae > Pantoea > Pantoea brenneri. The sequence goes on from MIEI01000042.1 coordinate 27,069, forward strand.
TGAAAGTACTTCCTGCATATAAAGCGTGTTCCACAGTACTACCGCATTCGTGACCAGGCCCAAGGCACCAAGCTGATCTTCCTGTCCCTCACGATAACGTTTTCTGATTTCACCACGCTGGCCATAACAGATGGCCCTGGCTACGGCATGACGTCCTTCTCCCCTGTTTAACTGGGTCAGGATACGGCGACGATAATCCTCATCATCAATATAATTAAGAAGGTACAACGTGTTATTGACCCTCCCTACCTCCATGATCGCCTGCGCCAGCCCCGATGGGCGGGTACTCCTGAGCAGAGAACGGAGCAGTCCCGATTGGAACGAACCAATGACGGACGGGTTGCTGCAATGGCCTCAGGTGTTCGGTTCGGCAGGAAGCCCCATCCGGCGACAGCTTCGGCTCTGACTCTGATTCGGCAGGGCGTTTCGTTTAAGGCGGTATCGGAAAAAACAGGCATATCGAGACCGACATATTTCCGGCTGAAACGACGGTTGTTTACAGCTGAAAATAAAGGGGTATCATCGGCGATGTGATATACAGGGAGAACAAAAATGGATGCGGCATTGCTTGATATGATGCGCTCTGGCGGAAGAAATAAAGCCTGGGCTGAAACAATGGTTAATCTTGAAGCAAGAAAACTGATTAATATTGCCAACAGACTTTCCGCCTTTCACCTTCAGGATGGTCTGACCCGTATTAATTTTGTTCAGGAAATAAAACAGGTTATAGAGCAGCAATTTGCCGCGGCCCGGCGCGCGAAATCGGATGAAGAGTGCATAGCATGCATCAAAAACCTGAGAGTAGAGACTGAAAACCTCGAAGAACAGGGCCGGATGTTGCGTATGAAGACAGCAAAACTTTACGCTAAAGTGGAGTTTGTTCGGGAAAATAATAAAATTGTAGGGTATGTGATTTCTGCTGTTCATGTAGTCATATCGGGCTTTGCCGTTGCTGGCGGCGTACTAATGATGTCTACAATGACCCCGTTAGGCGTGCTTGCAGGAGCTATTCTTGTAGCAGACGGTGCAAACGGAATAACTAAAGAAATAATAAATTTTAATTCCGGCAGTCAGGTTCATTCTGAGGGCGTAATAGCCGATAAAGTCATAGATATAGCGCAGTTCATGGGGTTTAAGGCTGAGTCTGGGCTGGCTTTTTATAATGCAGTTACGCTCAGCGCTAGTGTTTACAGTATTTTCGGATTAGCAAGAAAGCCCGGTGCATGGCGGTTATTCCGTTGGCTTCCTCGCGATTATTATCGAAAAGTAGATACTATGAACAGGCCAAAACTAACTATGAAAATAGTGGGCTATGGCGTTAAAGCTAAAGTAATCTTTGATTTATTATCTACTGACCAAGATCATCGTTAGTCCGGTACATTCTACAGTATCGCCAGGACTTGTAAGACAGAACTGGCGGTTGCACGAATATTACGATGAGCATTGTAATTAACAAGCCTATACCCGTAGAAATAATGTAAACTTGGTTACTTGAAAGAATTACCCAGATAAATACAACCATACAGCCGAAAAAAACCCACAACACAATTCTAAAACGATTAGCAAGATCATGAATGGATTCACCCAAACTCCCTCCATAACTATCTACATTGTTTTTGATTTTTTGTAGATCAGCATGGCTAAAACCAGACTTCAGTAATGCTGCTTCACTCACTTTCATAGCATCTCACCTTCCATCCTTAAAATGTAGATACTTCTCTGGAGCAAAGTATACACAAAGATTTCGGGAAAATCTGGATCATTCCATCCATCAGATGCTGATTTTTGATAGATATAACAGAATGATATCTTACTAGCGTGGTTTTTACACGATTGGACCCCAAACCCCTGGAAGGAAAAGAGACGACCGCCTGAGTGTGCTCCCGTTGTGTTGAGCGCAGAACCGGGCAGGGTGGGCGGGCACGCTGAACGGCCGGGTTCGCCCACCTTCGCCAGCCGGTTTATCACCGTCCTCATCCCGCAGGCCTGGCGTATTTCTTTAAAATCAGCAAAAACAGGCCAACAACGATCAGCACAACCCAGGTTTTCAGCATATTCACGGTAATTATCTCATTTAATTGCCGGCAGACCGGCGGACGTATTATTTATCCGCACTGCGGACCTGTTGATGGCGCGGGTGTAAAACTCACTCTCATTTTCTCAACACCTTATCTTTGCGCTGATATTCAGCACGGTGATAACCGGTGTCGTCGAGATGAATGTTATGCGTTCAGCACCCGCTTTGAAACAGAGAGATTATGCTGAAGTAAATCAGTTAATTTGAACATCCTGCGTTTTATATCCTGCTGCAGTGAAAAGGGTCTGGGCGAACGGCAAAAAACAGATGTGCCGTTTTAGCTATTATCCATTGGTATACCTATCCCTTTGTATAACTTCTCTTTTCCCCGTTCGCGCCTGATAATCCCTGGCCTCCTGTTGTGGAAATTATTGCCCTGACATTAAGCAATCAGCGGCGTCGTGAACCTGTCTGACGAGGCCGACAAGCGGTCTTAACAGGCTATGAGGAATAAATGAAAGCGAATTATCTGGCGCTAATGACGTCTTGTCTTTTTTTAACCCTGCCAGTGTCTGCCGCTGAAATTTATAATAACCACGGGAATAAGATTGACCTGTATGGTCTGGTTTCCGGACTCCGTTATATAAGTGATGACAAAAGCCAGGATGGCGATCAGTCTTATATGCGAATAGGTTTTAAAGGACAAAGCCAGATCGCTGAGCAGCTCACTGGCTATGGCCAGTGGCAGGGTCAGTTCAACACTAACCAGTCAGAAAGTGACAGCAACAGTCTGTTCACCCGCCTCGGTTTTGCCGGTATTAAGGTCGGTCGCTACGGGTCATTTGATTATGGCCGCAATGTCGGCGTGTTGTATGACGCGCTGAGCCAGACTGACATGCAGCCCGAGTTTGATGCGCAAACCTATAACACCGATCAGTTTATGTTTCGGCGAGGAAACAGCCTGGCCACTTATCGCAACACCGATTTCTTTGGCCTGGTGAACGGTCTGGATTTTGCCCTGCAGTATCAGGGGAAAAATAGCGGCACTGGTGAACCGGGTACACGGGATGTGTTGCGTCAGAATGGTGAGGGATACGGCGTCTCTGCCTCATATTCCTTTGGCGCAGGTTTTAAAGCGGTGGGAGCGTTAACCCGTTCTGGTCGTACCGCTGCCCAGAACAGTGACGCCGGAATTATGGGGGAGGGCGACAAAGCGGAAGCTTACTCTGCGTCGCTTAAATATGACGCCCACAACCTCTATCTGGCGGTGATGTATACGCAGGCATTCAATGCCTCGCGGTTTGGCAGCAGCAGTGCAACCGGGATTTATGGCTACGCTAACCGGTCAGATATCATCGAACTGTTTGCGCAATATACCTTTGATACCGGCTGGGTTCCTTTTATCGCCTATAGCCAGTCCCGGGCAAAAGACCTTGGCGCGGCAGGTAATGGCCGCGTCTACGGTAGTCAGGATCTGGTGAAGTTCATCGACTTTGGCGGCTCCTGCCTGTTTAACCGCAATATGCTGGCGTACGTCGATTACAAACTCAACCTGATTGATAACAGCGAATTTTCTCAACAGGCCGGCGTATCCACCGATGATATTCTGGCCGTCGGTCTGGTTTATCAGTTCTGATTGTGCCGTTGTTTACTGAATAATGAGGATCACCATGAATACTGCCCTGAAGTTTGTCACGCTAACCTGCAGCCTGCGAGCCGGTTCATTTAATGCCGCCATTGCAGCCGCGCTACCGGAACTGGGACCTGAAGGCGTCACTTTTGAGCCGTTAGGATCGCCAGGTTCATTCCCGCATTACAGCCAGGACACCGAAGCAGCAGGATTTCCAACTGAAGTGCTGGCGATGGCTGAGGCGATTTTCAAAGCCGACGGGCTGATTATCATTACACCGGAATACAACCATTCGATTCCGGGCGTGCTCAAAAATGCCCTCGACTGGCTGTCCCGGGTATCACCTCAGCCGATCGCCGGTAAACCGGTACTGATTCAGTCAGCTTCGCCCGGCAAGCTGGGTGGGGTAAGGGCGCAACTGCATTTGCGACAGATCCTCGGCTACTTCGATGCCCGTATCCTCAACAAGCCGGAGGCTATCATTGGTGAAGTGAGTGATAAGGTTACAGACGGCATCCTGACCGATGAATCTACCCGTCAATTCCTGTCACGCCAGCTGGTGGCTTTCAGAGATTTTGCAGTTAAATAAACGCGGATCTCTTTACGCGCAGGTCTGACGTGATTCTGTACAAAACAGTCGCTGCGGCAGCCCCTTAAACGGCACAGTGACGGGCAGCCAGACTCTGGCTGAGGCCTATCCGCCGTGGAATTTCTATACCGCTTCAGCAACCCGCAAAACCAGAAAAGGCCGCCTGACGGCAGCCCTTTCTGGCAAATCCTTTTGCGACCATGATTATTTAATCAGTCGCGCGGTCATATGAACCTGATTCCCGCTGTACGCCTCAGTAATGCTGTAATCCGCACCGGCCATTTTTGCCCGGGCCGCAATTTGTGCTTCCGCACCATCCAGCGTGGAGGCTGTCGCGGTTACGGTCTGCGCAAAACTTGCTGATGAGATGAAGGCCAGTACAGCGACAACAACGAATTTTTTGAAGTTTTTCATGGTCAGTTCCTGAAGTTGATTTTTAGATTGTGAGGCGTTGTGACTCGATGGAATGAATAATAGAGAACAGGCCTGACAATGAAAATCCGTGTTTATTGCTTTGCTTTATCAAAAAATATGAATGATGTCTGTGCGGCACAGAGTCTTAAACAGAGGAGGCTTTTTTAGTATGCGTGGCCGTAGCTTTCGAGAGCCGCGGATGAGTGGTGACGTCGGAGTGATGGCATGTTTTGTCTGGCGGCAACTGCTGCTGAGGGATGGTTGAACAGGCGTTGCTGTCTGGAAAGAAGAATGAAATATGCCAGAGATTTAAGTGCGCAAAACATAGATTATGTTAAATATTAGTGAGGTTAGCTATACAGATATCTGTCTTCATCACAGGTGATATCGCGGGTACACCCCTCCCTTCACTCGTCAGGATACCGGCGGCGAGCGATTGCCGCCCTTTACAAAGCCAATGCGTCAGAGCAGCCAAAACTCAACGTAATAATTGCCGCTGTCGAAACCTCAGCGGAGTCATTTTAGTCCTTGTGACAGGCGCTTTACCCGTGGCGAGTGCTATGCGTTAACTCAGTCACAATTTTTTAACTTCACGCTTTCATCCCTTGACTGTTGACCGCTCTGTCGTAAAACTTGCAAAAAGTAAAACGTTTTACTTTTCGACTCAGGCGTCGCGGTATATATGCATTTTCCGTGATATTTCCGGGGGTTATAACTCTACTGGGATACATCATGAAACACGTAGAAGAGTACGATAATTCACTGGTCGGCATTGATGTGATGCCGGATCATCCTCAGCCAGAAATATCATCACTGGCCAGTGGCGCGATCAAAAAAGCCCGGATGCGCTTAATGCCGCTGATCCTGATGATGTATCTGCTGGCGTTTATTGATCGTTCTAATATCGGCATGGCGGCATTAACCATGAACCAGTCTTTAGGGTTAACGCCTGAGCATTTTGGCTTCGCTGTCGGCATTTTCTCTTTTGGCTACATCCTGTTTGAAATTCCCAGTAATGTTCTGCTGGAACGTTATGGTGCACGCTTCTGGTTAGCCAGGATCATGATCACCTGGGGTGTTATTTCGATGGCGATGGCGTTCGCACAAGGTGTGGTGAGTCTCAGTATCCTGCGGTTTTTATTAGGTGTAGCCGAAGCAGGTCTGGCGCCCGGTATTGTTTTTTATCTCACCACATGGTTTCCCAAAAAAGAGCTGGCCAGGGTTTTCTCCATTTACTATTTAGGTGTTCCGCTGGCCGCTATTATTGCCAATCCTTTATCAGGATATATTCTCGACAATTTCCATGATGTGGGTGGGCTGGAAAGCTGGCAGTGGCTGTTTTTAATTGAAGGATGTCCGCCGGTAATTTTGTCGGTCATCGTTTTTCTTTACCTCACGGATAAACCGGCTAAAGCTTCCTGGCTTAAGCCTGAGGAACGTCAGGCCTATCAGGAGCTGATGGAAAAAGAGCAGCAGGCAACATTAGCGGTGGGCCACTCTGGTTTGAAAGCGATGTTCAAAGACCGGCGGGTATGGATCTTAGGCCTGGCTTACTTCTTTACGGTCATTGGCTTAACCGGTCTCGGTTTCTGGATGCCGCAGTTTATTAAACGCTTCGACTATTCAGACACGGTGGTAGGACTGCTTGGCACTATTCCCTATATCGTGGGTGCCGTGGTGATGTGCTGGTGGTCAAATCATTCTGACAAAACCAACGAGCGCACCTGGCATTTCATTCTGCCTTCGCTACTGTTTTCTGTCGGTTTCGTGGTCGCAGCTATCAGTGATTCTCCCGTCATATCCATGCTGGGATTGACGCTTTCGACTGTTGGTATGCTGGCATGTGTACCGACGTTTTATACTCTGCCCGCCTCCTTCCTTACCAGCCAGGGTTCTGCGGGTGGCCTGGCGCTCATCAACTCTATCGGGAATGTTGGCGGTTTCTTTGGCCCTTTCCTGGTGGGTCTCACTATTTCTCTTACCGGTAAATCACAAAACGGCCTCTATCTGTTATCGATTCTGGTGCTGTTCTCGCCGCTACTGATTTATCTCCTGAGTAAAAGTCGCCGTCAGGTCGCTGGCTGGCGTTAAATCCCACGCATCAAACCCTGTCAAGGAGTAGAAAATGAACTTAGCAGCACTGTTAGCTGAGCGTGCCTGTGCCGTGAAATCAGGTGCAGCACAACCGATCCGGGTTGGCATCATTGGCGCAGGTAAATTTGGGTCGATGGTTCTTGCCCAACTGCGCCATCTGGACGGTTTACAGGTGGTCGCCATTGCCGATCTTGACGTGAGTAAAGCCCGTGCAGCTCTGGCGCGCGTGGGCTGGCCTGAATCTCAGTATCAGGCACAAACTATCGAGGCTGCGTTACGCGAAGGTTCAACCTGTGTGGTTGAGGATGCGGAAAAACTGTTCCGCTGCGAGCAGATCGATTGCATTGTTGAAGCCACTGGACATCCGCTGGCGGGAACGCGTCATGCACTCCATGCGGTTGAACATGGCAAGCATGTGGTGATGGTAAACGTTGAGGCCGATGTGCTGTGTGGCCCGTTAATCGCTGAGCGTGCACGTCAAAATGGTGTGATTTACAGCATGGCGTACGGCGATCAACCCGCCATTATTTGTGAGCTGGTGGATTGGGCCAAAGCCTGTGGATTTGAAATTGTTGCGGCTGGCAAAGGCATGAACTTTGAACCACGCTATCGCTATTCTACTCCGGATACAGTATGGGGATTTTTCGGCTGGAGCGAAGAAGAAGTGGCGGCCGGAGACTTTAATCCAAAGATGTACAATTCCTTCACCGACGGCACCAAAGCGGCAATTGAAATGGCGGCGGTGGCCAATGCTACCGGACTGGATTGTCCTGATAACGGACTGGCCTTCCCTCCAGCCGGTGTGCATGACCTGGCGCGGGTCTTCTCACCTGAGTCTGACGGTGGGCGACTGAGCCGTAGCGGTCTGGTGGATATTGCTGCCAGCCAGGAGCCAGATGGCAGGGAGGTACTGAACAACATTCGCTATGGCGTATTTGTCACCTTTAAAGCCCGGGATGAATACAGCCGCGCCTGTTTTAAACAGTACGGACTGTTGACCGATCCCAGTGGCTGGTATGCCTCTATGTGGCGCCCTTTCCATCTCATTGGCCTTGAAACCAGCATCAGTATTCTCTCTGCGGTGCTGCGTAATGAAGCCACCGGTTCGGCTTTAAGCTTCCGGGGTGATGCTGTCGCAACGGCTAAACGAGACCTCAAAGCGGGCGAAATGTTGGATGGCGAAGGTGGGTTTACCGTCTGGGCCAATGCTCTGCCTGCTAACATCAGCGTGGCGCAGGATCTGTTACCTATGGGATTAGCGCATCACGTTCGTCTGGTGAAAGATGTCGCCAAAGACAAAGCGGTGCGTTTTTCAGATGTTCAGTTTGATAACAATCTGGATATCGTCGAGTTGCGCAAGCAGATGGTCAGTCTGGCAGGATTATAAACAGTGATATTACCCGCTATTGACGTTGCAGTAGCGGGTAATGTCAGGAGGAACAACATGGCTTCAGAAATACGTATTGGGTTGGCTGGCACCGGATTAATGGGACAGCCGGTGGCACGGCGCTTAGCTGCTGCCGGTTACTCCGTTGCGGTGTGGAATCGTTCTAAAGATAAAGCGTATGCGCTGGAAAAGTATGGCGTTACGGCGGTAGACACGCCCGCCCGGTTAATAGCAGGCAGTAATGTCATCATCTGTTTATTGAGCGATGCTCAAGCCTGTAACGATGTTCTTTTTACTGATGATGCGCTGAAGCACATCGAGAAAAAAGCAGTCATTATTATGATGAGCACCCTGTCGCCACAGATTGTGATTGAGCAGCAACACAAGGCGAACGCAGCACAGGCGGACTATATCGATATGCCTGTCTCAGGTGGCACTTCGGGGGCTGAAAACGGCACATTGTCATTGATGGCCGGTGGTAAGGCAGAAACTATTGACCGGTTACGCCCTCTGCTGTCTCAACTGGGAAAAGTCACGCGGGTCGGTGAGGTGGGCGCGGGTCAGCTGACAAAACTCGCCAATCAGATTATTGTCGCAGGCACGCTAAGCTTGTTGTCGGAAGCCTTTACCCTTGCCCAGCGCGGCGGAGCCGATCCGGTAAAAGTGCGGGAAGCATTGCTGGGTGGTTTTGCTGACTCAACCCTGCTGCAACAGCAAGGGGAACGTATGGTAAACCAGGACTTTAAGGCCCGCGGCGCGGCAAAGTGGCAGCTTAAAGATACGCGCAGTAGTGTGGCGCTGGCTGAGCAATTTGGTCTGACATTGCCGCTGACTGAGACGGTGAACCAGCTTTTCAGCCAGATGATTGAAGCTGGCGATGGCGACTTAGATCACTGCGCCATTATCAGGCAAATTCAGCGTTTAAACGGCATGACTATTTAACCCGGGCCACGCTCTCACGTTTGATTAACGTGCTGTTTAGTTCACAGGTCGTCTGCTTCTCAACGGAGAGACTTAATAGTGCCTTATCGGCCAACGCTTCAAGAGGATGTTTGATAACGCTTATTGACGGGCTCAGGAGACGGCTCCAGTGGCTGTCATGGTAAACAATCAGCGAGAGGTCTTCAGGAACAGAGAGCTTCAACTGCCGGATGCGCGACATAATCATCGGTGCAATCGACGTATTTCCAATAATGACTGCAGTCGGTGGTTCCTCAAGCGATAACAACTCATCAAGCGCCTGACTGGCTAGCGGATCACGAAAGTTCTTCACTACCGCATACTGTTTTTCCCAGTCAATTCCAGAGTCTTTCAATCCTTGTTTATAACCCTTCAGCCTTTGCAAAGAGGTCGAGGTGTTCAGCGGCCCGCTTATCCAGCCAATACGGCGATGGCCTTGCTGAGCAAGATAGCGGGTTGCCTCACAAGCGGAAGCTTCATTGTTGAAGCCGATGACGCTGGCATGTGTCACCTCGCTAAGGTAGCGATCGATGAAAACAATAGCGATGCCCATTTCGCTAATGGATTGCCACATATCGCTATTTGCGCTGGTGGGCGTTGCTATAATGGCTTTAACCCGCTTTTGCATTAACATACTCAAGCTTTCCCGCTCCAGTAGCGGGTCTTCCTGGGTAGTCACCAAAATGACATTCATCGCCATTTCTCTGGCGCGGCGGACAATGAGATCGGAGATCTCAGAAAAAAAATCGTTTGCGATGTCTGCTACAACCAGGCCGATAGTGTTATTCAGACTGGTTTTAAGCTCACGAGCGGCACTTTGAGGAGTGTAATTCAGCGTTTGCATTGCCTCCAGAATACGCTGACGGGTGCGTTCAGATACTGAACCTGAACCGGGGTTCAATACCCGAGAAACCACACCGATAGAGACCTCTGCTAAGGCCGCCACCTCTTTGATGGTACTTTTCTTTTTCTCTGTCAACGCAACACTCAGCCTCACATCATCAGGTTAGCTAAGGTCATGTTAGATTAATCACTTCATAAGATAAACGTTCTTCAGTGATCAGCCTTCTTTAGCAGGCGTGAGACTGCATTACTCAGCTTTGGAGGATTTGGTGTTGCGGGAGGTGATTAAGGCTGTTTTGAGATGTCCGGGCTTTAGCCAAACTCTTTTCCGGCAGATCCGTCACACCAGGATCCACGCGCAGCCAGTAATAGTCCTCAGCATAGGGAGCAGTCTTAAGCGTGACGGGTGATTTCCTTTACCCTGTCTGTCGCTCTGGCGCCTTTCAGCTGCCCTGGCGATTAAGATTCAGACAGCATTCGACAGGCCGGCCTGTCTCGAAGAGCCTTCTCAACAACGAAGACACTGCTCTTCAGCGGGATGCCAGTGCGGCTGACCTTCAGGACGTTTGTCCTGGCTAATAAACGCATCCTCTGACCTGCCCGCACCAATCCTCAGGCCAGTAGTTTAAGATACAGATCATAATTTTCCGCATCAAAGCAGACTAAGTTAACCTTGCCGATTTTGCTGTTCTCAGCGATGCAATGTTTGATTACTTCTAAGGCAATCGCCGCGGCACGTTCTTTAGGGAAACCATAAATTCCTGTGCTGATGTTGGGAAACGAAACCGTTTTGATGTCATGCTGGTCGACGAGTTTAAAACAACTCAGGTAGGCCCTTCTTAACAGCGCATCTTCGTCATGTCTTCCATCACTCCAGCGCGGGCCAACGGTATGGATGACGTAATCGGCGGGCAGATTGCCTGCGCCGGTAATAACGGCATCACCGACTTTGCAGCCACCCTGACGATTGCGGATTGCCTGACACTCAGCCAGAATCGCCGGCCCGCCTGCGCGGTGGATTGCGCCATCAACGCCGCCACCACCCAGTAACGAAGAATTGGCGGCATTGACAATCGCTTCTGCCGCGATTTTAGTGATATCACCCTGAATTACGGTTATTTTATTCATCGTATTTCCCTGCTTTTTAACTTTAGTGATTAGCTCAGTGAACATCGATTCTGCGCTTCGTTGTTGTCAGTGAAATAACAATCATGTCCAGATTTTTCATTACGGATCATTGCCATCAACGTGCATTGAGTGCTCACTACAGGATAGAGTAAATACCAGGAGTGGAAGATGCAGGGTTTGAAGGCAGGGCAGCAAGCGAAGGTGGTAGTTGAAAGCGGATAGCTAATCATCATGCAGGCAGAAGCATGATCGGCATTAAACGATCCGCTGGCTCCGGCCTTCTGGTACTGCGCTTCCATCCGGTCGATACGGTCAATGAAGGAGTGCTTCATCGCATCCGACACCTTACCCAGCACATCGCCGCTGTTAAACAGCGTCTTCAGTGCTTCGTAAATTTCCACCGGGCTTCACGTACCAGCATTCCATTAGCCGGGATATCATCGTACTTATCCTTACAGGTCAAAGGATTGGCAGAGCAGACCGCAATCATTTCCTGTTGCTGTTTCAGGCTCAGATCTTCCATTTCCTTCACGATCTGACCGCAGTCACCACGAGCGTCACAGCCTTTCGCTCTTGCCGCAAAATCATCTATTTGCGGCGCACTCCGCGGGTTATTCTCAACAACAACCCCAGCCAGCAATCGCTGGGATTAGTTACCCTTATTTATAAAGATTATCGTCGTAGGGCGCTTCAGTCAGAATTTTTTGAATTTCACGTTGTGCTTTTGGCTCCCATGAAATATTCATATTTGCCATTAACTCAATGAATTTTGGGAAGGCGATGCGTCGTCCATCCCTGCCTTTCACCCTGTGTTCTAACTCATATTGAAATGCTGTCTTATAAGCAACTTCTGACATAATCCAATAAAGTAGCTCATCTAGCGACCCAGTAACCTTACGCGAGAATTCATATCCTCTTTCTGAGTGAATAAAATTATATTCATCATTTTCAAATGTAACATATGGAGTACCATCACCAATTGGAGCGGTACAAAGATTAACGGAATGTCTTGGTAGACCAGCTTGCAAGGTCATCTCGTCAATTTTTTTTTGTATTTCTGCGATATTCAGCAGCATATCAGCGAACCTCACGGATATATTCATTCTTTAAAAGCCATTCTACATTCACTCGATCTTGCATATTAGGTAATATTTGAATCCCTCCCCCTGGCTCACCAAAAGCAGGGGCAATTTTACCCTGTATAGCAGGCAACGGTTTGATTACCTCATACTCATAGTATTTTTCAGCCTTAGCTCCTGGTGCAAGAGCACGTTCTTCGTAAGGTGTCCCTTTCGGAGCAAGGAAAGAACCACTAGGCTCTCCATACCTATCTAAGTGAGTGCCTACTGGTATGGTAGTTTCAACTGGATTTCCTTCAAATCCTAAATTCTTAGGCCAATTCCATCCACCATCAGCATTTTTGAATTGGTCATAGTACGAGTAACCTCCGGCTTCACTATCGGTAATTGCACTCGATGAATTAGGATTCTTTGGCACTTTTCCTGCATTTACAGCTGCTGCTTCAGCCTTACCCGCAACCTTAGCAACTACCTTCTCCGTCAGTACCGCACCACCTTTTACAACCCCGGCACCGCCAGCAAGAAGGCCTGCGATATCCGTGACCAGCTTCCCGCCTTCAACACCGGCATTAAACGAGCCGCTGGCTCCGGCCTTCTGATACTGCGCTTCCATTCGGTCGATACGGTCAATGTAGGACTGCTTCACCGCATCCGACACGTTACCCAGCACATCGCCGCTGTTAAACAGCGTCTTCAGTGCTTCGTAGGTTTCCACCGGGCTGCTGGCCGTTTTCACGATGCTGTCAACGGCATCATACAGCCCTGCCGGCACCCCCGCGACCATTCCCGCCGCAAAGCTGCCATCCTGGCCCAGGTCTATCGCCGTCCATTTCGCCTGCGTCTGGGCTTTACAGGCCACGCTCTGACATTCTGCCAGCTCTTCTTTCTTCTGAGCCTTCTGGGTGTTGCTCAGAAAGTTATTCTCAACCGCATTCTTACCCGCTCCGGCACCGGCAGCACCGCCGGCCGACGAGTCTGCCGCTATACCGCCCGCCAGCCCTGCCGCTATCTGGCTTAGAGTACTGACGATCTGCTTCTGGCTTTCCGTCAGCTTGCTGATGCCGGTGTCAGGATACATTGCCGCCACAATTGCGCGTGCGGCCAGCTCACCGCCTGCGGCACCGGCGGCA
>MIEI01000043.1 GCA_002095305.1 Pantoea brenneri
GTCTCCGCCAGCGTGGTGCCCGGCGTCAGACAGCAGAAGACGCTGGCAACCGCCAGCGTACAGCGATGGAGGGGAAAAGGTTTCATCTGGCGCTTACTTTAGGGCAGCGCTGCGCCACGAATTCTTATTCACCTCTGCCACCAGTTCACCGCTTACCGCCGCGTTCAGCGGCCAGCGATAGGTGCTGTTAGCCAGCACGTAACCGTATAAGCCTTCGCCCAGCTTGCGGCCACCGACGGTGACGTTACTGAGGCGGGCATGCCCGTTGCCGCGGTTGGTTAGCTGTAACCAGCGTTTGCCGCCTTCGCTGAGCGTCTGCCAGCTGAGATCGGGGCGGGCGCTGTCGGTGTTCAGGCCGTCGCCATAGACAAACAGCGGCACCGAATAGCGCATCTGGAAGGTAAGGCCGGCCTGGTTTTCACCCGGCTGGCGTGGCGTCGGGATCTCATCCAGCACCACCCGATAGGCCAGTTCATGACCGGCAGCCGGTGGGGTCTGCTTGATCAGCCGGACTAACTGCTTTTGGCCGGGCTCCATCCGTACCATCGGTGGACTGGCAACCACCTGCTGCTGCGTCTGGTACTGCTCCTGGCCATTGACCTGCTGCCAGCTGAAGACCCGAACCTGCATCATGGTGGTGGTGTTGCCGCGATTCTCCAGCCACAGCTCGCTAGCCTTCTCCGTCGGGTTGATGGCCGGATCGATCGGCCAGATCATCACCGAGTTGGCGGCAAAGGCCGGCGGCAGCAATGTGGTGCCGATCAGTAATAGCAGGGCGCGCAGTGACTTCATCGTCGTTTCCTTGTTGTTAATCTCGCCTCACCAGCTCAGGGTGACGGTCAGGGTGTCGGTATAGACGCCGGCGCGCGCGGTACCCGGCAGTTTTAGCTGGCCATAAATCGGCAGCGTAATGTTATTGGCATTGCTGTAGCTCAGCGGCACCGCCTGATTCACCGGAATGACCGTGGTGCGGCTGGCGTTGCTGTAGAGCGTATAGGGAACGGAATTGCTGAAGTTCGGCAGTTTCAGGTTGCGCGTCGTGGTGTAATTGTTGCCCTGGTTAATGCTCATGCTCAGCGTGGTGCCCGGCGTGCAGGCGAGGTTGAGGGTAGTGCTTTGCACATAGCTGGCGCTGACAACGCTGGTTGACACTCCCGACTGGGAGCCAAAATTGAGCGTGCCAAAAACGCCGGTATTGGTACCGGATATCACGCAGCCTGCCACAATCGAAGCGGTTACCTGGAAAGTGCTGGTCGGCAGACTCCAGGCGCTAACACTCCATATCAGCAGGGACAGACCGCGTGCAATTGTCAGGCAGGACCGCGTGACAGCCACCCACATTCACCCGTGAATGCAGTTAATAGTTCACGGCGACGTTGATGGTATCGGTGTAGGTGCCAGCCGGGATCAGCGGATTGAAACCGCCGCCGATGACCCGACCGTAAATGGCATAGTTAGTGCCTAAGGTCGGATCGGTAGTGCCGCTGGCCGCAATCGGCGTGTTATTGGCAATCGCCGTGGTAAATGAGGCATCGCTATACAGCGTATAGGCGATTCCCTGAGCGTTATCTGAGCCCAGAACCAGATAGCGCGGTGAAGTGGAGGCCGTACCATAGACGGTGGCGGGCGCAGTATTACTGCTGGTGACCACCACGTTATAGTCCTGACCGGTGGTACAACGGACAAAAATACCGTTACCCGCCGCGCCGACCAGCGTGGCGTTGAGGGTATCGAAGGTTGCCGCACTGCTACCGAAGTTTAAGGTACCGAAATTAACCCCGGCGGTGGCTGACTGACCGTTGACCAGACAACCGGTGGTCAGCGTCAGCGTCGCGTTGATGGTTCCCGAGGTGGTCGCCGCCAGCGTTAATGACGGAAGTGCTGTGGAGATGCCCGCAGCGGCCAAAAGAAAAAGCTTGAATTTCATAATCATTCCTTACCGATTATCCAGAGTCAGTGCTTTTTCACCCGGTGTTAATTTAACGGTTCAACCCAAAAATAGAGAAAATAATCACAACGATGTAAGTAATGCCGGAGTCCTGAGAAATATCCTGGACTTAAGCTAAATGATTTATATCAGTTTTATTTACTATAGAACAGTTAAAGCGTCACGCTAATTACGCCCGGCTATTTTTCATTAATCAAATTGCCTGAAGCGCCGATAACCCAGTAACGGCAAGGCATTACAGGGAGACAGGAAAGCGAAAATCATAATTTTCTTCCCCTCTATCGTCCTTTCTGCTTCGGTGATATGTTCTTGCACCAATCAGACAAAATAACGTTTTACTGCTCAGCAGCGGCCAGCGATAAAAGTCACCCTGCACAGATAGCGGGTTGCCAGGACGGCAGGACAACATCAACCCTGGCGCTAAATAACTTTCACCCGCGGGTGTTTTCAGAGTGTTTTTTCAGGCTTTACACAGCGCCCGTTCACCGGCGGGTGGTGAGGAGTTACACATGCTACTGGTCTCGTGGGATAGCGTTCTGGTCTGCGTTTCGCTAATCGTCGCGTTTATTGCCTCTTTCACTGCGCTGGACACGGCGGGGCGGGTGGCGGTTTCCCGTGGCTGGATCGCCCGGCTCTGGCTGCTGGTGAGCGGTACCGCGATGGGCATTGGCGTCTGGGCGATGCACTTCATTGGCATGCTGGCGATGATGATGCCGATGACCCTGCGTTACGACGTCCGGCTGACTATTGTCTCGCTGCTGGTGGCGATTCTGGCGTCGATGCTGGCGTTTGGTCAGACGGTCGGTGGCGCCGACCTGACCCGGCGTCGTCTGCTGCGCGGCAGCCTGATCCTCGGCGCGGGCGTGGTGGTGATGCACTACCTGGGCATGTATGCGTTGCTGATCTCGCCGCAGCCTGAGTGGAACCGGCCGCTGGTGGCGCTGTCGATGCTGATTGCCTTTGTCGCGTCAGGCGTCGCGCTGTGGCTGGCGTTTCATCTGCGCCAGGGAGAATACAACCTGCTGATTATGCGCGGGCTGGCGTCGCTGGTGATGGGGATTGCCATCGCCGGGATGCACTATGTCGGCATGGCCGCGGCGGAGTTCAGCCACGTCAGCGCAATGCAGCATAACGGAGTCAGCACTCAGGGGCTGGCGGTGTGGGTCACCATTATTACGCTCATCATTCTTGGCGTCACCCTGCTGAGTTCCATGCTGGATGCACAACTGCGCGCCGCGCGGCTGACCGCCAGGCTCAACCGGGCCAATCAGGAGCTGCGCCAGCTGGCGATGCATGACAACCTGACGGCGCTGCCCAACCGGGTGATGCTGGAGCAGCAGCTGGATCTGGCGATCAAGCAGGCCACGCTGACTGACAGCCGCTTTGCGGTGATGTACATGGATCTCGACGGCTTCAAGGCGGTCAACGATACCTGGGGACATCACGTCGGCGATCGGTTGCTGATTGCCGTGGCGGAACGGCTGCGCAATCAGCTCAGCGAGGCAATACTGCTGGTACGCCTCGGCGGCGACGAGTTTGTGCTGATGGCCGAGGGTTACGATATCAGCGCCGCCAGCCAGCTGGCGCAACAGCTGGTGCGGGTGATTGATGTCGCCTTTGAACTTGATCGCTACTCGCTGCACGTGTCGCTCAGCGCCGGCATTGCTATCTTCCCGCTGCATGGCCGAAACAGGCAGGAGCTGCTGTTGAATGCCGACTCGGCGATGTACCACACCAAACATAACGGGCGTAACGGCTGGTGCCTGTTTGAACCGGCGATGAGTGCCGCAACCCAGCATCAGCTTGAGCTGGCGAACGATCTGTGGAAAGCGATCGAACGCCAGGAGATGCGGCTGTTCTATCAGCCTAAATTTCGCTCCAGCGGCCGCCTGCTGATGGGCTTTGAAGCGCTGCTGCGCTGGCAGCATCCGGTGCGCGGCTTGCTGATGCCGGACCTGTTTTTGCCGCGGGCGGAAAAGACCGGCCAGATTGTTGCGCTCGGTAACTGGGTGATTAATGAAGCCTGTCGCCAGCTGAAGATCTGGCATAATCAGGGACACAGCGACTGGACCGTCTCGGTGAATCTGTCAGCCTTACAGTTTCATCAGCGCGATCTGCTGACGACCCTCAGCCAAACGCTGGCGCGCCATCAGCTGCCGGCGGGCGCGCTGATGCTGGAAATTACCGAGGCCATCGCCATGCGCGATCCGCTCTTCAGCCAGCAGCGTATTGGTGAGTTGCAGCAGGCTGGCGTCAGTGTGGCGATCGATAACTTTGGTATCGGCTACGCTAACCTGCTGCATCTGAAACATCTGGATGCCAGTGAGCTGAAAATTGACCGCAGCTTTATCAACTGTCTGCGACCCGACAGCGAGGATGCCACGGTAGTGACCGCGATGCTGACGCTGGCTCAGAGCCTGAATCTGCGGATGGTGGCAGAAGGGGTCGAGACGGAGGAACAGCAGCGGTTGCTGACCGGCCTCGGTTTTGACGCGCTGCAGGGATATTTGCTGGGCAGGCCGACGCCAGCCGATCGGGTCGGCGAATTCAGCCTGCCGACGCCGGTGCCCCAGCTGACCGGCGTCTGACGATAGGTTTTAACGCTTGAACACATTGGAAACATGTATCGTGACAGGTTAATTATCCCGCAGATATTGCCGATAACCTGAACAACAAGACAATCCCTGATCCTTACTCACACCACCCAGCTGCTGGCACGGCTTTTCTCGGGAATGCACTATGTTAGTGACCTCATACGACTCTTTTATCGTCATCGTTTCGATTCTTGTTGCGATGCTGGCTTCGTTTACCGCGTTAGATATGGCGGGACGGGTGGTGCATTCAACCGGCAAGGTGGCGCTGGTGTGGCTGTTCGGCGGCGGTTTTGCCATGGGGATCGGCATCTGGGCGATGCATTTCATCGGCATGCTGTCGATGAACATGGAAATGGTGATGAGCTACAACGCCGGACTCACCGCGTTTTCAGCCGGCATCGCGGTCTGCGCCTCCATCTTTGCGCTGTGGCTGGTGTGCAACGGCGATTTGCCGTTACGGCGGCTGGCGGGTGGCGCGCTGATCCTCGGCAGCGGCGTGGTCGCCATGCACTATACCGGCATGGCTGCGTTGATGTTCTCACCGGGTATCGTCTGGAACTGGCGCTGGATCGCCGTGTCGGTGATCATCGCGCTGGCGGCTTCCGGCGCGGCGCTGTGGCTGGCTTTTAACCTGCGCGAGGCCAGACCGGCCGGGTGACGCTGTTGCGTATCGGTGCCTCGGTGGTGATGGGCGCGGCTATCGCCGGCATGCACTACACCGGCATGATGGCGGCAGAGTTTCCGCTGCACAGCCACCCGACCACCCACGGCGTCAACAGCAACTGGCTGGCGATTCTGGTCACGGTGGTTACCATCTCAATCCTCGGCATCACGCTGCTGGTGTCGATGCTGGATGCCCGCATGCAGGCGCGCACCTCGATTCTGGCCAGTTCGCTGGCCGAGGCGAACCGTGAACTGGCCCAACTGGCGCTGCACGATAACCTGACGCGCCTGCCGAACCGCATTTTTCTGGAAGACCGGCTGGAGCAGGCGATCAACAAGGCGAACCGGGAGCAGACCCAGTTTGCGCTGATGTTCATGGATCTGGATGGCTTTAAGGCGGTTAACGACGCCTTTGGTCACCATATTGGCGACAATCTGCTGATTGGCGTCACCGAGCGGATGAGCCAGCAAATGACCGGCTACTACACGCTGGCGCGGCTGGGCGGCGATGAGTTTGTGCTGCTGATTGAGATTGACGATCCTAATGATGCGGCTGCGGTCGCCGATAAGCTGGTGAAAGCGGTCGATCGTCCGTTTGATATTTCGCGTTATGAACTGGTGGTGTCGCTCAGTATCGGGATTGCGGTCTATCCGGGCGACGGCGAGGATGAGCGTGAACTGATGTTCAACGCCGATGCAGCGATGTACCACACCAAAAACAACGGACGTAACGGCTACACCTTTTTCCAGCCGTCGATGAACCTGCTGGCGCAGAGCCAGCTACAGCTCAATAACGATCTCTGGCAGGCGCTGGATAACAACGAGCTGCGCCTGTTCTATCAACCTAAATATTGTGCGCCACGCGGGCCGATCCTCGGTTTTGAGGCGCTGCTGCGCTGGCAGCATCCGCAGCGCGGTCTGCTGACGCCGGACCAGTTTTTACCGATGGCGGAGAAAACCGGGATGATCGTCGGCATCGGCAACTGGGTGATCAACGAAGCCTGCCGCCAGCTGCGACAGTGGCACCTGCAGGGCCATCCGCACTGGTCGGTGGCGGTGAATCTCTCGGCGCTGCAGTTTGAACAGAGCAACCTGGTGGAGACCGTCACCCGGGCGCTGGCGCAGCATGAGATCCCACCCGAGCTGCTGACGCTGGAGGTGACCGAAACCACCGCTATGCGCGATCCAGATGAGAGCGTTCGTATCCTGACCGAGCTGACTAAGCTTGGCGTGAAAGCCTCGATTGATGATTTTGGCACCGGCTATTCCAGCCTGCTTTATCTGAAACGTTTACCGGCCAGCGAGCTGAAGATCGATCGGGCATTCGTCAATGAACTGCAGCATCACAGCGAAGATGCCACCATCGTCTCGGCGATAGTGGCGCTGGCGCAGTCGCTGCAGCTCAAAGTGGTGGCAGAAGGGGTGGAAACGCCTGAGCAGCAGGCTTTTCTGACCAGCCTCGGTTGTAACACCCTACAGGGCTATCTGCTGGGTAAACCGATCCCGCCTGACCGGGTCAACGAACTGGCTAATTTTGTCGGCGATGAAAAAGTGGACATCAGCGCGGCGCTGAAGCCTGGTGAACCGCCGTTAGCGGCACAGGTTGCGCCAGCCTGACCCCTGCGGGCAAGATAAGTGGCAAGCCCGGCCTGTCATTAGCCGTCGTGCATGGTAAAGTCTCGCGGGTGAAAAAGGAGAGGCGACCCGTGGCGAAATACCAGCGATTGATGGATGAAATTCAGCAGCAGATAGAGGCAGGCATCTGGTTGCCGGGCACCCGTTTACCCTCGTTGCGCCAGCAGGTTGCGCAGCAGGGGCTTAGCCTGATGACGGTGCTGCACGCCTACGAGCTGCTGGAGAGTCAGGGCTGGATCGTCTCCCGGCCGCAGTCTGGCTACTACGTCGCGCCGCGTGCCTTAGCACCGGCACCGCTCAGCGTCACCATCAGCGAGCAGGTCGATATCAACGACTTTGTGTTTGATGTGCTGCAGGCGACCCGCGATCCGGCCATCGTTCCCTTTGGTTCCGCCTTTCCCGATCCCGCACTGTTTCCGCAACGCCAGTTGATGCGCTCGCTGGCAAACGTCTCCCATCAGCTGACGCCAACCGATGCGCTGCACAATCTGCCGCCCGGCAATGCCACTCTGCGGCAGCTGCTGGCGCAACGCTATGCGCGTCAGGGCATTACCCTGTCGCCGGATGAGATCGTCATTACCAGCGGCGCGCTGGAGGCGCTTAATCTCAGCCTGCAGTCGTTAACCGAGCCGGGCGATTATGTGGTGATTGAGCAGCCGAGCTTTTATGGCGCATTACAGGCGATTGAGCGGCTGAAGCTCAAGGCGCTGGCGATTCCGGTTGATGCCCAGAACGGTATCGATCTGGTGCAGCTGGAAGAGGCGCTGCAGCGCTGGCCGGTCAAAGCGTGCTGGCTGATGACAACGCTACACAACCCGCTGGGCGTCACCTTATCAGCCGAGCGTAAGCAGCAGCTGGTGGCGCTGCTGGCGCGTTACCAGGTGCCGATGATTGAAGATGATGTTTATGCTGAACTCTGGTCAGGCGACACGCCACCGCTGCCCGCTAAAGCCTGGGATCGGCAGGGTCACGTGCTGCACTGTGGCTCGTTCTCAAAGTCGCTGGTGGCCGGATTCCGCGTTGGCTGGGTAGCGGCCGGCCAGCATGCGCAGCGTATTCAGCGTCTGCAACTGATGAGCACCCTGTCAACCAGCGCGCCGATGCAGCTGGCGCTGGCCGATTTTCTCGCCACCCGACGTTACGACACCCACCTGAAGCGGCTGCGACAGATTCTGGCGAAGCGCCAGCAGATGGTGCGTCAGGCATTGCTGAAAGTGCTGCCGCCGCAGGCGACGCTGAGCGAAGCGCGCGGTGGCTATTTCCTGTGGGTAACGCTGCCAGACAACATCAACACCACGCAGTTGTATCAGCAGGCGCTGGCGCAGGGGATCAGTATTGCACCGGGGCAGTTATTTTCGGCGGGGGAGCAGTTCAGTCACTGCTTTCGACTCAATACCGCCTGGCCGTGGGATACGCGGGCCGAGGCGGCAATTGAAACGCTGGGTAAGCTGATGGCGCAGGGTCAGACGCGCGCCGCTTCCTGATGTCCCCAGGTCAGGTAGTAGACATCATAAAAATCGACTTCGCCTTTTTGCGTCAGCAGGCGCTGGATACCGCTTTTAACCCGCTCTGGCGTCTCCGGCAGCGACAGGATACGTGACACCGCCTGCTCGGGAACCGGCTGGACGTAATACCATTCGCCGTTGTAGCAGACGCGCAGATCGAGCGCATCAATATCTTCGAAACGGTATTTAGGGTTGATATCCAGCAGCATTAAAAAGCTCATCACCAGCACGAACGCGGTGGCAAACCAGAAGGCTGGCCAGCCGAGCATTTCAGTCGTGAAGATCAGCGCGACGCACAGACCGTAGCACAGGTACATCACCGCCCACAGGCCGGGATGGTTTTTCAGAAATGAGAGGCTAAAGCGCGGCCGATTGTCGCGACGTTCTTCGCGGTTGAGCGTGGCGATCTCGTCGATCAGGATTTGTTTAATGGCTTCCATTTTTTTACCTCACTGTCATCTGTTAGCGATTAGAACAGATAACAGTCAAGAATATCAGAAACAGATTTGTGCACTTTTTATATAACAGTTGCCCTCATCACTGCGCCCGCCGCCTGACATTTTGCAACAATTTCGTGCAGTGATAACCACCATCCTCAACCGCTGCGCTATGGCGTCGCAACATTGTTAACGACACATTTGGCTTTAGTTAGCAATATCAGTTAATTATGTTAATTGTGCTGGCTGGCGCACATTGCATTGTGGCCGGGCTTTGCCACACTTAGAAAAAAACCGGAGAACCTGTATGACTGTTCAATCCTCCAGTCTGATGTTGCTGATGTCGTTCGCCGCGGGCACCTTCTCTGCCGGGGCTTCTGACAATCCCCAGCACCTGATGCTCGCCAGCCCGTCGGGCGGCGTGCCAAATAACCCGTTACCCCTGATTATCTGGCCGCGCGTGGCGCCGGATGAAGAAGAGGATATCGCTGCGTGGTTTGAAACCACCTTCGGACAACACGGCTGGCCGCCAGCCTGGCGCTATCCGATCTTTCCCTATACCCATTATCACCCGAATACCCACGAACTGCTGGGTGTGGCGGCGGGCTGGGCGGAAGTGCTGTTTGGCGGCGACAGCGGCCGGATGGTGACGCTGCGCGCCGGTGATGCGGTACTGATCCCGGCGGGCGTCGGCCACAGGCAGGTCAGCGCCAGCGAAGATTTTCTGGTCGTCGGCGCTTATCCGCAGGGCATGTCACCGGAAACGCTACGTGACGAACCCGCTAAGCTGAAAACGTCGCAGGCGCAGGTCAAAAACGTTCCGCTGCCGCATCAGGACCCGTTTACCGGCAAAGAGGGTGCCATGACCGATATCTGGCAGCCGATTGCCGCGCTGACCGCACAGCAATAAGCCAGAAACGGCGGCGAGTGCCTGCCAGGGCGTAGCCGCCCGATCGGCTGTCGCCACTCTGAAGCCAGGCTGTCACCGGGCTGTCATCAAACTGTCGTAGCGTTTTGCCCACAACGTTAACGGCAGGGGCAGAATGAGATGGCGGCAATTTCGTTAACCGGACTGCACAAAGCATTCGGGGCGCAGCCGGTACTGGACGCGATTTCGTTACAGATTCACCAGGGCGAGTTTGTTGCCGTTCTGGGACCGTCGGGCTGTGGCAAAACCACGCTGCTGCGGCTGCTGGCGGGTTTTGAAACCCTCGACAGCGGTGAAATCAGCATCGGTGAGCGGCGGGTCGCGGCTGACGGACTGCATCTGCCACCGGAAGCGCGCAATCTCGGCGTGGTGTTTCAGAACTACGCTTTATGGCCGCACATGACGGTGGCGGAAAACGTCGCCTACAGCCTGAAGGTCAACGGCGTGGCACGCGCCGAACGCGAGTTGCGCACCACTCAGGCGCTGACGCTGGTCGGGCTGGAGCGCTTCGCTGCTCGCCGGCCGGCCGATCTCTCTGGCGGCCAGCGTCAGCGCGTGGCACTGGCCCGCTGCCTGGTCGCGCGGCCTACGCTGGTGCTGCTGGATGAGCCGCTGGCCAATCTGGATGTCCACCTGCGCGCCACCATGGAAGAGGAGTTCCGCCGCTTCCATCGTCACAGTGGCGCCACCTTACTCTATATCACCCACGATCAACGCGAAGCGATGGCCTTAGCCGATCGCATCGTGGTGCTCGATCACGGCAAAGTGATGCAGTTCGCCACGCCGCAGACCCTGTGGCGCGAACCGGCTAACGAGATGGTCGCCACCTTTATTGATGAAGGACGGGTACTGCCGGTCAGCGATATTGAACCGCTCGATCCAGGCAAGGCGACCGCCACGCTGTGCGGGCTGCGGGTATTGCTGCGCTGCTCGCCTCAGCAGCGTCCGCTACCGCACGGCAAAGCCAGCTTCCACAACGTCAGTTTCCGCCTGGCGGATAGCGATGAACGTCAGTTTGCCGCCCGCGTCGAGCGGATTATCTTCCGCGGCGGCTATCATCAACTCAATCTGCGCCCACTCAATCAACCGGATGTCAGCCTGTCGCTGACGCTTAACGATGCTGCATTACTGGCGGTGGATGACACCGTCGGCGTCGCCGTCGATGACGGCTGGATTCTTCCTGCATAAAGGGTTTCAGACACCATGAAAAGGGCTTTTCGCACCTCGTTTCACGCGCTGTTGTTGTTATCGGGCCTCACGGCCTCCTCTCTTTCGCTGGCGGCGGACGCGCCCGGCGGCAAGCTGGTGATCTACACCTCTCAGGCACCTGAAATTGCGCAACAGACCATCGACGCGTTTAAGGCCGCTTACCCGACAGTGGAGGTGGAGTGGACCCGCAACGGCACCACCCAGCTGATGAACGTGTTGCACACCGAGATGATGAGCGGCCAGGTCAAACCTGATGTGCTGCTGGTGGCCGACGCGATCAATCTTGGCGCGCTCAAGAAAGAGGGCCAGCTTTATGCCTGGCAGGATGCGCCGGTCAGCCAGCTTAATCCCGCCTATTACGATGCGGATAAAACCTTCTTCGGCACCAAGATTATCGCCACGGTAATCGCTTATAACACCCAGCGCGCCAAACCGGTCACGAGCTGGAAAGCGCTGGCAGTGGCGGAAAACAAAGGCCAGATTGCGGTGCCGAGTCCACTCTACTCCGGCGCGGCGCTGTACAAGCTGCACACTGACATCAACACGCCGTCCATTGGCTGGGAATTCTATCAGCAGCTGGCCGCCATCGGCATCGCGCCGCAGGGCGGCAACGGACCGGCGCTGAAGGCGGTCGCCAGCGGCATGGATAAGTATGGCGTGATCACCGACGCCGATATTATCCGCGCCAGAAAACAGGGCTCGCCGATCGATCTGGTCTATCCGCAGGAGGGCGTTTCCTACGTCACCGAACCGGTGGCGATCATGAAGTCAGTGCATAACCTGCCAGCCGCCAAAGCGTTTGTTACCTTTATGCTGTCGGAAGCGGGTCAGCAGCTGGTGGCGAAGCAGGGCAACCGGCCGATCGATTCGCGCGTGGCGGCTCCTGAAGGTTTTGCGCCAATTGATCAGATCAAACTGCTGACGCCGGACGTGGCGAAAGCGGTGGCCGATGACGCTGCGGTACGCGAAACCTTTACCGAACTGTTTGGTGGCTGACGATGAGCGTGCTGGGCAATGAATGGCGTAGCAGCCTGGCCGCCAGGCGCGGCAGATGGCGGGCGGAACCGCTGGTACTGGCACTGCTGGTGCTGGCGATCGGCCTGCTGTCGGTGGCGCCGTTTGCCCGGCTGATCGTCACCGCGCTGGCACCCGATGGCGTGGTGGACAGCCATCGCCTGCTGAGATTGCTGGTCAGCCAGCGCGTGCTCAGCGCCACGCTGAATACGCTGGCGATCGGCATCAGCGCAACCCTGCTGGCGCTGCTGCTGGGAACGGTGGCGGCGTGGCTGGTGGCGCTGACCGATCTGCGCGCCAAAGCGGCCTGGGTATTCGCCTTTATCCTGCCGCTGATGATCCCGCCGCAGGTGACCGCGCTGGCCTGGATACAGGCGCTGGCACCGGGAAGCTGGCTGGCCGCACTGGTCAGCGCGCTGGGGGGAACCTGGCTGGCTGCTGGCGAACAGCCGCTCTATTCGGCAACCGGCATGGTGCTGCTGCTGGGCCTGCACAATGCGCCGCTGGTGTTTCTGACGGTGCGTGCCGGGCTGCGCCGTTTGCCCGCTGAGCTGGTGGAGGCGGCGCGCATCAGCGGTGCATCGCCCTGGCAAATTCTGTTCACGGTGATCCTGCCGCTGGCACGACCCGCAATCTTCGCCGGGGCGGCGCTGGCGTTTGTCGCCGCCGTTGGTAACTTCGGCATTCAGGCGATGCTGGGGATTCCGGCGCGGGTGCCGACGCTGATTACGCTGGTTTATCAGCAACTCAATACGCTCGGGCCGGGGGCGCTGCCCAATACGGCGGTCTATTCGATGCTGATTGCGCTGATTACGCTTGCCGGCATGCTGATCAGCAACTGGCTTGGCGGACGGCGTGACGTGCGGGTCAGCGGCTCGCCGCGTCCCTGGCACCAGCCGCTGCGGCGCGCCGGCTGCCGGGTGAAATCCTTGCCTGGCTGTGGATGGTGATCACTCTGCTGCTGCCGCTCAGCGCCTTGCTGGTCACCGCCTTAACCCGCGGTTTTGGTCAGGCGCTGAATTGGCAAACCCTGACGCTGGAGAATTTTCAGCAGGCGCTGTGGGGCTATCCGGCGATCCGCCAGGCGTTCGTGACCAGCCTGTGGCTCACCGGCCTCAGCGCGATAGTGCTCAGCGTTATGGCGCTGTTTCTGGCGTTCTTTCTCAGCTGGCGTCGCAGCCGACTGGTGCGCGGGCTGGGGTTCGCCAGTGAGCTGACCTATGCACTGCCCGGCATTGTCACTGGCGTGGCGGCGATGCTGTTTTTCCTGCGGCCGCTGCCGCTGCTGGGGGTTTCCCTCTACGGCACGGTGTGGATCATTCTCGCGGCCTATCTGGCCAATTTCCTGGCGCTGGTGCTCAGGCCGACGCTGGCCGGATTCGCGCAAATCGAACCCTCACTGGATGAGGCGGCGCGCCTGTGCGGGGCGGGGCTGATACGGCGGATGACTGATATCCTGTTGCCGCTGGCGGCACCCTCGGTGCTGGCTGGTGCGCTGCTGGTGTTCCTCACTGCGCTGAATGAAATACAGGTTTCGGTGCTGCTGGTGACTGCGCAAACCCAGACGCTTGGCCCGACCATTATCTTCCTTGATGAAGGCGGATCGGCACCGCTGGCGGCGGCGGTTGGCTGCCTGATGATTGGCGTGGTGCTGGGCTTAATGTTGCTGGCCAGCCGGCTGACGCGCCGTCTGCCGCAGGGGGTGCTGCCATGGCAAGCCTGACGGTAATCAGCGGCGTCGGCGGTAAACTGCCGGCCGCTTTCCTGCTGGAGGTCGAGGGCTACCGGCTGCTGTGGGATTTGGGCGCCGGGCCGGAGCCTGGCGTCCGGCCCGACGTCGCCGCCATCGGCCAGGTTGATGCGCTCTGCCTGACCCATTCCCACGTTGATCATGCGGCCGCGCTGGATAGCTGGGCCGGGATTGGTTCACCGCCGGTCTATGCCAGTGACATCACCTGGCAGCAGCTGGGCGAGTGCGGCGTACCGCCTGAGGCGCGACGCATCCTGCCGCTGCGTGGCCAGTGCGCGCTGGGGCCGCTGAATTTGTTTACCGGACGCAGCGGGCATTCGCCGGGATCGATCTGGTTTCATCTGCCGATAGCAGGTGGCATCACCTATATGGGCGACTGGAGCCGCGAATCGCTGCTGTTGCCGTTTGATTGCCCGCCGCGCGCCTGGCTGCTGATCACCGATGGCTCCTATGGCGACCGCACCCAACGGCTGGCGCAGCAGGTCGACGCGCTGGCGCTGGCAGCACGCTCGGGCGCGGTGGTCACGGCGCCGCTGCACGGACGCGGACCGGAGATGGCGTTGCAGCTCAGCGCGCGCGGGCTGCCGGTGGTGATGTGCCCGCAGGTGCGGGAAGAGGTGGCGCAGCTGCTGGCGCTCAACAGCCTGCCGGTTGCCGCCACGCTGGCACTGGCCAGATTGCTGCGCGTCGCCACCCCGGACTGCTGGCGACCGGACGCGGTAATCGTCGCGGCGGATGCGGTCGCCGACAGTGGCCTGGCGGCGCAGCTCAGCCAGCAAGCCGGGTTTCGCCTGATCTTCAGCAGCCACGTCTCCGCCGGAACCCGTGCCTTTGAGATGCTGCAAACCGGTACGGCACGCTGGTTGCCGTGGAACGTCCATCCACCGCTCGACGACCAGCTGACGCTGATCAGACAGACGGCCGCCCGGCAAGTGATCGCGGCGTTCGTCGCGCCGGAACAGTGTCAGCAGCTGATAAGACAAAGTCCGGCAACGCTCTGCTGGCAGCCTCATTATCCGCTCTGCTCGCGCTGGGAAAGCGTCGCCTGACGCATCGCCATTGCCGCGTCTCTCCTCTGGCTGACGCGGCGGCACGATTGAATATTTACCCGCTGCTGCCGATAAACCTCCTACTAAGTTTGGTGATTCTTCTTATTGCGCTTGTGATCCCGGCCCATTTCGGCTGTAGTCTGCGCACATTATTAAGAACATTCCTAAGCCACTATCCGGCTACACAGCAGCAGGCTAAAAACAATGGATAATAACGCTGATGTCATCTATCGCATGCTGGTACAAAGCGTGATGGATTACGCCATCACTATGCTAAAACCGGACGGCACCGTCGCCAGCTGGAACCCCGGAGGCCAGCGCACTCTGGGCTATACGGCAGACGAAATTATCGGCCGCAGCGTCATCCTGCTTTACAGCGAAGAGGATCGTCGCCGGGGCCTGCCGCAGCGCGGACTGGATCTCGCCGCCACCGCCGGACAGTATGAAACCGAAGGCTGGCGCTATCGCAAAGATGGCAGCGCGTTCTGGGCGCATGAAGTGATCAATCCGATGCGCAGCGATGCCGGTCAGCTGGTGGGATACGCCCAAATCATCCGCGACTGTACCCGGCAGCAGGAGCATCAGCGCAAAGAACGTGAGCAGGAGGCGCGCTTTCGCCTGCTGGTCGAAGGCGTCACCGATTACGCTATCTATATGCTCGATCACGACGCAACGTAGTGAACTGGAATGCCGGTGCCCAGCGCGCCAAAGGCTACGTTGCCGAAGAGATTGTCGGCCAGCACTTCTCGCGCTTCTACAGCGCGCAGGATCGGCTCAATCATCTGCCGGCTCAGAACCTGCAAACCGCTTATCGCACCGGCCGTTTCGAAGATGAGGGCTGGCGCTATCGCAAAGATGGCAGCGCGTTCTGGGCGCACGTGGTGATCGATGCGATCCGCGACGATCAGGGCAAACTGATCGGCTACGCCAAAATCACCCGCGACTGCAGCGAGCAGCAGCGCATCCGTAACCTGCAGCGTGACCAGGAGCAGCGTTTCCGCCTGCTGGTCGAAGGCGTAACCGATTACGCTATCTATATGCTGGATATTGAGGGGCGGGTGGTGAACTGGAATGCCGGTGCCCAGCGCGCCAAAGGCTACAAGGCGGACGAGATCGTCGGCCAGCATTTCTCCCTGTTCTACAGCGCGCAGGAACGGCTGAACCGCACGCCGGAAGCCAACCTCGGTATTGCACTGAAGACCGGTCGCTTTGAAGATGAGGGCTGGCGTTACCGCAAAGATGGCAGCGCGTTCTGGGCGCATGTGGTGATCGACGCGATCCACGATGATGACGGCAAGCTGGTGGGCTTTGCTAAAATCACCCGCGATCGCACCGAACGACGTGAACAGGAGCAGCAGGTGCTGCGCGCCCGCGATCTGGCTGAGGCGCAGAGTGCGCAGAAAACCGCGTTGTCGAAGTTCCTCGACAACATCATCGCCAATATTCCCTCCTGCGTGATCGTCGAAGATGCGATCACCCGCGAGATCCTGCTGGTCAACGATCGTTCGCAGCAGCTGTTTGGCCTGTCGAAATCGCTGATCGTCAACAAACGGCCACACGAGTGTATGTCGCCCGAGCTGAGCGACTATTTCAACAACCTTGCCGATGTGGCGCTGCGCAGTGAAGGCATCCATCAGCGTGAGCAACTGCTGATGACCGCCAGCGGCGAACGCATTCTGCATACCCGCGCGACCGCGATCAATGGCCAGGATGCGCGACGTAATTACCTGATGCTGATTGTTGAAGATGTCACCGATCAGCGTGCCGCCGACGCCCGCATTCACCATATGGCGCACCATGACAATCTTACCAGCCTGCCCAACCGCATCCTGTTTCGCCAGCGTCTGAGCGAGGCGTTGCGCACCGCCAGCCAGACTGAGCGTCAGACGGCGGCACTCTGCCTCGACCTGGATAACTTCAAGAACGTCAATGACGCGCTGGGCCACCAGATTGGCGATGAGCTGTTACGCTCGGTGGCAAAACGTCTGCGTAGTACCCTGCGCGATCAGGATACGCTGGCGCGCATTGGCGGCGATGAGTTTGCCATTGTGCTGCCTTCAGTGACCAGCAGCGAGGAAGCCAGCATCGTGGCGCAGCGCCTGATCGAGGCGATTCGGCCGCCGGTTAATATTGAGGTCATAACCTGTCGGTCGGACTGAGCGTCGGCATCGCGCTCAGCACCACCATCACCAATACGCCGGAACAGCTGCTGCGCTGCGCCGATATGGCGCTGTATGAAGCCAAACGCAATGGCCGTAATCGCTTCGAGCATTTCACCCTGGCGATGGATGACGTGGCGCGCAGCCGGCGCGTGATTGAGAATGATTTGCGCGATGCGATCAGCGGTGGGCACCTCAAGCTCTACTATCAGCCGATCACCAACGGCGACAACAAAACCATCATTGGCTATGAAGCGCTGATGCGCTGGCATCATCCGATCCGCGGGCTGATCATGCCGAACGACTTTATACCGATCGCGGAAGAGACCGGGCTGATCCACATGCTGGGGGCTTTCGCCTTGTATGAAGCCTGCCGTGAAGCATCAAGCTGGGAAGGGGTGCAGTCGGTGTCGGTTAACCTGTCACCGCTGCAGTTCAAAAACAGCTCGCTGGTCTCCGTGGTGGAAGGCGCGCTGACGGAATCGGGGCTCGACCCGGCCCGGCTGGAAGTGGAGATCACCGAGTCGGTATTGCTGGATGACTCGCTCGGCAATATCCGTACCCTGCAAAACCTCAAGGCGCTGGGGGTTCAGATTGCGCTGGATGATTTCGGCACCGGCTACTCTTCACTGAGTTATCTGCGATCCTTCCCGTTCGATAAGATCAAAATTGATAAGTCGTTCATTAATGATATGGGTGACAGCCGCGAGGCGCTGGCGATTATCCGGGCGATTACCGGCATGAGCCGCAGCCTGGACATTCAGATCACCGCAGAAGGCGTGGAGAGCAACGAACAGTTCGCTAAGCTGCGTGATGAGGGCTGTACGCTGTTCCAGGGCTTCCTGTTCGGACGTCCGCAGCCCTCGGAGCTGCGGCTGAAAACGCTGGATTAATCATACAGGCCATGCTGCTGGACCGGCGCATGGCTGAGATTATCGCGGATGCGGCGCACCGAATCGCGCACCACCAGTTTGCCATTCAGCAGCAGCGTGCCGGGCGGTGCGCCCGGATGCAGCCGCAGTTCCTGCAGCATTCTGACGGCCGCCGCGCCCAGTTCATCACGCGGCACCTGGACTGAGGTCAGCGGAATATCGTGGATGGCGGCCAGATTAAAGCCATCCATGCTCATCACCGAAATATCCTGCGGCACCCGCAGTCCGGCCTGCTCCAGCGCGCTGACCGCACCGGCCGCGATGTAGTCACCGCTGGCCAGAATCGCCGTCGGGCGCAGCGCTTCAGGGCAGTGGCGCAGATATTCACTCAGCCGTTCCGCCGCTTCATTGCTGCTGAAGCTGTTGAGGGTCAGCAGATGCTGACGACTGTCAAAACGCAGATTCATTGCGTGCCAGGCGTCGCGCACGCCCTGCAACCGCTGCTCCATGGTGTAACGGCGCAGGCAGTGCAGCGACAGAATCTGCCGGTGTCCCTGCTCAAACAGGTAGCGTGCCGAAAATTCACCAATCAGCTGATGATGCGGCGAGACCGAAGGTAAACGCATCCGGCGATCCCGGGCGTTAATCAGCACGCAGGGCTTGTTCATCTCTGCCGCCAGCTGGTGGATATGCTCATCATCAATGCCGATCAGCAGTGCGGCCTCGGTCTGCTGCATCTTATCGATAAACAGCGCCGCATCACTCTCAATCTCCTCCAGCGCGCAGTAGCGCAGCCTGACCTCATGCGGTTCCACCGCCTGACTGATGCCCTGAATCACCTTGTAGTAGAAAATGTCGCTGCGCACGTCAAACGCGCGTGGCGGCGCAAACACCATCAGATTATTCAGCAGCAGGCGACCACTGTGCAGGTTGTCCAGCACGCCCTGCTGCTGAGCAATGGCCAGCACCTTGTCACGGGTGGCGGGGCGGGTATTCGCTTTGCCCGCCAGCACCCGCGATACGGTGCTGATCGAGACGCCACTTAACGCCGCAATTTCACTCACTTTCAGCCTTTGTTTCATTCTGTGATCGCCTTCAAATCTGCTGATGAAAAATTTTTCATAGCGTGCTGAATCGCGTCAGATAAGCGATTGACCACACTTTTTGCGCTGGCGTTAGCCTGCCATGAAAAGAGTTGCAAAAAAGAGGCTGTACCCACGTTTCACACTTTTCTAACGTCGTTGCACAGACACGCGGTACGCCTGCCGGCGGTGTGAGTCATCAATGCATATCAGGAGTGGCACTATGAGCCTCGATTCAACAACCAAGCCGATCAGCGCCTCGCGCACGGTGCGCGTGATTAAAAATTTACGCTGGTGGATGCTGGGGATGTTTCTGCTGGGGGTGACGGTTAACTACATCACCCGCAACTCGCTCGGTATCCTGGCACCGGAGCTAAAAAACAGCCTCAACATGAGTACCGAACAGTATTCGTGGGTAGTGGCGGGATTCCAGCTGGCCTACACCCTGTTCCAGCCGGTCTGCGGCTGGCTGATCGATGTGATTGGCCTGAAGATGGGGTTCCTGATTTGTGCGCTGATCTGGTCGGTGACCTGTCTGCTGCATGCGGGTGCCGGCAGCTGGCTGCATCTGGCGCTGCTGCGTTTCGTGATGGGCGCGTCAGAAGCGGCCGCGACACCGGCCAATGCCAAAGCGATTGGTGACTGGTTCCCGAAACAAGAACGTCCGGTGGCCGCCGGCTGGGCAGGTGTTGGCTTCTCGGTCGGCGCGATGCTGGCCCCGCCGATCATCTACCTTGCCCACATCTCTTTTGGCTGGCAGGGCGCGTTTCTGCTGACCGGCGGGCTGGGTCTGCTGTGGGTCGGGCTGTGGTGGTGGGGCTATCACGCACCCGACCGCCATCCGCGTCTTTCCGATGAAGAGCGCGCCTTTATTAATCAGGATAACGAAGCGGTGGGTGAGAAGCTGCCGTTCTTTACCGCGTTAAAAGTGATCGGCAAAGAGAAGAAATTTTACGGTATCGCCATTCCGGCCTTCCTGGCGGAACCGGCCTGGGCGGTGCTGAGTTTCTGGGTGCCGCTCTATCTGGCGAACGAACGCGGCATGGATCTGAAACAGATTGTGATGTTCGCCTGGCTGCCGTTCCTCGCCGCCGATCTCGGCAGCGTCGCCAGCGGCTATCTGACCAAACTTTATGTGCGCTGGTTCGGCCTGACCCGGGTCAATTCAATCGTCGCCAGTTCCGTCACCGGCGCGCTGCTGATGGTCTCGCTGGCGCTGATGACGCTGGTTGACGATCCCTGGCTGGCGATTGCGCTGATTTCAGTCGGCGGCTTCGGTCACCAGGTGATCTCCTGCATGCTGAGCGCGCTGGTGGTGGAACGCTTTGATCGCCGCCAGATGGCGACGGTTAACGGTATGCGCGGCTCCTGCGCGTGGATCGCCAGCTTTATTTTCTCGCTGATTATCGGTGTCACCGCCGATACCATCGGCTTCAATCCGCTGTTTGTGGCGATGGGCTTTTTTGACCTGATTGGCGCGGTTTTCCTGGTGATGTTGATCGCCGAACGCCGCCAGCGCCCGGTAAACCATTAAGGATATCCCGATGAAAACCCTGAAGAACTGGACACTGCATCAGCAGGCTGCGCATTTCGTTGAGCTGAAGGTAGAGGATCGTCATTTTCTGCGCATCTATGTGCTCGAAGAGGGACTGATGCGGGTGCTGCTGAAGCGCGACGGCCAGCTGGCGCTGAACCGCACCTGGAGCATTGCGCCCGGTCAGGATGTGCCGTGGCAGGGCCGCGATCGCGAAGCGCTGGACGGTTTTGCGCTGCCCGGCTTTACGCTGGTGCATGATGCGCAGCAGGTACAGATCGGCACCGGACGGCTGCGAGTCACGGTACATCAGCCGCTCTGCCTGAGCTGGGAGCAGTTCGATGGTACAAACTGGCAACCGCTGGCGGCTGACCGTCATACCGGTGCCTATTTGCTGAACGTCCACGGCGACGGCGTCGAACACTATCAGCGCCGTCAGCCGCAGGATCGGGTTTATGGCCTGGGTGAAAAGAGCGGCGATCTGAATCGCGCCAACCGTCGCTTCGAGATGCGTAATCTGGATGCGATGGGCTACAACGCCGCCAGCACCGATCCGCTCTACAAACATATCCCGTTTACCCTGACGCAGCGCGACGGCGTCAGTTTCGGCCTGTTTTATGACAATCTCAGCAGCAGCTGGCTCGACCTCGGTAACGAACTGGATAACTACCATCTGCCTTATCGCCGTTATCGCGCCGAGGCTGGCGATCTTGATTACTACATGATGCTGGGGCCGACGCTGCTGGAGGTCACTAAAGCCTTTGTGCGACTGACTGGCCGCACGCTGTTTCAGCCGAAATGGAGCCTCGGCTACAGCGGTTCGACCATGCACTACACCGATGCGCCCGACGCGCAACAGCAGCTGCAATCGT
This sequence comes from Pantoea brenneri, assembly GCA_002095305.1. Classification (GTDB taxonomy): domain Bacteria; phylum Pseudomonadota; class Gammaproteobacteria; order Enterobacterales; family Enterobacteriaceae; genus Pantoea; species Pantoea brenneri. Next base: position 21,252 of record MIEI01000043.1, read on the forward strand.
TTATTCGCCTGTGCCGTGAGCATGAAATTCCCTGCGACTCGTTCCAGCTGTCGTCGGGCTATACCTCAATTAACAATAAACGTTACGTCTTCAACTGGAACTACGACAAAGTCCCTGACCCCAATGCGCTGAGCGAGGCGTTTCATCGTGCCGGCATGAAGCTGGCGGCCAATATCAAACCCTGCCTGTTGCAGGATCATCCGCGCTATCAGGAAGTGGCCGCGCAGGGGCTGTTTATTCGTGATTCCGAACAGGACCGTCCCGAGCGTTCGGTGTTCTGGGACGATGAAGGGTCACACCTCGACTTTACCCATCCGCAGGCGGTGCGCTGGTGGCAGGAGAATGTCACCCGTCAGCTGCTGGAAAAGGGCATTGATGCCACCTGGAACGACAACAATGAGTATGAGGTGTGGGATGGTGAAGCACGCTGCCACGGCTTCGGTCAGCCGATCGCCATCAAGCATATCCGGCCGGTGATGCCGTTGCTGATGATGCGTGCCTCAATGGAAGCGCAGCAGCAGTTTGCGCCCGACAAACGGCCCTACCTGATATCGCGATCCGGCTGTGCCGGGATGCAGCGCTATGTGCAAACCTGGAGCGGCGACAACCGGACCAGCTGGCAAACCCTGCGCTACAACATCCGCATGGGGCTGGGAATGAGCCTCTCCGGACTGTACAACGTCGGCCATGACGTCGGCGGTTTTTCTGGCGACAAGCCCGATGCCGAGCTGTTTGTGCGTTGGGTACAGAACGGCGTGATGCATCCGCGCTTTACCATTCACTCCTGGAATGACGATCACACGGTCAACGAACCCTGGATGTATCCGGAGGTGACGCCGATGATCCGCGAGGCGATCCGGCTGCGCTATCGCCTGATGCCGTATCTCTATACCCTGGCGTGGCAGGCCAGTGAGCAGGATGAGCCGATGCTGCGTCCGACCTTTCTCGATCATGAACAGGACCCGCGCAGCTGGCAGGAGAATGATGACTTTATGCTGGGACGCGATCTGCTGGTCGCCAGCGTGGTTGAGCAGGCGCGCGGCAGCGTGAAGTTTATCTGCCGCATAACGGCCAGGGCTGGTATGACTGGCACAGCGGCCAGTGGTTTGTCGGTGGTCAGCAGATCACGCTGGATGCGCCGCTCGATCGGCTGCCGTTGCTGGTTCGTGCCGGGGCGGTGATTCCGCTGGGCGAGTGTGAAAGCACCACCGATGCGCAGCGGGATACGGTCCGTCAGTGGCAGTTATGGCCGGCGCCCGCTGATGCGGTATCGCACGGAGAGGTGTTCGACGATGACGGTGAGAGTTATGGCTGGCAACAGGGAAATGCGCTGTGGCTGAACTGGACGCTGAGCAGCAGCGCCACGCGGATCGATTTGACGATTGAAAAACGCGGTGATTACCAGCCAGCATGGCGTGAAATCAGCCTGCGACTGCCCGCGGGTGAAACCCGGCCGCTGTGGGTTAACGGCGAGCCAGCAGACGTTTACCGGCTGGACTAAACAGCGCAGCCGGTGGAAACACCGGCGCAGCAGAAAAAGGTCGGCCCATTTACCGGGCCGATAGTATTACGCGGAGTGGTTTTCGGTGCTCATCCGGCCAAGATCTTTATCGACCAGGAACAGACCGTTACCGCTGTTGCTCACCATTGCCAGTTTATCCAGCACGGTTTTGAACAGCTTCTCTTCTTCGTGCTGCTCAGCCACGTACCACTGCAGGAAATTGAAGGTCGGGTAGTCCTGTGAGGTCATCGCCGCATGCACCAGCTCGTTGATTTTGGTGGTGATCAGCTGCTCGTGCTCCAGCGCCTGCTGCAGGATTTCATTCAGTGAGGTGAAAGAGACCGGCGGCGCGGCAATGGTGCCCAGCACCGGCATCGCGCCAGTGTCGCTCAGATAATCGAACAGGCGCTGCATGTGTTCCATCTCTTCACGTGAGTGCATTTTCAGGAATGAGGCGGCGCCTTCAAATCCTTTGTCGCTGCACCAGGCACTCATTTGCAGATAAAGATTAGCGGAGAAAAATTCCAGGTTCAGCTGGTCGTTCAGACGCCCAGTCATTTCAGCAGTCAGCATGGCCGAGTCCTTATAAGAATATGTTAAATAAACAGGTGAGAGGCGATGAATTATGCATCAAACATGTTAGCAATGTGAAGCCTTTTCGGCAAAACAGGCTAATTTATCTGGTTGATTTAAATAGAATTATTTCACAAATTGAATGCGACGGATTCTCATTTTTCATCAACCTTATGGCTTCACCCACTGGCACCATTATAGTGCGAAACCGGACGGTCTGACTGAATCATGCTGGTGCAGGCTGTTTTCCGTTGATTTAAATTCCAGCAATCAGATTTCAGCCGGCAAATATTATTTTGCTGGTTATCCCTCACCTGCTAATTAATTTCAGCCCGTGCGCACCGAATATTGCTCCGTCAGGCTGGCGATGGCGATAAATAATCAGTCTGCTGGCCGCTCTGGCATAAATCCTGCTAAGAACTTAGTTCCATATATTGAAACTTACCGCGCCGCGAAACCGCCGGCGGGTCAGCCTTATCGGGAGAAAATAATGTCGGAACAGAGTGTGGTTAAGGCGGAAAAGGTCAGTGCCGGAAAAGGCAGTTATGTGGCGTTAATTTTTGCCATTCTTTTTTTCTCCGGGCTGTTTTATCAGGTTGATGGGCTGAAATGGCTGGGGGCATTTGACTTCACCACGCTGGGCGGCAGTTTTGGCACCATGAAAGATCCTGCCAGCAACACCTTTCTGGGGGCTGGCGGACTCAGCGCCAAAGCAGGCTTCCTGTTTGCGTTATCCCTTACGCCGACCGTGATGCTGGCGCTCGGCGTACTGGAAATCTTCACCCACTACGGGGCGATACGCGCGGCGCACCGGCTGCTGACGCCGTTACTGAAACCCTTAATGGGTCTGCCGGGACGCTGCGGGCTGGCATTAATTACCGACCTGCAAAGTACCGATGCGGGTGCGGCGTTAACCAAAGAGATGTATGACCAGAGGCAGATCGGTAAAAAAGAGGTGGTGGTAATGAGCGCCTGGCAATATTCCGGCGCCGGTTTAATCAACAACTATTTTGCTATCGGTTCGGCGCTGTTTGCCTCAATGACGCTGCCAATCATCATCCCGCTGATTTTAATGCTGGTGCTGAAATTTGTCGGTGCGGCGATTACCCGCTTCGTGTTAAACAGTGTTTATAAAAAGGATTTCAGCGATGGAAACCAATAAAGTCGTCAGCGTCAGTAATAACCCGTTTGATGTGTTTGTCACCGGCGCGCGTAAAGGCTTTCATATTGCCATTCATAATCTGATGCCCAATGTGGTGATGGCGTATGTGCTGGCGGAAGTGCTCAATCTGCTCGGTATTATGCAGTTTCTCGGCCAGCTGTTTGCACCGGTGATGGGCGTATTCGGCTTGCCGGGCGAAGCAATTACCGTGCTGCTGACTGCCTGGCTCTCCTCGTCTGCCGGGACCGGTGTGGCGGTCAGCCTGCTGACCAAAGGGCTGCTGACCGGCGCTGATGTGACCGTACTGGCGCCAGCGATCTTTCTGATGGGATCGCAACTGCAATATATGGGACGGCTGCTGGGCGTGGCCGATGTGCCAAAAAAATACTGGCCGCTGCTGATGCTGGTGAGCATCATCAATGCGCTGATCGCGATGTTTGTTATGCGTCTGTTTATTCAGGAGTGAAGCCGTGTCTGAGGTATTAGAGCATTACCATTTTCTGCATGAGATCCCGGAACTGGGATTCCAGGAGGTAAAAACCTCCGCTTACATCGCCGGGCAACTGGAGCAGGCGGGTCTGAAGGTGACACGCAATATTAATAACACCACCGGCATTGTGGCGGAGATCGACAGCGGAGTGCCCGGCCCGGTGCTGGCGCTGCGCGCCGATATGGATGCGCTGGGCACATCATCGATGGCGTGCCCTGCGCGCGTCACACCTGCGGCCATGACGGTCACTCCTCGGTGGTGCTGACGGCGGCGACGGCGCTGCTGAAAGAGGGCGCTGTGAAGCGCGGCCGGCTGAAAATTCTGTTCCAGCCGGCGGAGGAGCTGGGCGCGGGCGCGCTGGCGATGGTAGAAGGCGGCGCGCTGGATGACGTGGAGATGATTCTGGGTTTTCACCTGCGGCCGCTGGAGGAGTGCGTGGTCGGGCAGGCGGTGCCTGCGGTACTTTATTCGGCCTGCAGTACGCTGGAAGCGACCATTAAAGGTCAGCCGGCTCACGCGGCGCGCCCGCATCTCGGTATCAACGCGCTGGATGCGGCAGTGCAGGCGGTGAATGCGGTCAACGCACTGCACCTTTCGCCGGGCCTTAACTGGAGCGTTAAAGCGACGCGTTTCCTGTGTGACGCGGGCGTGACCAACTCGGTGCCGGACGAAGCGCGGGTGGTGTGGGATCTGCGCTCGCAGGAAAATGCTCCGATGGAGCTGCTGAAAGAGCAGGTCACGCGCGCCATCGTTAACAGCGTGGCGGCGCTGGGGGCCACGGCGCAGGTCAGGGTATTGAAAGAGATGCCTGCGGCAGAGATCGATGATGAGGCGACGGCGGTGATCCGCGCAGCGATTGTCGAGGTGCTGGGAGAAGAGGGGCTGCTGCCGACTAAAACCACCCCAGGCAGCGAGGACTTTTTCTACTACCCGGTAAAACGCCCCGGCGTGAAGGCGGGCTTCTGGGGATTGGGCACCAACCTGACGCCAGGTCTGCATCATCCCGATATGCGCTTCGATCTCGATTCGCTGGAGATTGGCGTGCAGATCTTTAAAGCCTGCGTCCGCAAGGTACTGGGCTGATGATGTCGGGACGGGCGCTGGCCTGTCCCGGCCGTTTGTCGGGTTCAGCGACCTGAGCCACTGACCAAATCCCCCGCCTTCCCCTGTAGGCCGCGCGCGCAAAATATTGTATGCTATGCCGCCTTAAAGCTGACCAGGTAACCGGAATTCACGCCAATGTAACTTCGCGCTGACCCGCCGACGACGTAATGTCGCCTTCGGCACCGTTTACCCGCCGGTAAGGTTCTGCCGGCCACCGTGATTTATCAGCAGCGCCAGACAGAGAGCGCTGCTCCATTGAGAAGAATTCACTCATGTCTAATCCCTTTTTAGAAGAGGTGGCACGCCGCCGCACCTTCGCGATCATTTCGCACCCGGATGCCGGTAAAACCACCATTACCGAAAAAGTCCTGCTGTTCGGACAGGCTATCCAGACCGCCGGTACGGTAAAAGGCCGTGGCTCGAATCAGCACGCCAAATCCGACTGGATGGAAATGGAGAAACAACGTGGTATCTCCATCACCACCTCGGTGATGCAGTTCCCTTACCGTGAAAGCCTGGTCAACCTGCTGGATACCCCGGGCCACGAAGATTTCTCGGAAGATACCTACCGCACCCTGACGGCGGTTGACTGCTGTCTGATGGTGATCGACGCCGCCAAAGGCGTTGAGGATCGTACCCGTAAGCTGATGGAAGTAACCCGTCTGCGCGATACGCCGATCCTGACCTTTATGAACAAACTAGACCGTGACATCCGCGATCCGATGGAGCTGCTGGATGAGGTCGAAAGCGAACTCAAAATCGCCTGTGCGCCGATTACCTGGCCCATCGGCTGCGGCAAATTGTTTAAAGGGGTTTACCACCTTTATAACGATGAAACCTATCTCTACCAGACCGGTAAAGGCCACACCATTCAGGAAGTGCGTATCGTTAAGGGGCTGAACAACCCGGATCTCGATACCGCGGTGGGTGAAGATCTGGCGGCGCAGCTGCGTGAAGAGCTGGAGCTGGTGCAGGGCGCATCACACGAGTTCGAGCAGGAAGCGTTCCTCAATGGTGAGCTGTCGCCGGTATTCTTCGGTACTGCACTGGGTAACTTCGGCGTGGATCATATGCTGGATGGCCTGGTGTCATGGGCACCGCGTCCGATGCCGCGTAAAACCGATACCCGTACCGTCGAAGCCAGCGAAGAGAAATTTACCGGCTTTGTGTTCAAGATTCAGGCCAATATGGACCCGAAACACCGCGACCGCGTGGCCTTTATGCGTGTGGTGTCGGGTAAATATGAAAAAGGAATGAAGCTGCGTCAGGTCCGCACCGGCAAAGATGTGGTGATTTCCGATGCGCTGACCTTTATGGCCGGCGACCGCTCTCACGTTGAAGAAGCTATCCTGGCGACATCATCGGCCTGCATAACCACGGCACCATTCAGATCGGCGATACCTTCACTCAGGGTGAAAACATGAAGTTCACCGGTATTCCGAACTTCGCGCCGGAGCTGTTCCGTCGTATTCGCCTGCGCGATCCGCTGAAGCAGAAACAGCTGCTGAAAGGGCTGGTTCAGCTGTCGGAAGAGGGTGCAGTGCAGGTGTTCCGTCCGGTACACAACAACGATCTGATCGTGGGTGCCGTCGGGGTGCTGCAGTTCGATGTGGTGGTGGCGCGTCTGAAGAGCGAATATAACGTCGAAGCGATCTATGAAGCGATCAACGTCTCTACCGCGCGTTGGGTTGAGTGCGACGATGCGAAAAAATTCGAAGACTTCCAGCGTAAAAATGAGGTTAACCTCGCGCTGGATGGCGGCGATAATTTGACTTATATCGCGCCGACCATGGTGAACCTGAATATTACTCAGGAACGTTATCCTGACGTCAGATTCCGTAAAACCCGCGAGCACTGATCGCACGCTATCCGGGCCATTCCAGCAGGAAATGGCCCTGTTTTCCCCGCTACAGACTCCTCCTAAAAAACGGCTTTTCCTCTCGTTTTGACGTGTGATCAACCAGTTAGCCAGGCAAATCGCGAAATGCCGTCTATGATTATTTTATCGGACGGCGGAAGAGACTTCTCTTGTCCTTACGTCCTGTAACCCAGCGGCGCCGTTTGCTGCTGTTGCGCCCACAGTTTTGGGCGAGTTAACTGATAGAAGGAATATATCGATGAACAAGACTAAGATTGCCAAAACCCTGATGGCTGCAATGATTGGCTCAGCACTGATCAGCGGCAGCGCGCTGGCCGACGAGTCGCTTTCCCAGAAAGCGTCGCAGACGGCAGACAGCACGGGTGCGAAAATCGATAGTTCTATGAAAAAAGTCGATGGTTATATGGATGATAGCGGCATTACCGCCAAAGCCAAAGCGGCACTGGTTGATGATGACGCGATTAAAAGTACGGATATCTCGGTAAAAACTCATCAGGGCGTGGTGACCTTAAGCGGTTTCGTCACTTCCCAGGATCAGGCTGAAAAAGCTGTGGCCGTGGTGCAGAAAATCGAAGGTGTTAAATCCGTCAGCGACAAACTACACGTTAAAGACAGCAAATCCCAATCGATGAAAGGTTATGCGGGCGATGCCGCTACGACCAGCGAAATTAAAGCTAAGCTATTAGCGGATGATATTGTTCCGTCGCGCAACGTAAAAGTTGAAACCACCGACGGCGTTGTTCAGCTTTCAGGGCAGGTTGCAAATCAGGCACAGTCAGACCGTGCTGAAAGCATCGCTAAAGCCATTGAAGGCGTGAAAAGCGTTAAGAATGACCTGACGGTTAAATCTTAATGGTAACCGTGCGGTCGCGTCACTGCCGGCCGCACGGATAAAAGATACCCATCCGGGGATGAAATAAGCAGTTCGATTTTCAATAGGGTAAGGAGAGGCTTATGTTTCGTTGGGGCATTATTTTTCTGGTGATCGCACTGATTGCTGCAGCGTTAGGTTTTGGTGGTTTAGCAGGTACAGCAGCATGGGCAGCTAAAGTTGTCTTCGTTGTTGGTATTATTCTGTTCCTCATCAGCCTGTTTACCGGCCGTAAAAAGCTTTAGCCGATGAGTCCTGCAGTTTAATGCAAAGCAAGTAAGCATAAAGCGGAGACCAGTCATCTGTAGCCAGATCAGTGAGAAGCGGGATTTTTTCACACGGCTACATGGGCAGCCCCCCTGCGCGGGCTGTCCGGCTAAAGGATTGTATGACTGGTTCTCCGGAATGCTGCTGGATAGACGTTAACATCCATCAGCCTGCCCGTCGGAACCCCATCTGAGGTTCACACAGTGGGTATTCGCATTCCTGTTACGCTCGGCGCCATTGAACCTCTTGCGCTGACCCCTTTCAAATCGCATAAAATTGCGCTGGTCTGTGAAGGCGGCGGTCAACGCGGCATTTTTACCGCCGGTGTGCTTGATGAATTTCAGCGTGCCCGATTTAATCCGTTTCAACTGCTGCTCGGCACCTCTGCTGGCGCGCAAAACCTCTCTGCGTTTGTCTGCGGCCAGCCAGGCTATGCCCGCCGCGTGATCACCCGTTACACCACCAATAAACTCTTTTTTGATCCGCTGCGTTTTGTTCGCGGCGGTAATCTGATCGATCTCGACTGGCTGGTGGAAACCACCCGCAGTGAATTTCCGCTGGCGATGACCAGCGCTGAAAAAATGTTCTCGCGCGGGCTTGAGTTCTACATGTGCGCCTGCCGCAGCGACGACTATACGCCAGGCTATTTCACCCCCACGGCAGACAACTGGCTGGAGCTGATTAAAGCCTCCAGTGCCATTCCCGGCTTCTACCGGCTGGGCGTCAATCTCGAAGGGATTAGCTATCTGGATGGCGGCATCAGCGATGCGATTCCGGTGCGGGAAGCGGCGCGCCGTGGCGCAGACACCATTGTGGTGATCCGCACCGTGCCTTCTCAGATGTTTTATACGCCGAAATGGATTAAGCGGATGGAGCGCTGGCTAAGCGCCGGTGCCTTTCAGCCGATGATTAACGTGCTCAATCACCATGAAAAAAGCTACCGGGAAATTCAGCAGTTTATTGAAAATCCGCCCGGTGACTTACGGATTATTGAGATCTTTCCGCCACATGTGCTGGCCAGCAGTGCGCTGGGCAGCCGTATTTCGTCGCTGAACCAGGATTACCATCTTGGACGGCGCTGCGGCCGCTATTTTCTCGCCACGCTGGGCCAGTGGTTAAGCGACGCAGAGCCACTGACGCCGCGTATCGTCACGCCGCCGGCACCGGTGGCCAATGCACCGGACAACCGCGAGATTATTACGCCGCCGCTGGCGGATAATGATGCGGATTACGATAAAGGATCGCTGGCATGAGGTTTATCGATACCCACTGTCATTTTGATTTCCCGCCGTTTGAGGGTGATACCGTCGCCAGCCTGGCGCGGGCTGCGGCGGCCGGCGTCGAGAAGATCATCATCCCGGCGATCGATGCCAGCCGCTTCAGCCGGGTGTGCGAACTGGCGGCCGGACATGCTGCGCTCTACGCCGCGCTCGGGCTGCATCCGATTGCCATAGAAGCGCATCAGGAAGCGCATCTCGATCGGCTGGAGGAGAAGCTTAAGCAGCGACCGCGCAAGCTGGTGGCGATCGGCGAGATCGGGCTGGATCTCTACCGCGACGATCCGCAGTTTGATAAGCAACAACGCTTTCTTGATGCCCAGCTTAAGCTGGCGAAACGCTACGATCTGCCGGTGATCCTGCACTCGCGTCGTACCCATGACAAACTGGCCCAGCATCTGCGTCGCCACGATCTGCCGCGTCGCGGGGTGGTACATGGCTTCGCGGGTAGTCTGCAACAGGCGCAGGCGTTTATTAAGCTCGGCTATGCGATTGGGGTCGGCGGCACCATCACCTATGAGCGCGCCAGCAAAACCCGGCAGACGCTGGCGCAACTGCCGCTCTCCTCGTTGCTGCTGGAAACGGATGCGCCGGATATGCCGTTAAAAGGCTTCCAGGGCCAGCCCAACCGGCCTGAACGGGCGCGCCAGGTGTGGGAGACGCTCTGCACCCTGCGCGACGAGCCACCTGAAGTCATTGCCGGGGCGCTGTGGCGCAACAGCCAGCAGCTGTTTCAGCTCGATCCGGCTTTTCCCGCCATCCTTAATCAACCCGCTAAGCTTTAACCTATGCCGGTCTGCGCGACTAAATGTGATAATAGTAACATTTGGCTGGCTGGCGTATAATGGGCTGTTAACGGCGTTAAATGCGATTCTGATCACGGTAAGCGTGGCATAATTGCATCATTTTCTTATTCCGATGTGACTGCTGGCACATAACAGGCCGCCTGACGGTGTTATTATTATAACATTCCGCCGGCCAGCCGGTGGATCGCACCCCGATCCTTTGGAGAGCCTCATGACCGATATCAAACAGCAAGCCCTGCGTGCCCTGAAACTGATGGATTTAACTACCCTGAATGACGACGACACTGACGAAAAAGTGATCGCGCTTTGTCATCAGGCGAAATCCCCGGCGGGTAACACAGCAGCCATCTGCATCTATCCGCGTTTTATTCCGATTGCGCGTAAAACGCTGCGTGAGCAGGGTACGCCAGAGATCCGTATCGCCACGGTAACCAATTTCCCGCACGGCAATGACGACATTGAGATTGCGCTGGCTGAAACCCGCGCCGCTATCGCCTACGGTGCCGATGAAGTGGATGTGGTGTTCCCGTACCGCGCGCTGATCGCCGGTAACAGTCAGGTCGGTTTTGATCTGGTGAAAGCCTGTAAGACCGCCTGTGCTGAGGCGAACGTACTGCTGAAAGTGATTATTGAAACCGGTGAACTGAAGCAGGAAGCGCTGATCCGTCAGGCGTCTGAAATCGCTATCGATGCCGGTGCTGACTTCATCAAAACCTCTACCGGTAAAGTACCGGTCAACGCCACGCCTGAAGTGGCGCAGATCATGATGAGCGTCATCCGTGATAAAGGCGTCAGCCAGCAGGTCGGTTTCAAACCGGCGGGTGGCGTACGCACCGCTGAAGATGCCGCCATCTATCTGCAACTGGCGGAAGATACGCTGGGTGCGGAGTGGGCCGATGCGCGTCACTTCCGCTTTGGCGCATCAAGCCTGCTGGCGAGTCTGCTGAATACTCTGGGTCATCAGAGCGAGACCAGCAAAGCCGGTTATTAAACTCATCCTGCGGCGGTCACCGATCGCCGCTGTCACACCGCATTTCCCTGAGCCAAGGGGGCTACCTTGTTCCTGCCACAAGAAATTATTCGCAAAAAACGTGACGGTCACGCGCTGACTGACGCTGAAATCCGCTTCTTCATCAACGGCGTCCGTGATAACAGCGTCTCTGAAGGCCAGATTGCCGCGCTGGCCATGACCATCTATTTTCATGACATGACGCTGCCTGAGCGCGTGTCGCTGACCATGGCGATGCGTGATTCCGGTACCGTGCTGAACTGGAAATCGCTCAATCTGAACGGGCCGGTGGTGGATAAGCATTCGACCGGCGGCGTTGGCGATGTCACGTCGCTGATGCTCGGACCAATGGTGGCCGCATGCGGTGGTTATATTCCGATGATCTCCGGCCGTGGCCTCGGCCATACCGGCGGCACGCTGGATAAGCTGGAAGCAATTCCAGGCTTCGACATCTTCCCCAGCGACGACCGCTTCCGGGAGATCATCAAACAGGTCGGGGTGGCGATTATCGGCCAGACCAACTCACTGGCTCCGGCCGACAAACGCTTCTACACCACGCGCGACATTACCGCCACCGTAGACTCGATCCCGCTGATTACCGCCTCGATTCTGGCGAAGAAACTGGCGGAAGGGCTGGATGCGCTGGTGATGGATGTCAAAGTGGGCTCGGGCGCATTTATGCCAACCTATGAAGCGTCAGAGGATCTGGCGCAGTCGATTGTTGGCGTAGCTAACGGTGCCGGCTGCCAGACCACCGCGCTGCTCACCGATATGAATCAGGTGCTGGCTTCGTCTGCCGGTAACGCGCTGGAAGTGCGGGAAGCGGTGCGCTTCCTGACCGGTGAACAGCGTAACCCGCGCCTGCTGGAAGTGACGCTGGCGCTGTGCAGCGAAATGCTGATTTCCGGCAAGCTGGCCGCTAATGAGACAGAGGCGCGCCAGCAGCTGATGAAGGTGCTGGATAACGGCAGGGCGGCAGAAATTTTCGCCCGCATGGTGGCGGCGCAGAACGGGCCGGCCGATTTTGTCGAGCGCTACGATGCTTATCTGCCTGCGCCGACGCTGAGCAAGGCGGTCTATGCCGACCAGCCTGGCATTGTCAGCAGCATGGATACCCGGGCGCTTGGTCTGGCGGTCGTGGCACTGGGCGGTGGACGCCAGCGTGCCAGCGACAGCATCGATTACAGCGTTGGGTTAAGCGAAATGATCACTCTCGGTGAACGCGCCGATGCGCAGCGCCCGCTGGCTATTATCCACGCCAGCAACGAAGCGCAATGGCAACAGGCCGCCGCTGCGGTCAAAGCCGCGCTGGTGATCGGCGATACGGCACCAGCCGCTACGCCAGTGGTCTATCGTCGTGTGAGCGATGTCAGTTAACCGGGCAGTAATCGGTGCCAGCGGCAACGCATTCGGGTATACTGATCTGATCGCTTTTTTTTGACTTGTCACGCGCCATTGCGCAGGAGACTTGCATGAAACGTGCTTTTATTATGGTTCTCGACTCCTTCGGGATCGGCTCCAGTAAAGATGCCGATAAATTCGGTGACGCAGGTTCAGATACGCTTGGTCACATCGCTGAAGCCTGTTTCAAAGGTGAAGCGGACAAAGGCCGTAAAGGGCCTTTACATCTGCCTAATCTGACCGCGCTGGGTCTGGGTAAGGCCGCAGAGCTTTCGACTGGCCGCTTCCCGGCGGGCCTTGACCCGAACGCGAAGATCACCGGCGCTTACGCTTACGCCAGCGAAATCTCGTCAGGTAAAGATACGCCGTCAGGCCACTGGGAAATCGCCGGGGTTCCGGTGCTGTTTGACTGGGGCTACTTCAGTGATCAAGAGAACAGTTTCCCGCAGGAACTGCTCGATAAGCTGGTGCAGCGCGCTGAGCTGCCAGGCTACCTCGGTAACTGCCACTCTTCGGGGACGGTGATTCTCGATCAGCTGGGTGAAGAGCACATGAAAACCGGCAAGCCGATTTTCTACACCTCTGCGGACTCGGTATTCCAGATTGCCTGTCATGAAGAGACCTTTGGTCTGGATCGCCTCTATGCGCTGTGCGAAATTGCCCGCGAAGAGCTGACGGAAGGCGGCTATAACATCGGCCGCGTTATCGCCCGTCCGTTTGTCGGCGACAAAGCCGGTCACTTTGAACGTACCGGTAACCGTCACGATCTGGCGGTTGAGCCGCCGTCAGCCACCATGCTGAAAAAGCTGGTGGATGAGAAGGGCGGTCAGGTGATTTCGGTGGGTAAAATCGCGGACATCTACGCTGAGCAGGGCATCACCAAAAAGGTCAAAGCGACCGGTCTGGATGCGCTGTTTGACGCCACGATTCAGGAGATGAAAATCGCGCCGGATCACTCGATTGTCTTCACCAACTTTGTCGATTTCGACTCGACGTGGGGACATCGCCGTGATGTAGCCGGTTATGCTGGCGGACTGGAGCTGTTTGACCGTCGCCTGCCGGAGCTGATGGAACTGGTCGGTGAGGATGACATTCTGATCCTGACTGCTGACCACGGCTGCGATCCGACCTGGCAAGGCACCGAACACACCCGTGAGCATATTCCGATTCTGATTTACGGACCGAAAGTTGAGCCGGGTTCACTCGGTTATCGCGAAACCTTCGCCGATATTGGTCAGACAATTGCACACTATTTTGGCCTGTCCGACATGGACTATGGCAAGAACATGCTGTAACCCAGCGATTTAACAAGGATAAAGTAACAATGGCAACTCCGCATATTAATGCCGAAATGGGTGATTTCGCTGACGTCGTCCTGATGCCGGGCGACCCGCTGCGTGCGAAACACATTGCAGAAACCTTCCTGGAAAACCCGGTCGAAGTGAACAATGTGCGCGGCATGCTGGGCTACACCGGCACCTACAAAGGCCGTAAAGTCTCCGTAATGGGTCACGGCATGGGCATTCCTTCCTGCTCGATCTACACCAAAGAGCTGATCACCGACTTTGGTGTGAAGAAGATCATTCGTGTGGGATCCTGTGGTGCGGTCCGTGCAGACGTCAAACTGCGCGACATCGTGATTGGTATGGGTGCCTGCACCGATTCCAAAGTGAACCGGATGCGTTTCAAAGATCACGATTTCGCGGCGATTGCTGATTTCGACATGGTGCGTAACGCCGTCGATGCAGCTAAAAATCTGGGTGTTGAAGCCCGCGTCGGTAACATCTTCTCCGCCGATCTGTTCTATACCCCGGATCCGCAGATGTTCGATGTGATGGAAAAATATGGCATCCTCGGCGTGGAAATGGAAGCTGCTGGCATCTACGGCGTGGCGGCAGAGTTCGGTGCTAAAGCGCTGACCATCTGCACCGTATCAGACCACATTCGTACCCACGAGCAGACCACTGCGGCTGAACGTCAGACCACCTTCAACGACATGATTAAAATTGCGCTGGAGTCGGTGCTGCTGGGGGATTAATCCACCTGGCGGGTTAACGTACCTGCCTGCAGCCTGACGTTCCTGCCGGGTCCTCTTCTGATGAGGAGGACCCGATCTTATTCCGCCTTACCCGTGCTGTAACATTCACATCAAATGACACACTTTTCGCCAGGCTTGTGCATCTTCGCGCTGGTACCCCGGCGATCGCGCTTTATCATGTTGCGGAACAACAAATAATAAATAACCGCCTGATAATGCTTCCTGATGAATTTTCGTAACTTCGACGCTGAAGAGAAACTGTTTGCCCGTCGCGCGACGGTGGCTTTTGCTCTGGTCTGTCTCTGCTTCACTATTCTTGCTGTGAACCTGTATCGCCTGCAGGTACGCGACCACAGCTACTACCAGACCCGATCCAACCAGAACGACATCAAAATGATCCCCATCGCCCCGACGCGCGGGCTGATTTATGACCGTAACGGCATCCCGCTGGTACGCAACGTCAGCTGGTACGCCATCACCCTGACGCCGTATAAAATCACCGATATGCAGGCTACGCTGCGGGCGCTGACGCCGATCCTTGACCTGACACCCGATGAGATTGAGACCTTTCAGCACGCGTTAAAACAGACCAGTCGCTACAAGCCGGTGGTGCTGAAAGAGGAGCTGAGCGAGGAGCAGGTAGCACGCTTCGCGGTTAACCAGTTTCGTTTTAGCGGTGCCAGCATCGAAATTTATCAGGATCGTGAATATCCCTACGGTGCCGATCTGGCGCACGTGCTCGGTTATGTGTCGAAAATCAACGATAACGACTACAAACGGCTAAATGCGGCGGGCATCGCCGAGAACTACGCCGCTGACCACAACATCGGGAAACAGGGGATTGAAGGCTATTACGAGACCCTGCTGCACGGTAAGCCGGGCTATCAGGAAGTGGAGGTGGATAACCACGGCCGCATTGTGCGGGTGCTGAAAGAGGTGCCGCCGGTAGCCGGGAAAAACCTCACCCTGACGCTGGATCTGCATCTGCAGCAGTACGCCGAAAGCCTGCTGGCGGGCCAGCGTGCGGCACTGCTGATTGAGGACCCGCGTGACGGTTCGGTGCTGGCGATGGTTTCCAGTCCCAGCTACGACCCCAATCCTTTTGTGAAGGGCATCAGCTATCAGGCCTACAAATCGCTGTTGCAGGATAAGGATCTGCCGCTGATCAATCGCGTTACCCAGGGCCTTTATCCTCCCGCCTCGACGGTGAAGCCCTATATGGCGATGTCCGCGCTGCTGACCCATGTCATTACGCCGCAGTCGCAATTCTTTGGCGCGCCCACCTGGACGCTGCCGGGCACCGATCGCCGCTATCGCGACTGGAAAAAAACCGGTCACGGCATGCTGGATGTCACGCGGGCGATTGAGGAGTCTGCGGATACCTTCTTCTATCAGGTGGCGTTCATGATGGGCATCGATCGTATTCACACCATGCTCAGTCAGTTTGGTTACGGCAAATCGACCGGCATTGACCTGAATGAAGAGTACAACGGCTTACTGCCGAGTCGCGAGTGGAAGCAGAAGGTGCACAAAAAAGCCTGGTATCAGGGCGACACCATTTCAGTCGGCATCGGTCAGGGTTACTGGATTGCAACGCCGATTCAGATGGAAAAAGCGATGGTGGCGCTGATCAATAACGGCCGGGTGATTGCGCCGCACCTGCTGCAGAAAGCGCAGCGCGGCAATCTGGTTGAGAACTATCAACCAAAACAGCCGGCGGCGCAGATTGGCGATCCGCATTCGCCGTACTGGTCACTGGTGCGCCACGCGATGTTTGGTATGGCCAATGCACCTAACGGCACCGGTTATAAATATTTTCATACCGCACCTTATGGTATCGCAGCGAAAAGTGGCACCTCGCAGGTGTTTGGTCTGCGACAGAACCAGACTTATAACGCCAAAATGATCCCGGTACGGCTGCGCGATCATATCTTCTATACCGCGTTTGCGCCGTTTAACGCGCCAAAAGTGGCGGTGACGCTGATTCTGGAAAATGGCGGCGGGGAAGGGGTAACGGCAGCGCCGGTGATGCGTGCCATTCTGGATCACATCTTTATCCCGCCCGTGCCGGAAGCACCAGAAGCGCCGGTGGCGGCAGAGAAGAAGTAGCGGTGCAGGGGTAAAAAAAGGGGCCGCGGCCCCTTTGATGTTAAGATTTCAGCGTCTCCGTGACGTGGCTGATAGCGCGCACCACATCCGTTGCGCCTTCACGAATTTCCGCAATAACGCCGCCCGCTTCCTGCGCCAGCTGCACGCCCTGATCGGCACGCTTCAGGTTCGATTCAATCCCCTTCAGCGCCTTATTCGCCAGCGAGTGGTTTTGCTGCACCCGGTTCTCAATCTCTGCGGTGGCGCGGTTGATGTTAGCCGCCAGCGTTCTGACTTCATTGGCGACTACGGCAAAACTGCGCCCATGAGTACCTGCTCGCGCCGCTTCAATCGCCGCATTCAGCGCCAGCAGATTGGTCTGATCGGCAATGCGGCGGATGCTTTCTACTATAAAGCCGATTCGGTCCGATGATTCGCTCAGGCCGGAGATATCTCCGGAAATTCCCTGTAGTTCGCCCGCCAGCGCATGCATGGTCTGTACGCTATTGGCGATTACCTCTGCGCCGACGCGGGTGCTTTCGTTGGTTTGCAGCGCGGTGTGATAAGCCCGCTGTGCCGCCTCGCGCTCCTGCTGATTCTTCTCGACCTGGGCGGTGACGTCAGTGGCAAACTTCACCACTTTATACAGTTTGCCCTGCTCGTCGAAAACCGGATTGTAAGTGGCGCGTAGCCAGACGGTACGGCCCTGTTTATTCACCCGGGGAAACTGACCCGAGATAAATTCACCGCGATTCAACTGCTGCCAGAGTTCACTGTATTCGCGGCTGTTACGCATCGCTTCTGAACAGAACAGGCTGTGGTGCGCACCCTCAATCTCCTCACGACGGTATCCCATGGTCTTAAGGAAATTGTCGTTGGCTTTAAGCACCTCACCTTTCAGGTTAAAAGCGATCACCGCCATTGAACGCTCAATCGCATTGGTCATCGCGCGCTGTTCCTGCGCATCGTTGATGTGGCCGGTGATGTCAGTCGCCAGCTTAACGATTTTAAATACCCGTCCGTGACGATCCTGCACCGGCACATAGTTGGCTTCGAGCCACACCGGTCGGCTGTTTTTCGCGACGCGGAGAAACTTGTCGCTGAAACTTTCGCCCCGGTTCAGTCGCAACCAGAAGTCGTTGTAGTCTCTGGATTGCAGCTGATCCGGCGTACAGAACAGGCTGTGATGCTGGCCATCAATTTCGGCCAGCGTGTAGCCCATCCGGTCGAGAAACAGGGCATTGGCGCCGAGAACGGTGCCTCGGGCGTGAACTCAATCATGGCGATCGAGTCGTTAAGGGAGGTGAGGGTTGCTGCGGAGTGTGTACGCCTCTGCCAACTGAGGCGGGAAGCAATGCCTGATGTAATGGTGTAAAACATGGTGATCCTTATTATTAGTGTTGGTCTCGTCACATTTATCGGCCTGATAGCGCCACAATTCAGCCTCTGCGGCCATTCTGGTTGAAATTCCGGCAGCCAATAGCACGATTTTTACCGGCAGCGGCGGGGCGGGATGGCGGGTTTGATGGAAAAGCCGTCAGTCGATTTCATTTTGTTGAAAAGCGTTTGACGCTGTCGGGCCGCTTT
>MIEI01000044.1 GCA_002095305.1 Pantoea brenneri
TGCTGAGCCTGTGGCTCAGCAGCCCGGCCCTTGCGGCCAGCCTGCCTGACGCCAGCCAGCTTAAACAGCAACTGGAAGAGACTAAAGCTGCCAAAAGCTCACCGGCCCAGGCGGAACAAATCCAGTCGATTGAAGCAGCGTTAAACTTCCTCTCTGAACGTGATGACTCGCTGGAGCGCGCCGCGCAATACCAGCAGGTTATTGACGATTTTCCGCGTCTGGCACGCGAGTTACGCCAGCAGATCGCCACGATCGGCGACAGCGCGAAAACCGTGCGCAGCAACATGAGCAGCGCCGAACTGGATCAGGAGATTCTGCAGGTCAGCAGTCAGCTGCTGGAAGAGGGTCGCCAGGCGCAACAGGAGCAGGATCGGGCGCGCGAGATCAGTGACTCACTGTCGCAGTTGCCGCAGCAGCAGACCGAAGCACGCCGCGCCATGACCGAGAGTGAGCGTCGTTTGCAGGGTGCCAGCAACAGCACTTCGCCGCAGGGCCAGCTACAACTGGCGGCGCGTCAGGCGGAAAATGCCGCCAATAAAGCGCGCGTCGATGAGCTGGAACTGGCGCAACTCTCCGCCAACAATCGTCAGGAACTGGCGCGGATGCGGGCCGAAATGCACCAGCGTAAGGCTGCCCAGTTGGATAACTATCTGCAGGCACTGCGCAATCAGCTCAACGATCAACGTCAGCGTGAAGCCGAACTGGCGCTGGCGCGTACCGAACAGCTGGCCGAAAACAGTGGTGATTTGCCACCGGCAATCAGCGATCAATTCCGCATTAACCGCGATCTCTCCGTCGCCCTGAATCAGCAGGCGCAGCGGATGGATCTGGTGGCGTCGCAGCAGCGGCTGGCCACCAATCAAATTATTCAGGTGCGTCAGGCGCTCTCTACCCTGCGCGAACAGTCCCAGTGGCTGGGTGCCTCCAATCTGCTGGGCGAAGCGTTGCGCGCCCAGGTGGCGCGCCTGCCGGAAATGCCAAAGTCTCAGCAGATTGATAATGAGATGGCCCAGTTACGGGTTCAGCGTCTCTCCTATGAAGATCTGCTGGAGCGCCAGGAGGCGCTTCGTAAGGGTCACCAGGCCGATGGCCAGCCCTATACCAGCGAGCAGAAGCGCATCCTTGATGCCCAGCTTCGTACCCAGCGCGAACTGCTTAACTCGCTGATCTCCGGTTGCGATACCTTGATCCTGGAGATCACCAAGCTGAAGGTCGGCAATACACAGCTGCAGGATGCGCTGACCGAAGTGAAAGATGCCACCCACCGTTATCTGTTCTGGACCGCCGACGTCAGCCCGATCGGCCTGAGTTACCCGCTCGATCTGGCTAAGGATCTGTCACGCCTGCTGTCGCTGGATACGCTGGGACAGCTCGGCAAAGCGATGGCAATGATGTTTACCAGCCGCAGCACCGTGCTGCCGATCATTGCCGCCCTGCTGCTGGTCGGCTTTAGCATCAGCTCACGGCGTCACTTCAATGCCTTCCTTGAGCGCTCCGCCAGTAAAGTCGGCAAAGTGACGCAGGATCGCTTCCGGCTGACCATCCGTACCGTTTTCTGGTCGATTCTGGTGGCGCTGCCGCTGCCGGTGTTGTGGGGGACGCTGGGTTATGGTTTGCAGAACGCCTGGCCCTACCCGATTGCGGTCGCCATTGGTGACGGGATTACCGCTACGCTGCCCCTGCTGTGGGCCTTTATGATTAGCGCCGCCTTTGCCCGCCCCAACGGTCTGTTTATCGTTCATTTCCGCTGGCCGCAGAATCGCGTGGCGCGCGCCATGCGCTATTACTCCCTGAGTATCGGGCTGATTGTGCCGCTGATCATGCTGTTAATCGCCTTCAGCAATCTGGAAGATCGCCAGTTCTCCTCGTCACTGGGACGTCTCTGCTTCATTCTGATCTGCGGCGCGATCAGCATCGTCACCGTCAGCCTGAAACGCGCCGGTATTCCGCTCTATCTGGATAAAGAGGGCAACGGCGACAACATGGTCAACCGCATGTTGTGGAACCTGATGATCGCCATGCCGCTGATGGCAGCCCTCGCCTCGGCGATTGGTTACCTGGCGACGGCACAGGCTTTGCTGGCAAGGCTGGAAACCTCGGTAGCCATCTGGTTCCTGCTGCTGGTGATCTATCACATCATCCGCCGCTGGATGTTGATTCAGCGTCGTCGTCTCGGCTTTGACCGCGCCCGTCAGCGTCGTGCTGACATGCTGGCTAACCGTGCGCGCAGCGAAGAAGAGAAAGAGCAAGGCGCACAAAATACCGACGCGATTGAAATCGAAGAGCCGGTAATCGATCTGGATGCCATCAGTGCCCAGTCACTGCGGCTGGTGCGCTCAATCCTGACGCTGATTGCGCTGGTGTCGGTGATCGTACTGTGGTCGGAGATTCACTCCGCGTTCGGCTTTCTGGAGAATATTCAGCTGTGGGATGTCAGCACCTCGGTGCAGGGCGTGGAGTCTATTCAGCCGATCACGCTGGGGTCGGTGCTAATCGCGATTCTGGTGTTTATTATCACTACTCAGCTGGTGCGTAATATGCCGGCGCTGCTGGAGCTGGCACTGCTGCAGCACCTTAACCTGACGCCCGGTACCGGCTACGCCATCACCACGCTGACCAAATATCTGCTGTTGCTGATTGGCGGGCTGATTGGCTTCTCGCTGATCGGCATTGAGTGGTCGAAGTTGCAATGGCTGGTGGCCGCGCTGGGTGTCGGACTGGGTTTTGGTTTGCAGGAAATTTTCGCCAACTTTATCTCGGGTCTGATCATCCTGTTTGAGAAACCGATTCGCATCGGCGATACCGTCACCATTCGCGAGCTGACCGGCAGCATTACCCGCATCAATACGCGCGCTACGACCATTACCGACTGGGACCGCAAAGAGATCATCGTGCCGAATAAGGCCTTTATCACCGAGCAGTTCGTTAACTGGTCGCTGTCAGATTCGGTGACGCGCGTGGTGCTGACCATTCCTGCGCCAGCGAAGGTGAGCAGTGAACAGGTGACCACCATCCTGAAACAGGCTGCTGAACGCTGCAGCTATGTACTGGATACGCCGCCGCCTGAGGCGTTTCTGGTCGATTTACAGCAGGGGATCCAGCTGTTTGAACTGCGCGTGCATGCAGCAGAGATGGGACATCGCATGCCGCTGCGTCACGAACTGCATCAGCTGATTCTGAGCGGATTTGAGCAGCACGGCATTGAGATGCCGTTCCCGCCATTCCAGATGCGGATGGAAACACTGGGCAAGAAGCTGCCGGCCAGCAATGGGGCACCGGCCGCACGCGCCTATAAATCGGGCGGCCTGTAAACGACAACGCCCGGCTTAGCCGGGCGTTGTTGGGTTTACGCGGTGATTACTGCTTCACGAACGTTTCGCCCTGCTCAATATCTTTCTTCAGCGTCTCCAGCATACCGTTCAGCGCCTGCTGCTCGAATGGGCTCAGGCTACCAATCGATTTGCGTTCGGCAATGCCATTTTTGCCCAACAGCAGCGGCTGTGAGAAGAAACGCGCATATTCGCCGTCCCCTTCAACATAAGCACACTCCACCACGTTGGCCTCGCCGTTAAGCGCCCGCACCAGCGATAAACCGAAGCGTGCCGCAGCCTGACCCATCGACAGCGTAGCAGAACCGCCACCGGCTTTGGCCTCTACCACTTCGGTCCCGGCATTCTGGATGCGTTTAGTGAGATCAGCCACTTCCTGCTCGCTAAAGCTGACGCCTGGCACCTGCGACAACAGCGGCAGGATGGTCACGCCGGAATGGCCGCCGATAACCGGTACCTCAATCTCACCCGGTTGCTTGCCTTTTAACGCCGCGACAAAAGTATTGGCGCGAATGATATCCAGCGTGGTAACACCGAACAGCCGATTTTTGTCGTAGACGCCGTGTTTTTTCAGGACTTCAGCCGCAATCGCCACCGTGGTATTGACCGGGTTGGTGATCACGCCGATTAACGCTTTTGGCGCGGTGGTCGCCACCTGATCAATCAGGTTGCGCACAATGCCAGCGTTAACGTTGAACAGGTCGGCGCGGTCCATACCGGGCTTACGTGCCACACCGGCGGAGATCAGTACCACATCGGCACCCTGCAATGCTGGCGTGGCGTCTTCTCCACTAAATCCCTTGATAGCCACCGCAGTAGGAATATGGCTGAGATCGACGGCAACGCCCGGCGTTACCGGCGCGATGTCATACAGTGAAAGTTCTGAACCTGCGGGAAGCTGGGTTTTGAGTAGAAGTGCGAGCGCCTGGCCTATGCCGCCAGCGGCACCGAGTACGGCAACTTTCATTCTTAACTCCTTATTAAGGTGGGGCAGAGAAGAGCCGGAATTCCATCTGTGTCAGACCTTAATCAACAGCTCAGGTGATGACGCGTATCCGTTGTTAATTCTACGTATTTTCACACGTGATCTCCGGATTCAAAAGTTACATATCATCTTAATACCTGAATGACCGACAACTTTGCCGTCGGCAGACAGAGAACGGCTACGTGCGTTTTCTGTTACTACACCACCAATAATATAACAACTTTGCAACCTTCGCCTTTCGGTGCTGTGACAGGGGTTTTGGTCTGAGACGATTTCTTTGCTATTATCGCCGCCCGCTAGCCGCCCGAACCCTGCTCATCAATCAACCGATTGCATAAAAATGCATTTAAATGCATAATCACCACTCTGCCGCGGGCGGATGTGCGGTTATTCCCTCTATTTATTGGTAACCTATGCGAAACCCATCGAAACAAGACGATCTGATCAAGGCTTTCAAAGCCTTATTAAAAGAAGAAAAATTCAGTTCCCAGGGCGAAATCGTTCAGGCGCTCCAGGATGAAGGCTTCGAGAACATTAACCAGTCAAAGGTTTCTCGTATGCTGACCAAGTTTGGCGCGGTACGCACCCGCAATGCCAAGATGGAGATGGTTTACTGCTTGCCCGCCGAGCTTGGCGTGCCGACCACCACCAGCCCGTTAAAAAACCTGGTTCTCGACATCGATTACAATGATGCGCTAGTGGTGATTCATACCAGCCCAGGCGCTGCGCAGCTGATTGCGCGCCTGCTCGACTCACTGGGTAAATCGGAAGGCATCCTCGGCACCATCGCTGGCGATGACACCATCTTTATCACCCGCGCGCGCGACTTTACGGTTAAGCAGCTGCACGGGGCGATTCTTAACCTGTTTGAACAGGAACTCTGATAACAGGGTGGTTGATCGGGCCTCACGCGACCGTTCAACCGCCCTTTCTGCTCGCCCTGCCACTTACCCTGCCCTATTCTCCAGTAGATCAAACAGTTAATCCGCACTCTGTCCTGCTTTCGCCAATGCGAATATTGGTCATACCTTTTGGTCTGCTTAACCTTTTGCGGTATTTTACACTGCTTTACATCACCACTCTGGCGACATTACCCAGATCTAAATCAAAGACCAGTCTGATCGACCACGTATTTTCGCACAAAAAGATAAAGTGATTTATCTGCCTGTTTTTGCAATAAAAAACAGCGAAAAGGTCATTTTTCCGCCGTTTTTTATAACGTTGAGTTATTAAAAGTAGCCATAAGGATAAAGAATCACAAAAAAACATTATTAGCGGGGTATTAATTTCTTCCGTTATTAGTTCTATACTTCTTTTCGTGATGCAAATCACACCAACTAAAAAGATAAAAATTGACGACGAGGAAAAATACATGAACGTAAAAACTACTATCGCAACCCTGAGCATTCTCTCTGCCCTCTCTTTTGGTGCTGTAGCAGCAGAATCTGTCACCGCTGCGCAGGCGCAGGATCTGCAACCGGCGGGTACCATTAGCGTCAGCGGCGTAGCGGGCTCACCGATGGAAATTAATCAGCAGCTGAGCGAAAAAGCCGATCAGCAGGGTGCAAAAGCCTACCGCGTGATTGAGGCTTACAACAACGGTAACTATCACGCTACCGCCCGTCTGTACAACTAAGCCCAGCGCAACCCAATATCGCCAGCAGCCCACTTTTTGACGCGCGGTTATGCGCCTCGGTGGGATGAGGCAACACAGTTTCAGGAGAGTTGATCATGAAAACTACATTTGCTATTGCCGTACTCAGTCTGGCCTCCGTGTTCTCAGTCGGTGCCAGCGCAGCCAGCCTGGTCTCAAACCAGCAGGCACAGAGCCAGAATCTGCAACCGATGAACCAGACCATCAGCGTCAGCGGTCGGGACGGCGATCAGACCAATATCCGTCAGGTCCTGTCTGAGAAAGCCGATGCGCAGGGTGCCAGCCACTATCGCATCATCGAAAACAACCAGGATGACACCTATCACGTCACCGCTGAGCTGTATAAATAATTAACCGTTATGACGCCGTGAAAGGCGCATGAGAGACAAGAGTCGACGACCCGCTTCTTCTTTTCACCGCAGGTTGTTGAACGTATTGAGGAGACGAAAAATGAAAATCAAAACAACCATCGCTACAGTCAGCCTGCTTTCCGTTATGGCGTTCGGCGCATCTGCCGCACAGCTGGTAACCGGCGAGCAAGCGCAGAATCTGCAGCCTGCGGGCACCGTAACCATCAGCGGTACAGCGGGTGCCCCCATGGATTATCGCGCTGAGCTGTCTCAGAAAGCCGATGAACAGGGTGCCAGCGCCTATAAAGTGATTGAAGCGCGCACCGGTGATAACTATCACTTCACCGCTCAGCTGTATAAGTAATTCCTCGTCAGATTTATGACGAACCCTTTGGCCCCGCTCGCCGGGGCCCTTTTTCATCTGACGTTAAAATGCAGCTGGCCTTCCAGCTCCTCTTCCGCTTCATCAAATAGCAGAATCAGCGCGCCATAACGTCGTCGCTGCCCTTTCCCCAGGTTCACAAACTCAATTTCCAGCGGCATCGGCAATGATTCGCCAGTGACCACATCCCATAATCCATCCAGGTCGCAGATCCGCCGCTCCTCCAGCGCAAAGCGCTCGCTGAACTGGCGAAAGAAGTGGGCCTGATCGACGATCTCATTGAAATCAAAACGCTCGGTTTTCATGCTGACGGCTCCCATCCTCCGTCTGCGGGCGACCCGCGCCGCCCGTTCATATCCGCTAGCCCAAACCGCCCAGGTGCAGCGCTTTGACCTCCAGATACTCTTCCATGCCCAGCACTGAACCTTCGCGGCCCAGGCCAGACTCTTTCACGCCACCAAACGGCGCCAGTTCGGTCGATACGGCACATTCATTAATGCCGATCATGCCGCTTTCCAGCGCGGCAGAGACGCGGAATACCCGCTGCAAATTCTGGGTGTAGAAGTAGGCCGCCAGACCGAATGGCGTGTCGTTAGCACGGCGGATCACCTCATCTTCTTCATCAAAACGGAAGCAGGCGGCGACCGGGCCAAAGGTCTCTTCCTGCGCCAGCTGCATCTCTTCGTGCGCCTCGGTAATTACCGTCGGTTGCCAGAAGTTGCCGCCCAGCGCGTGGCGTTCACCGCCTGCCAGCAGTTTACCGCCTTTGGCGACCGCGTCCTGCACGTGCTGCTCCACTTTTTCCAGCGCAGAGGCTTCAATCAGCGGCCCGACGATCACCCCTTCGTCCATGCCGTTGCCGACTTTCAGCTTGTTCACTTCCTCTGCCAGCTGGCGGGTAAAACGGTCATAGATGGCGTTATGAATGTAGAAGCGGTTAACGCTGACGCAGACCTGGCCAGCATTTCGGAATTTGTTAGCGATGGCGCCCTGCACCGCCGCATCGATGTCCGCATCCTCGAACACGATATAAGGCGCGTTGCCTCCCAGCTCCATTGAAACCTTTTTCATGGTTTCTGCGGCATTGCGCATCAGCAGCTTGCCGACCGCTGTCGAACCAGTGAACGAGATTTTACGCACGGCTTTACTGGCCATGATGGCGTCGCTGATAGCATGCGTATCACCTGCCACCGCGTTGAGCACCCCATCCGGCACGCCCGCCTGTTTCGCCAGCGCCAGCAGTGCGAAGGCCGAGAGCGGCGTATTATTCGCCGGTTTGATGATGCCGGTACAACCCGCTGCCAGCGCCGGACCCAGCTTGCGGGTCAGCATCGCCATCGGGAAATTCCACGGCGTGATAGCGGCGACGACGCCAATCGGTTCACGCGTTGCCAGGATACGGGAACCCGGTTTGGCTGGTGGGATAATTTCCCCGTTGGCGCGTTTTGCCTGTTCAGCAAACCACTGGATAAAGCTGGCGGCATACTCGACTTCGCCTTCCGCCTCTTTCAGCGGCTTGCCCTGCTCGGCAGTCATCAGCTGGCCCAGCCAGCGTTTGTTCTCAATCATCAGCTGATACCAGCGATAAAGGATCTCAGCGCGCGCTTTGGCCGTCCGGGCACGCCAGCCGGGGAATGCCCGTTCGGCGGCAGCAATCGCCTGTTCGGTTTCTGCTTTGCCCGCTTTAGCGACCTGCGCGATCACCTCGCCGGTGGCGGGATTGGTGACGTCAAAAGTGGTGGAGGTGCGATGCCATTGACCATCGGCTAAATAGCCAGTCTGGAATAGTTCGCTTGATTGCAGTGATGTCATTGATTCGCTCCTGTCATTTTATCCTTCCGTCCGAAGAGTATAGTTGGCAAAAGCGACAGGTTTTGTGACGGGATGGCATTGAGCAGGCCGCTGCGGCGGGCAGCGGCCGGTTTCAGATTTGGATGAGGGTGTTCTGATACTTGTTCAGCATGGTCGCCAGCCGTTTTACCGGTTCGGTGACGCTAATCGGCGCGTCGTAATGCACCAGTTTTTCCTGATATACCTCCAGCTCCTGCAGCAGACGCTCGAAATAGTGGCGGCGCTTGTCGTCACTGCTGGCGGAGATCACCCGATCGGCGGTGTAGCGCAGTTGCCGGTGGTAGGCTGACAAATCATCATTCACCGGTATTTCCGCATTGCGTAACCGCTGATGTCCAATAATCAGCGTCAGCGCGATACGGTATTTGTCGATATCGCCGGGGAACAGATTCAGCAGCAGAAACAGTTGCTGATAGAGCGCCGGCAGATGGTTTTCACGGCGGCGCGCCTGATTGGTGGTCATCGCCGACACCGCAGCATACATAAAGCGGTTAAGCAGTTTGCGGCCGGTACGCGCTTTAGATTTATCGCGGATCAGCAGGATCACCATCATTGCCACGAAGCAGCCAATCACCTGGCCGAGCACATTATCGAGGAAGACGTTAAATTCGAACTTCATCGGATTATCCAGCACCAGCACGTTGATGGTACCGATTAACGCACCCAGGGTGCCAAGCTGCCGTCGCTGAATGAAGATCCCGCCAACAAAGCCCAGCAGGCCGATAGCGATACAGAGCAGCAGCGCGCTCTGCTGAGTATTGGGCAGCACATAGATGAAGTAGAGTGCACCGAGCGGCACCGCCACCGTCATGCCGTAGAGGAAATCTTTCGCCATCATCAGCGGATTCGGCATGCGCATCGCCAGCGCGGTAATCACTGCCAGCATCACCATGCAGCCGCTGCCGGAAGTCCAGCCGGTGTATAACCAGAACAGCGATCCCAGCGCGGTAGCCACAAAGGTGCGGATGCCGTTGATCATCGCATGATGGGTCTCAGCCGATCGCGCCTGAATCAGCACCTCACGCTGCAGGATTTCCTCCTCCAGCGGGGTGATACGGCTGTTACTTTTAATGCCGTTACGCAGCAACAGATATTCTGTCGCCGCACCGACCCAGCTCACCAGCGTAACCGGCGTGGTTTTGCCGCTGGCGCCAATCACCCGCCGCATCACCTTCATCCGCTTATGAACCTCGTCAGCTGTTGTGGCCTCTTTTTCAATCAGCAAACGGTACTGCGGTGGAATGTAGTCAGGTCGTGAGTTCTGGATCAGAAAGGTTTCTGCCGCCTGAGTAATCAGGGTCAGAGAGAGGGTGTTGAGCATCTGCAAACGACGGTTGCTGTTCTGCCAGCGCGAAGATTCCATCATCAGCTGGCTGCGCATGCTGTTTAACGCCGTGGTACGCCGTACCAGCGCGCTCCAGGCTTTATCGACTTCCTCTTTATCGCCGTGCGCCACGCACAGTTGCAGCAGCTGATAATGCGCCACCAGCAGGGAATCCACTTCAGCGTCGATCACTTTTTTAATCGAGCGCGGCGAGAAGATCATATCCGCCAGAATGGCGCACAGAATCCCGAGCACGATCTCACTGCAACGCTCTACCGCGTACTGCGGTGCCAGCGTCAGGCCACCGCTGGCGTCTGCGGTGACCACGATAATCAGCGCGGTGTAGCCCGCCAGCCCCAGCGCGTAGGAGTTTTCAACTTTGATCAGCGAAGAGAGCCAGACGCAAAGCCCGGCCCAGATGCAGCAGAGCAGCAGCATCACCACCGGCGCGCGCACCGTGGCAATCATGATGGTCAGCGCGGCGATACAGCCGATGAAGGTCCCGATAATACGCAGAATGCCGCGATAACGCAGTGCGCCTGAATAGGGATCACCACCGGCTGCGAAGGCGGTACCGCCGGCCACAATGCCCGCGGTCATCACCGCCCAGCGGGGCGTTTCAAGATTAAGGTGAAAGCCAATCATCAGCGCTGCAACCAGCGCGAAGGTCAGCTTCACCGGGAAACGCAAAAACTCGATCATATCGCCCTCTTAACCAAACTCACGCAGGCGATTGAACAGTCGGGTCATTGGCGAAACCTGCTCCGGCTGGCGATCGGCCTGACCGGTGATGACCACCGTTGCCGTCGTGCCTGCCGGGAAGCGGTTGCCTGGCTGTTGATCAAGACGAATACGTACCGGCACACGCTGCGCCAGACGGACCCACTCCAGATTAGAATCGATGGTTGCCATGCCTTTGCTGTCGACCGAGCTGCTGCTGTTGGTGACGCCGGCAGCCACGCTGTCTACCGTACCGCGCAGCACTACATTACTGCCAAGCGGCGTCACTTCAGCGCGGAAGCCGCGTTCAACGCCGTGCAGTTTGGTCTCTTCCAGGTAGGCCAGCACGTAGAAGGAGTGCTGCTGAACCAGCGCCACCGCCACCGAGCCGCGGGTGATGAACTCCCCTTCGTAGACATTCAGGTTCGTCACCCAGCCATCGGACGGCGCTTTCACGGTGGTGCGTTCCAGATCGATCTTCGCCAGATCGCGGGTCGCCACCGATTTCGCCAGCTGATGTTCGCTGGTTTGCAGATCGTTGTTAGCCTGGTCGATCGCTTCGCGTGACATGGCCGAGGTGCCCAGCTGGTTACGACGTCCCGCTTCACGGCGTTTCTCGCTGACCAGCGCCTGGTAATACTCGACATCAGCCTGTGCCTGATCCAGCGCTTTCTGGTAGCGCGGCCGATCGACCACAAACAGGGTATCGCCCTTCTTCACCAGCTGGTTGTCGTGAACCGGGACGTCGGTAATCAGACCGGTGACATCGGGTGAGATGGCGACGACATCGGCAGCGAATTTTGCGTCACGGGTCCAGGGCGATTCGGTATAAAACACCCAGGCACGGAAAATAATCACCACAGCAATGATGACCAGCAGGATCGTAATCGCGTAACGCGCGATTTTTCTTATGAGTGCTTTCACTTAAACCTCAGACAAATAAACGGGATACAAGGTAAAACACACAGCAGTAAAGTGCTGTATTAAAAAGTGCCGGATGCCAGACAAGATCATAAATACCGCTCGGCGTCAGCACGCGTTTCACTAACCAGAACAGCATTAGCGAGATAATTAATTCGATGAAAACGGGCGGAAAAGAGAGCCCAAACATGACAAATACCGGAAGCACACTCATCAGAAATCCTTAGTTCGACCTTGCCGGAAGACTCCTTTGCCTCGTCAGATGCCGCAGGAAAACCCACTGGCTGCTCTATCCGAACCCCAGCTGGCTTAATAATAGCGTATCATCGAAGGGCATCAGGCAATGAAGAATCACCGGGAGATACCCCGGCGCGCTTATAGTAACGCGCCTGACTATAAGTTTTCTACAGAATGTGATCTAAATCACTTTTAAGCCAGAGTAAATAATGGAACGACTGAAGGGCATGTCCATTTTCGCCAAAGTGGTTGAACTGGGTTCATTTACCGCTGCCGCGCGCCAGCTTCATCTGAGCGTCTCTTCTATCAGCCAGATAGTGGCAAAACTGGAAGATGAGCTGCAGGTTAAACTGCTTAATCGCAGTACTCGCAGCATCGGCCTGACCGAAGCGGGTAAAATTTATTATCAGGGCTGTCGTCGCATGCTGGCCGAAGCCACTCAGGTGCACGAGCAGCTTTATGCCTTTAACAACACGCCGATTGGCGTGCTGCGTATTGGCAGCTCCTCGACCATGGCGCAGAACGTGCTGGCCGGTATGACCAGCGATATGCTGCGTGAGTATCCGGGACTGAGCGTTAATCTGGTCACCGGCATTCCGGCCCCGGACCTGATCGCCGATGGTCTGGACCTGGTGATTCGGGTCGGAGCGTTAAAAGATTCCAGCCTGTTTTCGCGGCGCCTTGGGGCAATGCCGATGGTGGTGTGCGCAGCTAAGAGTTATCTGGCGCAGCACGGCACGCCGGAAAAACCGGGGGATATCGATAATTTTGCCTGGCTGGAATACAGCGTACGTCCCGATAATAACTTTGAGCTGATTGCGCCTGAAGGTCTGGTGACGCGACTGGCGCCGCAGGGACGGTTTGTCACCAATGATTCCCTGACCCTGATTCGCTGGCTGAAGGCGGGTAACGGCATCGCTTATGTGCCGATGATGTGGGTTATTGATGAGATCAACGCCGGTGAGATCGATATTCTGTTTCCGCAGTATCAATCCGAGCCCCGTCCGGTCTATGCGCTCTATACCGAAAAGGATAAGTTGCCGCTTAAGGTGCAGGTCTGTATCGACTATCTGACCGGCTATTTCCAGCAGGTGGCGGAACAGTATCAACAGCAGCGTAAAAGCTAACAACCCGCCTGCCGGCGGGTTGTTAACAGACTATCAGGCGGTGCCGCCAATCGTCAGTTTATCCAGCTTCAGAGTGGGCTGACCGACGCCAACCGGCACGCTCTGGCCTTCCTTGCCGCAAACGCCAACGCCTTTATCCAGCGCCAGATCATTACCCACCATTGAGATTTGCTGCATCGCTTCAATGCCGGAACCAATCAGCGTCGCCCCTTTCACCGGTTTGGTGATTTTGCCCTTTTCAATCAGATACGCTTCTGAGGTTGAGAAGACAAACTTGCCTGAGGTGATGTCCACCTGGCCGCCACCAAAGTTGGGCGCATACAGACCATATTCAACGCTTTCGATGATCTCCTGCGGCGTCGACTTACCGGCCAGCATGTAGGTGTTGGTCATGCGCGGCATCGGCAGGTGGGCGTAAGATTCACGACGACCGTTACCGGTAGGACTGACGCCCATCAGGCGCGCATTGAGTTTATCCTGCATGTAGCCTTTGAGTACGCCGTTCTCAATCAGCATATTGTACTGACCCGGAACGCCTTCATCATCGACCGCCAGTGAACCGCGCAGTCCTTCAATGGTACCGTCATCAACCACGGTACAGAGTTCTGACGCCACCAGCTGGCCCATCTTGCCGCTGAATACCGAGGTGCCACGACGGTTGAAGTCGCCTTCCAGTCCGTGTCCGACGGCTTCATGCAGCAGGACACCCGGCCAGCCTGCGCCCAGCACCACCGGCAAGGTACCGGCAGGTGCCGCCACAGCAGAGAGGTTAACCAGCGCCATCCGCACCGCTTCACGCGCCCAGGCATCAGCCCGCACATCGCCATTTTCATCGGCGAGGAAAAATTCATAACCGGTACGTGCACCGCCGCCGCTTGAGCCGCGTTCACGTTTACCCTGATCTTCAACCTGCACACTGATCGAGAGACGCACCAGCGGACGAACATCGGCTGCCAGCGTGCCATCAGTCGCGGCGACCAGCACCTGCTCGTACACACCGCTCAGGCTGGCGTTGACCTCCTGCACCCGCGGGTCGGCAGCGCGGGCCACCTGATCGACACGGTGCAATAGGGCAATTTTATCTTCACGCGTCAGACTGCTGAGCGGATCAACGGTGGAATAGAGCGAGCGGTTCATCACCGCGGAAAGGGTATGCGCCTTACCGTTGCCCTGTTCGCGAACAATGCTGCGCGCCGCTTCCGATGACAGACGCAGCGCATTCAGCGTGATCTGATCGGCGTAGGCAAAGCCGGTTTTCTCACCGCTGACGGCGCGCACGCCGACGCCCTGGTCAATATGGTAAGAGCCATCTTTAATAATTTTGTCTTCCAGCACCCAGGATTCGTGGAAACTGGACTGAAAATAGAGATCGGCATAATCCAGACGACGTTCTGAAAGCTGCCCTAACAGGGAAAAAAGGTCCTGCTGATTAATGCCGTTAGCAGTTAGTAACTGCTCACTTACCAGGTTCAGAGTCATCGTTTCTCACTCATTATGTGCTCGGATAATCATAGCCTGCGGTAATTCCGGTACCGCGTCAAATTCACTTGTTGTCAGTTTCACGCGGTTTACGCAGTACTTCATTGATTTCCGGTTTATCCAGCGGGCCACTGATGTGATAACGCAGCAGCGATATCCGGTTCCATACCGGTCCCAGAACTTTACTGGCGGCAAACACCGCCGCGCCAATCACCGGATTAACCACGAACGCCGCCGCGACACCGACCGAGGCAGAAATTTCCGGGGTGATGACGGCTTCCATATCGATCCGACGCTTAACCAGGTCCATATTGCCCTGCATGGCGATGTCCGCTTCCAGTCCATCGACCTGCAGGTTATCGGTGCGCATCACGCCATTTTCGATCCAGGCGGTACCGTTAATCGAATCAAAATAGAAGCCATCGTTAAAGGTGTCACTGAAATCGAAGCGCAGTTTGCGCAGCAGCGCGTCGAAGCTGAACAGACGCAGGATTTGTCCGGCGGTACCGGTGTTCACATCCGCAATCTGGCCTTTGCCAAAGTGGGTTTTCAGGGTGCCGCTCAGGGTTTCGGCTGACGGCTGCCACGGTGCCGCACGCCAGTGCAAATCGTAATCGATATTGAACGGCGCATCGCGCAGCGGGGTATTCACGCCAAACCAGTTGGTGGCGTTATTGATATTAGGCCCTTTCAGCGTGCCTTTCAGTGAGGTGCGCGGGTCATCGTGACGGTTAACCCATTCACCCTTAATTTTCAGCTGCGAGCTGCCGGTATCTACCGTGCCGTTAGTCAGTGCTAACGTATCGCCTTTCGGTTGCAGCGTCGCCGCGACCCGTCCATATTTCTGTCCCAGCACCCAGCACTCCGCGCAGCGCAACTGCAAGGCTGGCCAGCCGCTGAAATTAATCTGGCTGGCTTGCTGAGAGCTGGCGTTGCCGCCCTGCTGTGCCTCATGGTCCCATTGCGGATTGTAATAGAGGTAATCCAGCCCGATCTGCCACGGCGCCTTCGCGGCTATTTCCAGCTTACCGCGTATTTCCTCGGCGTTAATGCTGACCTGCGCATTGCCACCGGCCGTTTCTGCCAGCGTCGCGTCTACCGCATGCCACTGCTGCCCCGCCAGCGTTACCGCCGGGCTGCGCAGTGTGAGGTTGCCCGGCAGCGTCACGCCGCCCAGCTGACGTTCTCCGCCGCTGCCGCCAGCGCTACCACTTCCGCCAGCCATCATCGCTACCCAGGCTTCGCCATCCAGCGGTGGCAGATTAAGCACCATACCGGCATGATCGGGAAGCGCCGGCGTTTTCGCTGCGTCATTCAGCCAGATGCCGCGATCAACGCGTAAGGTCGGCTCCAGCAGCCAGCGGCTGTTAAACCGATGGCGTGTCGCCACGCTGCCACTGAGATCGAAATGCTGCAGGTCGCCGCTGGCTTTGATAGCAATCGGCATCACCTCACCGGCCTTTTTATCCAGCGGTGAAGGTAAGCGACTGCTCACTTCTTTGCCATCGCCGTTCAGCTCTACTTCGTACCGCGCGCCGCCGCGATGCGGCAGCGTGATATCCACGTCGCCCTGCCACGGCAGATGTCCAGCGAGCTGGCGGCTTACGGCGGCAGGAATCTGGCTGATTTTAGCCGGTTGCCAGTCCCCCAGCAGTTTCACCTTAACGCCAAAATCATCCGGGTTCTCTTTGGTGCTGAAACTGACGCCCAGCGGCTGACCGAACCACCGCGCCTGCATCTCTTCACTCTCCAGATTACCGTTGTTGTAACGGAAACGACCGGTAAGGTTGGTCAGAGTGGTTTTTAGCGGCTTGATAAACAGCGCGTTATTGTTCATGACCACGTTACCGCTGGCGTGGACCTGCTGACCATCAAGCGGGATATCGAGATTCAGGTGGCCCCGGGTGGTGCCTTTAATTTCCAGCTGCTCCAGTGCTGCGCCGAGTGACGCTTTCAGCGGCGTCTGCTGGAAGTAATCGGCGATTTGTTTCCCTTCTCCGCTGATGTCGCCATCAATAATCAGCTTCTCTTTCAGGTAGTCCGGGATAACGGCGCTAACCTTACGCGCCTCAACGTCGCCAAGGCGAGCGGTCGGGGCGTTCATCCATAAGCCATCGTTCAGGAAGTTAAGATCGATATCCAGATTGCTGAGCGCCGGCCATTTGGGCTGGAAGGCATAGGTCGCCTGGCGCAGCGGAACCCAGACCTGGAACATACCGTCGTTGTGCTTGAACGGGAATAGCGCCGGGTTACCGGCAAACAGCAGCGTGGCGTTATCCACTTTACCGCCCTTCACCGCTCCGCTCAGATAATGCGTCAGCCCGTTGCCCATCAATGGCACCGGGAAATAGCGCCAGGCATCGCCCGCATCGGTTATCCGGATACCAGCAAGAATGTCCAGCCGCGGCTCGCCTCCGCTGTTTTGCTGATAGCTGAAGTCACCCCGCGCCCACAGCGAGCGCGCCTGCAGATCGAGGTTTTCGCCCGTCAACGTCAGGCCATGTTCATCGCGCTGCCAGCGCACGGCACCGGTAACCTGTTTAATCTCGAGCGGAGCCTGGAAAACATCGCCATAAGGTACGGTCGCCGCGCCCATATCAACGCTGACCTGGCCATGATTCAGGCTGCCACGCGCTTCGCCGCTTAAGTGACTGATGCCAGGCAGGAGCTTCCAGTGCTGCCAGCTGAAGTCGCGCCATTTCACCTGCAGACGGGTCTGGTCAGGCTGCTGTAACGGAATATCCAGGGCGAGGCCATCAATGGTGCCCTGCGGCCGCAGCGTACGCCAGTTCTCAAACAGCGCTGGCGACAGCGGCGCAAACAGCGGCACGATCGGTGCAATATGATCCAGCGCCAGTTGGGTGGCGCGTACCCGCACTTCAGGCTGACCATTGGCACCCAGCATCTGCTTATCTTCCGGTCGCCATAACAGCGAGAAGTGACCGGCCGGCCACGGATTGCCATCGGTGCTGAGGCGGGTTTGTGGCACATTCACCACCCAGCCGTTCTGGAAGCGCGACAGGTGCGCCGTCAGGCCGTCCACCTGCAGCGTATGCTGGCCCGTTTCGCCCTGCCAGCTGGCACCGCCGCGGCTCAGCAGCAGGTCACCGGCATAAATATCGCCGTCGCGCAGGTTAACCCAGGCAGCCAGGCTAAAACGGGCGCTGTCCAGCCGGGTATTATCCCGCATCCAGCGGCCCAGCCACGGACGCATATCCACGTCATCGGCCTGCATCCAGATGCGGCCATCATTCAGCAGGCCGTTGCTGTCATTAAGATCGAGCCGTACCTGAACCACGCCGTGCTGGCCGGTAAAGCTCGACAGGCTGACTTCACCTTCTGCCCGATGGCGGGTTTTCTCATTCAGCCAGGTGAGTCGCGGAATAGCCAGCTCGGCATGCTGCCCGGAAGGGGTACGAAAACGAATGGTGCTGTCACGCAGGTCGAAGTGGTCAAACTGGCGCAGGAACAGTTCATTGATTTGCGCCGGCCGGAAGCTGTTCTTCTCTTTGTCGCTGTCCAGCAGCGGGCGGTTGCTGTCGAGATGCAGCTGCCAGAAAGTGAGGTCGCGGAATTGCCAGCGCCAGTGCAGCAGGGATTGCCAGACGTCGAGCGCCAGATTGATGCGGGCGATGGTCAGCTTGCCGTTTTCCTGCAGATCGACGCTGAGATCCCGGACCTGCAGAGTGGGGCCAAAATTCTCCCACTTTCCCTGCAGCTTACTGGCGTGAACCGGCACGCCGGTGCGATCCGAGACGAATTGCAGAAGGTTATTACGATAGCTGTCGAGATGCGGCATCACCAGACGCAGCCCGCTGACCAGCAGCGCGACAATCACGATGATCGCGGCGACCAGCAGTAACAAGATCCTCGGCAACTGCCTCACTCACATCTCTCCTTGCCTTCCGTAAACGACGGATAGTTAGTTCTGTTACCCGGCCGTCTTCAGACAACTGCGCCGGAAAGACGCATGTTATCCCAGACAAGGGCGATTTTTTAGCCCGACGATTTGAGCAAAGCCGGTCGGGCTGACGGGTCTGATATTACATCATCACCACGTCAAACTGCTCCTGGGTATAGAGCGCTTCAACGTGGACTTTGACCTGTTTGCCGACAAAGATTTCGACCTCTGCCAGCGCATGAGACTCATCGGTTTTCAGCGCTTCGCCGACGGTCGGCGAGACGTAGACCAGGAAGCGGTCAGCATCATAGGCATGATGTACCCGCACAATCTCACGCATGATTTCATAACAGACCGTTTCAACCGTCTTCAGCGTGCCGCGTCCTTTACACACCGGACAATCCTCACACAGCACGTGCTCAATACTTTCACGCGTCCGTTTGCGCGTCATCTCCACCAGGCCCAGCGCCGAGAAACCACTGATGCCGGTCTTCACCCGATCTTTGCTGAGGGCGGTCTCCAGCGAGTGCAGCACCCGACGGCGATGCTCTTCGTTACTCATGTCGATGAAGTCGATAATGATGATGCCGCCAAGATTACGCAGTCGCAGCTGACGCGCTATCGCCTGAGTGGCTTCAACATTGGTATTAAAAATTGTCTCATCAAGATTGCGATGGCCGACAAAGGCACCGGTGTTGATGTCGATGGTGGTCATCGCTTCGGTTTGATCGATGATCAGGTATCCGCCAGACTTTAGTTCAACTTTGCGATCCAGCGAGCGCTGAATCTCATTTTCTACATCAAACAGATCGAATATCGGCTGTTTGCCATTGTAGAGCTCCAGCTTACCGGCCATTTCCGGAATATATTCACTGGTAAACTCCACCAGCATATCGCAGGTCAGACGCGAATCGACCCGGATGCGGTCCAGCGCTGCGCCGGCGAAATCGCGCAAAATACGCTGGGCTAAGGCCAGCTCACCGTAGAGCAGACAGCGGGTCTGGTTGCGCTTTTTGCGCTCGCTGACTTTGGTCCACAGACGCTTGAGAAACGCCGCGTCCTGCGCCAGCTCCTCTTCGCCGATGCCTTCTGCGGCGGTGCGGATAATAAAACCGCCCAGATGATCGCAATAGTCGGCGACCACCGCCTTAAGACGTTCGCGCTCTTTTTCACTGTCGATACGCTGAGAGACGCCCACGTGCGACGCGCCTGGCATAAACACCAGATAGCGCGACGGCAGTGTAATATCAGTGGTGAGGCGTGCACCTTTAGTGCCCAGCGGATCTTTCACCACCTGCACCACCAGATCCTGCCCCTGACGCACCAGCTCAGCGATATCGCGTACGATGAAGTTTTTCTTTTCATCACCCGCCACACATTCGGTGTGCGGCATGATGTCTGAGGCGTGCAAAAACGCGGCTTTATCCAGACCAATATCGACGAACGCGGCCTGCATGCCCGGCAGCACCCGGCTCACCCGGCCTTTATAGATATTACCGACGATACCGCGTCGGGCTTCGCGCTCAATGTGGATTTCCTGCAGTATGCCACCATCAATATAGGCAACACGCGTTTCAGAAGGCGTGACGTTAACCAGTAATTCAGCCGTCATGTTGACCCCTTACGGCACGCAGTGACTGAAAATGGCTGAGCAACTCTTCGGTCTCAACCAAAGGCAGTCCAACCACCGCGTGGTAGCTCCCATTAATTTTGCGGACAAAGTTCCCGCCCCTGCCCTGAATGCCGTATGCGCCGGCTTTATCCATCGGCTCACCGGTTGCAATATAGTCGGTGATATCGGAGGCGGTTAAGGTGCGAAATGTCACATCGGTGGTAACCACGCAATCCAGCGCCTGATGACGATCGGCCAGTGCCACTGCGGTCATCACCTGATGAGTCTGCCCGGAGAGCTTATGCAGCATTTCGGCCGCATGGACCGCATCGTGCGGCTTTTCCAGTACTTCACCGTTCAGCACGACGATCGTATCGGCACCCAGCACCGGCAGATCCTGCGCGGCCAGCCGGACGCCCGCCTGCGCTTTGTCATTGGCCAGGCGACGAACATAGTGTTCAGCCACTTCATTTGGCTGCCGCTGTTCTTCAACGTCAGTCACGATGCGCTCGAAGGTCAGGCCAAGCTGCGTTAACAGCTCACGCCGACGCGGTGAACCGGAAGCAAGATAAAGGGTTACCATAAATTTCCTTATTGAACAGCAAACTGACGACGAATCTTTCTCATGAGTAAGAATAGCCATGGCCAGAGGATACCGTCGACGACACTGCTCCAGAAAATTTCAGGTCGGAATGAAACGTTGATAACCAGGAATTCCGCCCAGAAGACAATCACATCCATAGCCAGAGACAGCACCATAACCATTAACGCTTGCTGCCACAACGCTAAGTTGCGGAATAACTGGAACTTAAAGGCGATCAGGTAGGCGATGATGCTGAGCGCCAGCGCACGCACTCCGAGGGTGGAGCCGGCGATCAGATCCATAATGGCGCCCATCAGGAAGCCGCTGCCGACGTTTACCCGATGCGGCAGGGCGAGCACCCAATAGATGAGGATCAGTAATAACCATGAGGGCCGGAACATATAAATCTGATCCGGCCACGGCATGATTTGCAGGACCAGCGCAACCAGGAAAGAGAGCCAGATGACCCAACGTCCCTGGCTGCGATATCGACTCAAGCTGACCTCCGCGTGAACGCGAAGTACTGCCCTGTCCGGCACTGCTGCCGTTCGCCGGTGCCGGCGGACCCATCTGGGCGGCTGGCGCTGGCGGTCCCATTTCTCCAGCTGGCGGCAGAACCTGCGGCATCATTTGCATCAGTCGTTCGTTGGCGACGCGATGCACTTCATCCTGCGGCAGCGGCATATCGCCATTGCGGTCGGCGCCCCACAGCAGCAGCAGATAGCGCAGACGCTGCAGGCCGGCGGTCGGATGTGCCTGAATCACGGTATAAGCGCGTTGGGTATCGACTTTAACCGAGGAAACCACACCCACCGGATAACCTTCCGGGAAGCGGCCGCCAATACCGGAAGTCACCAGCACGTCACCGACCCGGATATCAGTATTACCCGGCAGATGCTCAAGCTGGAGATCTTCGGTACAGCCATTACCGGCGGCAATGACGCGAATGTCATTACGCAATACCTGGATCGGCAGCGCGTGCGATGCATCGCAAATCAGCAATACGCGGCTGGTCAGTTGACTGACCGCAATCACCTGTCCGACCACCCCTTTATCACTGATGACCGGCTGACCTTCATAGACACCGTTAACGCTGCCTTTGTCGATCACCACCTGGTCGGTATAAGGGTCAGTGCCGGTCGAGATGACCTGCGTTACCATCTTTTGCTCATCCTGACGCAGCGGTGAACCCAGCAGTTCACGCAGGCGTGCGTTTTCCTGCTTGTATTGCCCCAGCATTAGCAGGTTACTGTTTTTCAGGAAGAGCTCGCGACGTAAGGCTTTGTTTTCCTGCTCAAGCTGCTGACGTGACGCCAGCGACTCCGACACGCCATCCAGAATCTGGCGCGGCCCATTGGCCAGGAAGTAAAACGGACTGACCGACGTATCCAGATAGTTGCGTATTTGGGTAAAAGAACCCACACGGCTGTCAGCAATGATAATGGCAATCGCCACGATGACGGCCAGGAAAAGACGCAACTGCAGGGATGGTCCCCTGCTAAAAATCGGCTTCATATAATCTGCGTGATCCTCGACGACAGGTAAGGAAACCCGGTATGACACCGCGCTTCCCTGAGCTGGACGCATTGCACCGGCGCATAGTGCGCCGGTTGACACGCGACTCCCTGCGCATCGTCATGACGTTCTCAGCCGGTTGAGGCAATTATTCTTCGCTGAACAAATCGCCGCCATGCATGTCGATCATTTCCAACGCCTTGCCACCACCGCGTGCCACACAGGTCAGCGGATCTTCAGCGACAACCACCGGAATGCCGGTCTCTTCCATCAGCAGACGATCCAGATTACGCAACAGCGCACCACCGCCGGTCAGCACCATGCCGCGCTCGGAGATATCCGACGCCAGCTCTGGCGGACACTGTTCCAGGGCGACCATCACCGCGCTAACGATGCCGGTTAACGGCTCCTGCAGCGCTTCGAGAATTTCATTGGAGTTCAGCGTAAAGCCGCGCGGTACACCTTCAGCCAGGTTACGGCCACGAACTTCAATTTCGCGAACTTCATCGCCCGGATAGGCTGAGCCGATCTCATGCTTGATACGTTCTGCGGTAGCTTCACCAATCAGTGAACCGTAGTTACGACGCACATAATTAATAATAGCTTCATCGAAACGGTCACCACCAATACGCACCGACGAGGAGTACACCACGCCGTTCAGCGAGATCACCGCCACTTCTGTGGTACCGCCACCGATATCGACTACCATTGAACCGGTCGCTTCTGATACCGGCAGGCCAGCGCCAATCGCCGCAGCCATTGGCTCTTCAATCAGGAAGACTTCACGTGCGCCAGCACCCTGAGCAGACTCACGGATGGCGCGACGTTCTACCTGCGTTGCCCCGACGGGTACGCAGACCAGCACGCGCGGGCTGGGACGCATGAAACTGTTGCTGTGAACTTGTTTGATGAAGTGCTGCAGCATCTTTTCGGTGACGAAAAAGTCAGCGATTACGCCATCTTTCATCGGGCGAATAGCTGCGATATTGCCTGGCGTTCGGCCAAGCATCTGTTTTGCGTCATGACCAACGGCCGCGACACTTTTCGGTGAACCGGCACGATCCTGGCGAATAGCGACCACGGAAGGCTCGTTCAGCACGATGCCTTGTCCTTTCACATAAATCAGGGTATTCGCGGTACCCAGGTCAATGGACAAGTCATTGGAAAACATGCCACGAAATTTTTTAAACATACTAAGGGATAATCCTGCAAGCTGGGGGCGGAAAATAAAATCCGCTTACTTTACCAACCACACGAAGCTGCCACAAGGCGCAAAAACGTTCTGCTTCGGTGAAAAAAGACGCCAAATTGCGTTTAAGTCATCGGAACCGGCCATCATTGACAGCGGAATGGCGATAAGACGCCATCGGTGCCGGTTTTTATCGCCTTTCAGGCCTGGGTTTCCGACATAAAATCTAACATTTCCGGCAGCCAGTTTTGCGACCCGACCCGGACTCAAGGCTAAAAAAAGCCTGCGTCACCGTCAAAAAGGGCGCAATCCACTAAATACGGTAACGTTGAGAATACTTTTTCACATTACTGTTTACCGGCTGCGAAGGGGCAAAGAAGTCACCCTGTCCACCTGCCACTCCTAACGCCACCAGCGTTTGCCACTCCGCTTTAGTGCGGACGCCGGCAGCAAACACCTGGGTATTGGTCGATTTACACACTTCCAGCAGGCTCTGTACAAACAGCTGATTTTCAGTGCGACGCTCAATATTGCGTACCAGACCGGCATCAAGTTTGATCAGTTCCACCGGCAGCTGGCGAATGTAGGCACTGCTGACCACGGTTAAACCGGCCTGATTAACCGCGACACGACAGCCAAATGCCTTAAGGGCGCGGAACACCGGCGTTAAACGGCTGATGTGTTGACAGACATCTGCCTCGGCAAGTTCAAATAAAAATCGCTTTCTTTGTCCTTTGGGGCATTGCAGCAACATATTCTGCAACCAGAGCACGAAAGATCGGTGCAGCAGCGAGTCGATAGTGACCGGTATCACCAGCGTCTCTTCCGGCCAGAGTTCAGATAAGGCGGCAATGCGGGTGACCAGCTGGCGATCCCAGCTATCGGCCATGCCGAGCTGCTGGACCAGCGGCATATATTCTGCTGCCAAAACCTCTTTATCACCATCAAAGATACGAGTCAGCATCACGCGATGCTGCACCTTGCCTTCAATATTGACGGCTGGTTTCTGGTACAGGCGCGGACCACCGCGACTGAGGGTGTTTTCCAGCAGGGTACGCCAGCGCACACTTCCACGTCCGGCATCCTGAGGATTACCGGCTCCGTTGGTCCAGTTGTTGCCCCCTAACAGCGCCGCGCGTCGGGTCGCCATTTCGACATTTTCCATCACCTGCGGCACCGTCTGCCCGCTGTGCCAGGCGCTGATACCAATGTGAATAAGATCATCGCGATTGACCATTCGCATCGGCGGCAGCGAATCGACGGCGTTGATCAGCTGATCGGCGATGCTGTTGGCCTCTTTCAGGCTGCGATGCGGCAGTAGCACCGCAAAATCACTGCGGAAATAGCGTGCCA
Source organism: Pantoea brenneri (assembly GCA_002095305.1). Taxonomy (GTDB): domain Bacteria; phylum Pseudomonadota; class Gammaproteobacteria; order Enterobacterales; family Enterobacteriaceae; genus Pantoea; species Pantoea brenneri. Next base: position 24,513 of record MIEI01000044.1, read on the forward strand.
GCAGAGCACCGGGATAACGCAGCACAAAGGTGGAGAGCATGTTGACGATGTTAAACAGATACTCATCGATCAACCCTGGCTCCAGCGTTTCGCTCAACGTGTCCAGATCCGGCAGCCGTACCATCATGACCACGCCATGGGTACCGACATCCTCCTGATCCTCCAGCAGCGTGGCGAGCTGACTGTCAAAGAACAGGCGATTATTCAGACCGGTACGGCCATCCTGAGCAGCAAAGGTGCGGATCAGCGTATCGATACGCAAACGCTGTTCACCCGCTTCCTGTAAATCGGAGAGCAGTACATCCAGCGCGCGGCTCGCCTTGGGCGGCCACTCATCCAGATTACGTTTCGGTACTACCCCACGCTCACCGTCAATAATCGCCTCTGCGCGTATTTCCAGGTGCTCCATGCCGCGCCACTGGCGACGTAACCAGCGGTGCAGAATAAACAGCAGCAGGCTCATCACCAGCACCACCGTTGATACCGTGCCCATCGCATAGGTCCCGATAATGGAGCGCAGCCAGGTGCGGGCAGGATCGAGGGTGACCACCCGCACATGCACTCCGGCTGATGGATTAACGGCACATCAAACTGGACAAAGCGATTGGGCTGATGGTCGAGCATCAGGTTTTCGTGACGGGAGAGAGAGAAAAAGATGTGGTCGCCGCTGTAGAGTTGAATCTGCTCGGCGTTGATGATCGGCATTAATCGGGTAATCCAGCTGTGCAGTTGGTCGGGCGACTGGACAAGCAGCGCCTGATCCACTTCGGTTGCCAGCACCTGTGCGCGCTGTTCGACCCGCTGATGACTGAACCAGAAAACGCTAAAAGCACAGCCCACCAGCATTAATAACATTGCCAGTATGCTAAGAAAGGTAATAAACGCAGATAGTTTTGTGGTTAATCGCATCCCTGTGCCTGTGTTACTGCGGTGATAACCGGATCACCCACCCTTGTACCGTCAGCCTGACGAAAACGCGAGCAAAATAGCATAATTTGCGTTTAGCGGCAGCGCCGTGACGACTGAAGCGGAAGTATATCGTCGGGAAAGGGGCGCTGGCGTTGATCCCAGCGCTTTTCGGTGCATTCTCATCGTCTCCGGCAGCCAGGAAATTTCACATTTTAACGGCGAAACTGGCTGCAATCAGTAATAGTCATCATGCTGGTCAATAAGACCACGGCTGGAGAGTGCACCATGAAGCGCAACACTGATCTGACGGAAGCCGACGTAACGCCGGAAAACATTTTTAATATGAAGCGCCGCCAGGTGCTGAAAACGCTGGGACTGAGCGCGGCGGCGATCGGTCTGCCGGGCGTAGCCAATGCGGACATTCTCAGCTGGTTCAAGGGCAACGATCGCCCGCCCGCCCCCGCCGGTCGGGCGCTGGACTTTAGCAAACCGCCACAGTATCAGGCCGACCTGACCTTAACGCCGGCAGAGAAGGTTTCTGGCTATAACAACTTTTATGAGTTTGGTCTGGATAAAGCCGATCCCGCGGCCAATGCCGGCACGCTGAAAACCGATGGGTGGAAACTGACGATTGATGGCGAAGTGGCGAAACCGATCACCCTGGACATGGATGACATTTTCAAACGCTTTGCCATGGAGCAGCGTATCTACCGCATGCGTTGTGTAGAGGCCTGGTCGATGGTGGTACCGTGGGTCGGCTTTGAACTGAATAAGCTGATTTCTCTGGCCGAACCCACCAGCAAAGCGCGTTTCGTCGCCTTTCAGACGCTGTACGATCCTGAACAGATGCCGGGCCAGAAAGACCGTTTTATCGGTGGCGGGCTTAATTATCCCTATGTTGAAGGGCTACGGCTGGATGAAGCGATGCACCCTCTGACACTGCTGAGTACCGGCGTTTACGGTAAGGCGCTTCCGCCGCAGAACGGCGCGCCAATTCGCCTGACGGTGCCGTGGAAATATGGCTTTAAAGGAATTAAATCGATCGTCAAAATCACCCTGACCGGGAATCAGCCACCGACCACCTGGAATCAGATTGCGGCAGATGAGTATGGCTTCTATGCCAACGTTAATCCGCACGTCAATCATCCGCGCTGGTCGCAGGCTACCGAGCGCTTTATTGGCCCCGGCGGCAGCCTGAAAGTGGAGCGTCAACCTACGCTGCTGTTTAACGGCTATGCAGAGCAGGTCGCTTCACTCTATCGCGGACTCGACCTGCGGGAGAATTACTGAGTGGTACGCCTGTCGTTAAAACAGATCACCTGGCTCAAGGTGATCCTGCATCTGGCGGCCCTGCTGCCGCTGGTTTATCTGATCCTGGCTGCCTGCAGGGCGGATTAAGTGCGGACCCGGCGAAAGATATTCAACATTTTACCGGGCGCATGGCGCTGAAACTGCTGCTGGGCACGCTGCTGGTGTCGCCTCTGGCGCGCTATGGCAAACAGCCGCTGTTGATCCGGACCCGCCGTCTGCTGGGTGTCTGGACCTTTGTCTGGGCCTCTCTTCATCTGCTGAGCTACTACCTGCTGGAACTGGGTGCCGATAATCTGCGACTGCTCGGCAGTGAGTTAATTTCTCGTCCCTATCTGACACTGGGGATTATCAGCTGGCTGATACTGCTGGCCCTGACGCTGACCTCCTTCCAGCGGGCGCAGCGTAAGCTCGGCAAACGCTGGCAAACTCTGCATAACGCCGTCTATCTGGTGGCGATCCTGGTGCCGATTCACTACATCTGGTCGGTCAAAACCTTGTCGCCCCAGCCACTTATCTATGCCGGACTGGCCGCCTTGTTGTTAGCGTGGCGTTACAAAAAGTTCCTCAAATGGTGGCCTCGCTAGTCCTTCTGTGGTTGTTTTCCTCCCTGACTATCTGCTAAAAGATGTGGCCTTCGGATCACATCCGATCATCTTCGCAGATAAGACCAGTATTTTGCTGCGAAATGACACGAAACGGATATAATGCCCGGCTTTATTGCAAAGCGGGTCTTGTTTTTCATCGTGAAAGGTGACAAATGGAGATTGGCAAGGTATTTTACGCGATGCCTCAATGATTGCGGGAGATGGCAGCAAGATGGCGCATAAATTACATATTCTGCTTTTAAACGGACCCAACCTGAATTTGCTGGGAAGCCGTGAACCTGACAAGTATGGTCACACCACGCTGCAGCAGATTGTGGATGATCTTACACGTCAGGCAGACCAACTGAATGTGGAGTTAAGCCACTTGCAATCCAACGCTGAGTTTCAGCTGATTGATCGCATTCATGAGGCCAAAGGCAATGTGGATTACATCATTATCAATCCTGCCGCGTTTACCCATACCAGCGTCGCGCTGCGTGATGCCCTGTTAGCGGTTTCGATTCCGTTTATTGAGGTTCATCTCTCAAATGTGCATGCACGCGAGCCCTTCCGCCATCACTCCTATCTTTCTGATGTATCTGCTGGCGTCATCTGTGGGCTTGGCGCTGACGGCTACACATGGGCTTTACAAACGGCAGTAAAACGCCTGTCTCAAACTAATTAATCAAACTGAGTACGGAACCCCACTCATGGATATTCGTAAAATTAAAAAACTGATCGAACTGGTTGAAGAATCTGGCATCTCCGAGCTGGAAATCTCCGAGGGCGAAGAGTCCGTTCGTATCAGCCGTGCACCTGCAAATGTTGGTTATCCGATGATGCAGCAGGCGTATGCTGCGCCGGTACAGCAACCTGCCCTGGCGACTGCCGTGGCACCGGTGGCTGCCATCGCAGAAGCAGCGCCCGCGGAAATCAGCGGCCACATCGTGCGTTCGCCGATGGTCGGGACTTTCTATCGCACCCCAAGCCCGGACGCAAAAGCCTTCATCGAAGTGGGTCAGAAAGTTAACGCCGGCGATACTCTGTGCATCGTCGAAGCCATGAAGATGATGAACCAGATCGAAGCCGACAAATCTGGTGTGGTGAAAGCCATTCTGGTCGAGAGCGGTCAGCCGGTCGAGTTTGACGAGCCACTGGTTGTCATCGAATAACGGGGCGGACCATGCTGGATAAAATTGTTATTGCTAACCGCGGTGAGATCGCGCTGCGCATTCTGCGTGCCTGTAAAGAACTGGGCATCAAGACTGTGGCGGTACACTCAAGCGCGGACCGTGACCTGAAGCACGTGCTGCTGGCGGACGAAACCGTCTGCATCGGCCCGGCGCAGTCAGTCAAAAGTTACCTCAACATCCCGGCGCTGATCTCCGCAGCGGAAATCACCGGCGCGGTGGCGATTCACCCTGGCTACGGCTTCCTGTCTGAGAATGCCGATTTTGCCGAGCAGGTTGAGCGCTCTGGCTTTATCTTTATTGGCCCGAAAGCTGATACCATTCGCCTGATGGGCGATAAAGTGTCCGCAATTAATGCGATGAAGAAAGCCGGTGTGCCAACCGTTCCTGGTTCCGACGGCTCGCTGACCGATGACATGGAAAAGAACCGTGCCTTCGCTAAGCGCATCGGTTATCCGGTGATCATCAAAGCCTCCGGCGGCGGCGGCGGTCGCGGTATGCGCGTGGTGCGCAGCGACAAAGATCTGGAACAATCCATCAACATGACGAAAGCGGAAGCCAAAGCGGCTTTCAACAACGACATGGTTTATATGGAGAAGTATCTGGAGAATCCTCGTCACATCGAGATTCAGGTACTGGCCGACGGTCAGGGCAACGCCATCTATCTGGGCGAACGCGACTGCTCAATGCAGCGTCGTCACCAGAAAGTGGTGGAAGAAGCGCCAGCGCCAGGCATCACGCCGGAACTGCGTAGCTTCATCGGCGATCGCTGTGCTAAAGCCTGTATTGAGATTGGCTACCGCGGTGCAGGTACTTTCGAGTTCCTGTATGAAAACGGCGAGTTCTACTTCATTGAGATGAACACCCGTATTCAGGTAGAGCATCCGGTGACCGAGATGATTACCGGCGTCGACCTGATCAAAGAGCAGTTGCGTATCGCTGCCGGTCAGCCGCTGTCGATCAAACAGGAAGATGTGATTATTCGCGGACATGCGGTTGAATGCCGTATCAATGCTGAAGATCCGGTCTCTTTCCTGCCAAGTCCGGGCAAAATCACCCGTTTCCACGCGCCAGGCGGTTTTGGCGTGCGCTGGGAGTCGCATATTTACTCCGGTTACAGCGTGCCGCCTTACTACGATTCCATGATCGGCAAGCTGATCACCTACGGCGAAACCCGTGAAGTGGCGATTGCCCGCATGAAGAATGCACTGGCGGAACTGATCATCGACGGTATCAAGACCAACATTGAACTACAGATGAAGATCATGTCCGACGAAAACTTCCAGCACGGTGGAACCAATATCCACTATCTGGAGAAAAAACTCGGCTTGCACGAGAAGTAATCGCAACGCTGAGATAGTCTGAGGCCGGTTAACCCGGCCTTTTTCTTTTGCCGCTGGCGTTAAGGTTGAAACATGGATGCTCGTTTTATACAGGCGCATAAAGAGGCCCGCTGGTCACTCTATCTGACCCTGCTCTGGCTGGCCGTTTGGGGGCTTTCCGCCTGGCTGGGCGGGAGCGAAACGGGGATCACTGGCTTGCCGCGCTGGTTCGAACTTTCCTGCGTGTTTGCTCCCCTGCTGTTCATTTTTTTATGCTGGCTGATGGTCCGCGTGATTTTCCGCGACATGTCGCTGGAGGATAAAAATGAATTTTGAAATTATCCTGCCTTTATTAATTTATCTGGTGCTGATTGCCGGACTGTCCGTCTTCGCGGTCCGTAAACAGCGTCAGGGCAACTTTCTGACCGAATACTTCCTTGGCAGCCGTTCCATGGGCGGGTTCGTTCTGGCCATGACTCTCACCACCACCTATATCAGCGCCAGCTCGTTTATTGGCGGGCCCGGTGCCGCCTACAAATATGGTCTGGGATGGGTTTTGCTGGCGATGGTTCAGGTTCCTGCCGTCTGGCTATCACTCGGCGTGCTGGGCAAGAAATTCGCTATTCTGGCGCGTAAGCACAACGCGGTAACGCTGAATGACATGCTCTATGCGCGTTATCAAAGTCCGCTGCTGATCTGGCTGGCCAGCCTGAGCCTGCTGGTCGCGTTCATCGGGGCCATGACGGTGCAGTTTATCGGCGGCGCGCGGTTACTGGAAACGGCAGCAGGCATCCCGTATGACACCGGCTTACTGATTTTCGGTGGCACCATTGCGCTCTATACCGCCTTTGGCGGTTTCCGTGCCAGCGTGCTCAATGACGCGATGCAGGGCGTGGTGATGCTGATCGGCACGTTCCTGCTGCTGTTCGCCGTGATCCACCAGGCAGGCGGACTGGGCACCGCAGTGCAAAAGCTGCACGCTATCGATCCGCAGTTGCTGTCGCCGCAGGGACCGGGCGAGATCATTACCCCGACCTTTCTGAGTTCGTTTATCGTGCTGGTCTGCTTTGGCGTAATTGGCCTGCCCCATACTGCCGTGCGCTGCATCTCCTATAAAGACAGCAAGGCGGTGCATCGGGCGATCATTCTGGGCACCATCGTGGTGGTGGTCCTGATGCTGGGTATGCATCTGGCGGGTGCGCTGGGCCGGGCCATACTGCCCGATCTGACGGTGCCGGACCGGGTGATCCCGACGTTAATGATTACCGTGCTTCCGCCGCTGGCGGCCGGGCTGTTTCTGGCGGCGCCAATGGCGGCGATTATGTCGACCATCAATGCCCAGTTGTTGCAGGCATCCGCTACGCTGATTAAAGATCTCTATCTGCGCGTGGCACCGCAGCAGATGGAAAATGAGCCGCGGCTGCGACTGTTGTCTGGTGCCATTACCTTTGCGCTCGGCATCCTGTTGCTGATCGCCGCCTGGAATCCGCCCGATATGATTATCTGGCTCAATCTGCTGGCGTTTGGTGGCCTGGAAGCAGTATTCCTCTGGCCACTGGTGCTGGGCCTTTACTGGGAACGCGCCAATGCTGCGGGCGCGATTACCGGCATGGTCACCGGCGGCGGCTGTTACGCGTTTCTGGCGAGCCTTAACCTGCAAATCATGGGTTTCCACCCGATTGTGCCTTCCCTGCTTTTAAGCCTGCTGGCATTTTTAGTCGGCAACCTGTTTGGACGCGCGCCGCAAACTGCCGACGCGCCGCAACACTGAATGTAAGAGAGACGTTATGCCGTGGATTCAAATCAAGATAAACAGCTCGGGTGAGCACGCTGAAACGCTGAGCGATGTGCTGATGGAGACCGGTGCTGTTTCGGTCACTTTTCAGGATACCCATGACAACCCGGTCTATGAGCCGCTGCCGGGTGAAACCCGCCTGTGGGGCGATACCGACGTTATTGGCCTGTTCGATGCAGAAAGCGATATGGCGGCCATCGTCGCTGAACTGGCGCAACATCCGCTGTTAGGTGCCGATTTCCGGCACAAGATCGAACAGATCGAGGATAAAGACTGGGAACGCGAGTGGATGGAAAACTTTCACCCGATGCGTTTTGGCGAGCGGCTGTGGATCTGTCCAAGCTGGCGCGATGTGCCGGATCCAGAGGCGGTGAACGTGATGCTCGATCCGGGCCTGGCGTTCGGCACCGGCACGCATCCGACCACGTCGCTGTGCCTGACCTGGCTGGATGGGCTGGATCTGACCGGTAAAACGGTGATCGACTTTGGCTGTGGCTCCGGGATCCTGGCGATCGCTGCGCTGAAGCTCGGTGCGGCGCAGGCGATTGGTATCGATATCGATCCACAGGCGATCCAGGCCAGCCGCGATAACGCTGAGCGCAATGGCGTCTCCGATCGTCTGTCGCTCTACCTGCCCCACCAGCAGCCGGAAAACCTGCAGGCGGATGTGGTGGTCGCCAATATCCTGGCAGGCCCGTTACGTGAGCTGGCACCGCTGATTAGCGTACTGCCGAAGCCAGGTGGCCATCTGGGACTTTCTGGTGTACTGGAGAGTCAGGCGGAGGGCGTCTGTGAAGCCTATGCAGCGCAGTTCGCGCTTGACCCGGTGGCCGTCAAAGAAGAGTGGTGCCGGATTACCGGTGTGAAAGCCTGAATCCGCGAAGTGCGGTCGTCGCCTGAACGCTCTTCAGGTCAATGCTGAAAGGGCTTAACAGCATATTCAGCCAGCCCGTAGCGTAAGTTGCGGGCTTTCTGCATTCTCAATGGTTGCTTGTATCGTTAATCACGGCATGTGACGTTTATTATCTGGCTAACGCATCTGCTTTTTCGGAAAAACGTTTGCTCACAATTTCAGCATAAATCTCTAATCCAATGATATTTAAGCTTAATTTGTAAGTCGAGTGGTAATGACCCGGATTTCATTGATCTTTCTTGCCAATTGTTCAAAGTTTGGCCTTTCATCTTCCGGAAAAAATGCGTAATATACGCCGCCTTGCAGACACAGTATGGCCATTCTGACTTCATGCGTATTGGAAACCTCCAGCTGAGAAATCGACTGATTGCAGCACCGATGGCCGGGATTACCGACAGGCCATTCAGGACGCTGTGTCATGAAATGGGTGCAGGCATGGCGGTCTCTGAGATGTTGTCTTCGAACCCGGAAGTCTGGGCCAGCGACAAATCTCGTTTACGTATGGTGCACAGCGATGAGCCAGGCATTCGCGCCGTGCAAATCGCCGGTTGCGATCCCAGCGAAATGGCGCAAGCTGCACGGATTAATGTTGAGGCCGGTGCACAGGTTATCGACATTAATATGGGCTGCCCTGCCAAGAAGGTTAACCGCAAAATGGCGGGTTCAGCCTTGCTGCAATATCCCGCCGTGGTGGAGTCAATCCTCTCCGCAGTGGTCAATGCAGTGGATGTGCCGGTAACACTGAAAATTCGTACTGGCTGGGATCCTGAAAACAGGAACTGTGTCGCGATTGCCCAATTGGCTGAACGCTGTGGTATTCAGGCTCTGACGATACATGGCCGCACTCGTGCCTGCCTGTTCAACGGGGAAGCTGAATATGACAGCATTCGGACAGTTAAGCAGAGTGTTTCTATTCCGATTATCGCGAATGGAGACATAACTGACCCGCATAAAGCCAGAGCGGTGCTCGACTATACAGGGGCCGATGCTCTGATGATAGGACGCGCTGCTCAGGGAAGACCGTGGATCTTCCGGGAAATCCAGCATTATCTGGACACTGGGGAGCTGCTTGCCCCGCTGCCAATGGCAGAGGTCAAGCGCTTGCTTGTTTCGCATATACGTGAGCTGCACGACTTTTACGGTTCAGGCAAGGGATACCGTATAGCGCGAAAGCACGTCTCCTGGTATCTGCAGGAGCACGCCCCGAATGACCAGTTTCGGCGCACATTCAACGCCATTGAGGATGCCAGCGAACAGCTGGAGGCGTTGGAGGCATACTTCGAAAATCTTGCGTAACGAAATAAAGAGCTGAAAGAACTATGTTCGAACAACGCGTAAATTCTGACGTACTGACCGTTTCTACCGTTAACTCACAGGATCAGGTAACTCAAAAACCTTTGCGTGATTCGGTTAAACAGGCACTGAAGAACTATTTTGCTCAACTGAACGGTCAGGATGTCAGTGACCTGTATGAGCTGGTTTTGGCTGAAGTCGAGCAGCCTCTGTTGGACATGGTGATGCAGTATACCCGTGGCAACCAGACCCGTGCTGCCCTGATGATGGGTATCAACCGCGGTACGCTGCGTAAGAAATTGAAAAAATACGGCATGAACTGATTCTGGTTCTGTCTGTTAATTACGCCAGCCTTCGGGCTGGCGTTTTTATTTGTGCGCTGTTCCACAAAGCGTCGGGAAAACGAGTGAAACAGTTATCGTCAATATGGTAACTATAGTTGCAATCGCTGACGTGATATTTCACTGCCTCGCTTTCTTAACCTTCTCTTCTGACGCCTCCGGCCCGCCGCGTCTGTCCGCCAGCTATTCCCGGCCAGCACTGGCTTCTGTGATCCTGTACGCCTTTCAAAGCAAAGCCTCTTCTACGTACATTTCCGCCTGAGCGATGGCTCACATTGCTTCCATATAGTGAAACTAATTGCACTAAATGTGATCGGGTCGACTCGCATTGCTTCCTTTTGGTGCGCGATATTAGCGGAACTTTCAAATCACTTCCGATTATTAACCGTACTTTCATGAGAATTCAGGCTTCTGCAAACCTGGCATCAGCTTTGCAGAGTCGTGAATGGCTGACCGCCACAGACAGGAAAAACGCACTTTAAAGTGCGCAAACATAACAACATGATTCTCCTCCACACAGGATGCTTTATGAAAAAGATGATGCTCTCTACGCTGGTTGCTGCGGCCTCGCTGTTGGCCGTTGCTCAGCAGGCTCACGCCGGCACGACGCTGGATGCGATAAAGAAGAAAGGCTTTGTCCAATGCGGTATCAGTGATGGCTTACCTGGCTTCTCCTATGCAGATGCCAGCGGCAAATTTACCGGTATCGACGTTGACGTCTGCCGCGCGGCGGCCGCAGCCGTGTTTGGCGATGCGACCAAAGTGAAATATACCCCGCTGACAGCCAAAGAGCGTTTCACTGCGCTGCAATCCGGCGAAGTCGACATCCTGTCGCGCAATACCACCTGGACCTCCTCACGTGATGGCGGCATGGGTTTTCTGTTTGCGGGCGTCAACTATTACGACGGCATTGGCTTCCTGACTCACCAGAAAGCCGGGCTGAAAAGTGCTAAAGAGCTGGACGGTGCCACCGTCTGTATTCAGGCAGGTACCGATACCGAACTGAACGTGGCTGACTTCTTCAAAGCCAATAAGATGCAGTACACGCCGGTGACTTTTGACCGCTCTGACGAGTCCGCCAAGGCGCTGGACAGCGGTCGCTGCGATACGCTGGCCTCTGACCAGTCTCAGCTCTATGCGTTACGCATTAAACTGGGCAAACCTGATGAATTTATCGTGCTGCCGGAAGTGATCTCAAAAGAGCCGCTGGGCCCGGTAGTCCGTCGCGGTGATGATGACTGGTTCACCATCGTTAAATGGTCGCTCTACGCCATGCTGAACGCTGAAGAGATGGGCATTTCATCGAAAAATGTTGATCAGATGACCGCCAAACCAACCACGCCAGATATGGCACACCTGCTGGGTGCTGAAGGTGATTTTGGTAAGGATCTGAAGCTGGACAATAAGTGGGCCTACAACATCATCAAGCAAGTGGGCAACTATCAGGAAAGCTTTGATCGTAACGTCGGTAAAGACAGCGCCCTGAAGATCGCTCGCGGTCAGAATGCGTTGTGGAACCAGGGCGGCATTCAATACGCACCGCCAGTACGTTAAGTCTCCCTCGCCAATCGGGCACCGTATTCTGCGGTGCCCTACCCCAGCTTTCGTTACTGAGGTTTCAACATGTCACAACGCCCAACCGTGAAAAGGGATTTTTCATTCGGTAATCCCACGGTTCGCGCCTGGCTTTATCAGTTAATAGCGATAGTCGCGGTGCTTGGTGTGGTGGGTTATCTGGTTCATAACACCATTATTAACCTGGCTAACCGCGGTATCACCTCCGGGTTTGGATTTCTTGAGCGCACTGCCGGTTTCGGTATCGTTCAGCATTTGATTGATTACACCGAGGGAGATACCTACGCCCGCGTGTTTATGGTCGGATTAACCAACACCCTGCTGGTCTCTGCGCTCTGTATCGTTTTTGCTTCTATTCTCGGTTTCGCTATTGGTCTGGCGCGCCTTTCCGACAACTGGCTGCTGCGGAAACTCTCGAATATCTATATCGAAACCTTCCGTAATATTCCGCCGCTGCTGCAGATCTTCTTCTGGTACTTTGCGGTGTTACGCAATCTGCCGGGCCCGCGTCAGGCACTGAATGCCTTTGACCTGGCGTATGTCAGCAATCGTGGCTTATACGTCCCGTGGCCAACCTATGCGCCCGGTAGCTGGCCGTTTGTGATCGCGCTGCTGCTGGCGATAGCCGCCAGCTATGGGCTGTACCGCTTTAACCGTAAGCATCAGTTGAAAACCGGCCAGCTGCGTCGCTCGTGGCCGGCGGCTATCGTGATGCTGATTCTGTTCCCGCTGATTGCGCATCTTGGTTTTGGCGCGGCGACCCACTGGGACGTGCCACAGCTACGCGGTTTTAACTTCCGCGGAGGCTCGGTGATGATTCCTGAGCTGGCGGCGCTGACCCTGGCCTTGTCGATCTATACCTCGTCATTTATTGCTGAGGTGATTCGCTCAGGAATTCAGTCGGTGCCGTACGGGCAGCATGAGGCGGCCCGATCGCTGGGCCTGCCTAATCCGGTGACCCTGCGACAGGTGATTATCCCGCAGGCGATGCGTGTGATCATTCCTCCGCTGACCAGCCAGTATCTGAACATCGTGAAAAACTCCTCACTGGCTGCCGCCATCGGGTATCCCGATATGGTGTCGCTGTTTGCCGGGTCGGTACTCAATCAGACCGGACAGGCGATTGAGACCATTGCTATCACCATGGGCGTTTATCTGATTATCAGCCTGCTGATTTCACTGCTAATGAACCTCTACAACCGCAAAATCGCGCTGGTTGAGCGTTAAGAGAACGGGATGACTATGTCTGTTACTACACATGAAACGCCCCCCGTCCCGACGAATCTGGCGAGTCGCGCCTGGCGTTGGGCGCGTAAGAATTTATTCTCCAGCTGGTTTAATTCCCTGCTTACGCTGTTTTGCATCTGGGTCATCTCGCACGTGATTCCGCCTGCGCTGAACTGGCTGATCTTTCAGGCTAACTGGTTCGGTACTACCCGAGCCGACTGTACCAAAGAGGGTGCCTGTTGGGTGTTTATCCATGCCCGTTTCGGTCAGTTCATGTATGGACTCTATCCGCATGAACTGCGCTGGCGAATTAACCTGGCGCTGGTGATTGGGCTGCTGTCGATCGTTCCGATGTTTATTAAAAGCCTGCCGTATCGTGGACGCTACATCGCGCTCTGGGTGGTCGTTTATCCGGTGATTGTCTGGTTGCTGCTGTATGGCGGCTATCTGGGACTGGAGCGGGTCGAAACCCGTCAGTGGGGTGGATTAACCCTGACGCTAATTATCGCTTCGGTCGGGATTGCCGGCGCCCTGCCGCTGGGGATTTTACTGGCGCTGGGACGTCGTTCAAAGATGCCGGTGGTGCGTACGCTGTCGATTATCTTCATCGAGTTCTGGCGCGGCGTTCCCCTGATCACCGTGCTGTTTATGTCATCGGTGATGCTGCCGCTGTTTATGGCTGAAGGCACCACCATCGACAAACTGGTACGTGCGCTGGTTGGGGTGATTTTATTCCAGTCCGCCTATGTCGCTGAAGTGGTGCGGGGTGGTTTGCAGGCGCTGCCGAAAGGTCAGTATGAGGCCGCCGAGTCACTGGCGCTGGGCTACTGGAAGACGCAGATGCTGGTAATTCTGCCGCAGGCCCTCAAGATGACCATCCCGGGTCTGGTGAATACCATCATTGCGCTATTTAAAGATACCAGCCTGGTGATCATCATCGGCCTGTTCGATCTGTTCAGCAGCGTCCAGCAGGCTACCGTCGATCCGACGTGGCTGGGCATGTCGACCGAAGGTTATGTCTTTGCCGCGCTGGTCTATTGGATTTTCTGTTTTAGCATGTCGCGCTACAGCCAGTATCTGGAAAAGCGCTTTCACACCGGGCGTAAATCGCACTGAGGTTTTACATGACACACTCTATGACACACTCTTCCGACGCGTTGATGATTTCGCTTGAGAACGTGAACAAATGGTACGGGCAGTTTCACGTACTGAAAGACATCAACCTGCAGGTTAAACCCCGCGAGCGCATCGTGCTGTGTGGCCCATCGGGCTCCGGTAAATCGACCACTATTCGCTGCATAAACCATCTTGAAGAGCATCAGCAGGGACGCATTGTCGTCGATGGTATTCATCTGAATGATGATGTGCGCAACATTGAGCGGGTTCGTACCGAAGTAGGCATGGTGTTCCAGCACTTTAATCTGTTTCCGCATCTGACCGTGTTACAGAACTGTACGCTGGCCCCTTCCTGGGTCAGAAAGATCCCGAAGAAAGAGGCCGATGAGCTGGCGATGCATTATCTGCAGCGAGTGCGTATTGCCGAGCATGCGCACAAGTTTCCTGGCCAGCTCTCCGGTGGTCAGCAGCAGCGTGTAGCCATTGCCCGATCGCTCTGCATGAAGCCAAAAATTATGCTGTTCGATGAACCGACGTCAGCGCTCGATCCTGAGATGGTGAAGGAAGTGCTGGATACCATGATCGGCCTGGCTGAAGATGGTATGACGATGCTGTGCGTTACTCACGAAATGGGCTTTGCCCGCACCGTTGCCGACCGGGTGATCTTTATGGATCGGGGTGAGATCGTTGAAGTAGCGCCTCCGCAGGAGTTCTTCGCTCATCCTAAATCAGAACGTACCCGTGCCTTCCTGTCGCAGGTGATTCACTGATTTAGCGTGCAAGCTCTTATCACCCGGCCTGGTGCCGGGTTTTTTATTGCCGGCAAAACAGGCTCTTGCTGAATGCGGTGGTTAGCAGCGGGGAAAGAGGAGGAATTCTGGCGGTTGCCACAACGAAAAAAGCCCTTCGCATACGCGAAGGGCTTTCTCTTA
>MIEI01000045.1 GCA_002095305.1 Pantoea brenneri
AATCGGCGAAGTTACTGCGGGCGATGACGACGAATGGAGCTTCACGCCGGATCAGCCGCTGACAGACGGTGAGCACGCCATCGTAGTGGACGGCACCGACGCCAGCGGTAACGCGGTAAGTGATGAAGTCAGCGTCATTGTCGAAACGCCGGTAATCTCTGTCATTGAAATTACTGATAATAACGGCAACCTGATCCACAGCGGCGACACCGTCAACGACAACGATCCGACAATCAGCGGTAAAGATTTCGTGCCCGGCTCAACGATTGTTATTGCCGATGGTGAAGTCGTACTGGCTAACGTCGAAGTGGATGCTGACGGTAACTGGAGCTTTACCCCTGAGTCTCCACTGAGCGAGGGCGAGCACAGCATCAATGTTACTGTGACCGATCCGCAAGGAGTGACCAATGAAGGAAGCTTCAACGTCATCGTTGACACGACACCGCCAGCAGGCGTTGATATCACAGGCATAACCCTTGTTGATGATAATGGTGATGCCGTTATCGCCTCGGATGTGATGGCAGACAATACCCCTACCTTCAGCGGCCAGAGCCTTGAGGCTGGTGCCACCGTCATTGTTCGCGATGGTGACACCGTGTTGGGTGAAACCACCGTTGACGAAGACGGGAACTGGAGCTTCACCCCATCTGAAAAACTTGTGGATGGTGACCACAGCTTCACCTTTGAAGTGATAGATCAGGTGGGTAACAGCAGTGGAATCTCTGATGCGCTGGATTTAGCCATCTCGGTCAATAAAGGCATTAACACCGGTATGGTGGTTAGTGATGACGACGGCAATATCATCACTGATGGCGATCTCATCAACGACAGCACACCAACCTTCAGCGGTAAAGATCAGTTACCGGGATCTACTGTCACCTTAACCGATGGCGATAGCGTGCTGGGCGTGGTCGACGTCGCCGAAGATGGCAGCTGGAGCATTACGCCCGCAGCGCCACTGGACGATGGCGATCATGCGCTGAGCGTGTCGATTGAGGATCACCAGGGTAATTCGGGCAGCGATACCATTAATGTTGTTATCGACACCCTCGCACCGGAACCGATCAGCCTGGCTGACATCACCCTGACCGACGAGGCAGGCACAATCCTGGAGGCGGGCAGTGAAATTACCGAGACGACCCCGACCTTCACCGCCGAAGGGCTGGAAGCGGGATCCACCGTAGTCGTCCGGGATAATGGCACGGTACTTGGCGAAGCAGCCGTTGACGAAAACGGTAACTGGAGCTTTATGCCAGACGCGGCGCTGAGTGAAGGTGAGCACGACTTCACTTTTGAAGCGGTAGATGCCGCCGGTAACAGCAGCGGTGAATCTGCGGCCGTGGAATATGTTGTGGATTCTGTGGCGCCTGAGGCGGTCAACCTCAGCACAGTGGTGATCACCGATGAAGCTGGGGAGATAACCAATCCGGCAGAAACGCAGAGTGACAGCAAGCTGACGTTCAGTGGCAGCGATCTCGAACCAGGTGCCACGGTGACCCTCTACGATAAAGGCGAAGCGATCGGTGAAACCCCGGTTGCTGAAGACGGAAGCTGGCAGTTTACAGCCGAAGCAGGGCTGTATGACGGCAGTCACGAGCTGACGTTTGTCACTACCGATGCCGCAGGCAACAGCAGCGATCCTTCTGCCGTGCTGCCGTTGAATGTTCAGGCCATTGAGCTGAGCGCGTCAGATAACATCAGTTCAGGCGCTGCGGTAGGCTTCACCTATCCGGTGAGTGTGGAGCAGGATCTGGGGACCGTGCTTAGCGATGGGGGATTGATCGCGTTTAACAACCAGATAACCAGCGATCCGATTGTGGTTAAAGATGGCACCATTATGGATCTGCAGGTTAACGCGACCTCTTCCTCATTCGTTAACGTCGCCAGTAACTCGACGCTGGTACTGCAGAAGTTGGATCCCTCTACCGGAGAGTGGGTCACGGTATCGCAGGAGGAGAGCGGTAACCTGTTCGGGATGTTTGGCATGGGCGCATCGACCTCCTCCATTACGCTGTCGGGATTAACCGCCGGTCAGTATCAGCTGGTCTATACCACTTCAGGGATTAACCTAGGGGCCAGTTTTGACCTCGAAGCCTCGAAGACGGTTTACACCCTGGCAGAACAGGGTACGCCTACCGACTACACCACGGCGATCGGCAACGTCATTACTGACGTCGATAGCGCTTACGGCACCGATGGGATTCCGCACGGCGCTTACACCTCAGTGACGTCGGTGAGCGTGACCAACAGCGAAGGCATAGTGACCTCCGCTGAAATGAACCAGGCATCGCCTAAAACCACTCTGGTTGGCCGCTACGGTACGCTGGTGATTAATGCCGATGGCAGCTATGAGTACACGCCTGATTCGTCAATGGACAGCATCGGTAAAGTGGATTCGTTTACCTATACCATTACCGACTCAGCAACCGGTAAGACCGCCTCAGCGCAGCTGCATGTGCAGATTGGTAGCACCAACGACGCACTGCAGCTGAGCTGGAATGCTACCGATCCGGCGGCTAATGCGGTCACCGATATTGCCTCAAATAACGAAGCGAATGCCAGCATTACGGTGATCTATGAAACCTCCAGCGCCAGTGATACCGACGTTAAGCTCACTGCCGGTGGTACCGAGAACTACTCTTCCACCTTCAGCCTGACCGGCACGGACGATATTGTCACCGGTTCGCTGACGCTAACCACCGAATGGGGATTATTTGGCAACAACTTCGCCACCGATCTGAACATCACTTATGCCGTTCAGATGCAGAACGGTGACGGAAGCTGGAGCACGGTGAAGAGCCAAAACGCAGTGGTAGCGGCCGGACAACATAATGCTGAAGTCATTCAGGATGTGGCGATGGCCGATCTGCTCGAGGGTTTAGGTGAAGGCACCTACCGTGTGGCGATCAGCACTACCGGCGCGGAAAATGTGGTGAAACTCGATCTTGCGGTAGAGACGGTCAGCGCCAGTGATTATGTGATTACCACCGGCGACGTCGCGACAGGCAACATTCTGACCGACGAAGGAACGGACGGCACCGCCGATAAACTGAGTTCGGTGTATACCCGCATCTTTGTCAAAGCCGGCGACAGCAGCAGCGATCGCGCAATTGATGATAGCTATACCCACGTTACCGAAAGTGGCGTCACCATTACTGGCCAGTATGGCACCCTGGTGATTTACAACAACGGCGCTTACACCTACACGCCAGGCACCACTACCTTGCCGGCTGGCTCGGAAGATGTGTTCACCTATGCGCTTAAGGGCGCTAACGGTGAAGTGGTTACCGCGACGGTTACCATTCATCTTGGCGTCGAAGTTGACGGCAGCAACGGAGGCGCACTGGTGTTCCACGGTA
Organism: Pantoea brenneri; assembly: GCA_002095305.1. GTDB lineage: Bacteria > Pseudomonadota > Gammaproteobacteria > Enterobacterales > Enterobacteriaceae > Pantoea > Pantoea brenneri. The sequence continues at coordinate 3,360 of MIEI01000045.1, forward strand.
CTGAAGCAGACGATGTGTTTGATATCCATGACGTCAATTTTACCGCTGTCGAAGGCGGCAACGGCAACGATACGCTGGCGTGGCATGGCAACGGTCAGCTGGTGCTAAGCAGCATCGCCGCTAAGGTCAGCGATATTGAAGCAATCAGTCTGACCTCGACCGATGGAAGCGACAACCTGGTCATTGATGCGCAGAGTGTGGCTGATGTCACCAACGACGCCAATGCGCTGTACATCAAAGGAGTGGCAGGCGATAGCGTTACGCTGGAAGGTGTCTGGGTAAACAGCGGCACGGTGGTGGTCGAGAATGTTTTCTATACCCACTATACCGCCACGGCTGCAGACAATTCGTCGGTTGATATTTACCTGCAGCAGGGCCTTACGCTCTCCCCGGTCGAATATCAGAACAGCGAGGACGGTACGGCGTACAACGTGGCGGCGTCGCAAGCAGCAACCGGGACGACCAGTGATGACACGTTCAGCCTCAGCGATACCGGCTTTGCCAGTATTGATGGCGGTGAAGGCTTCGATACGCTGGTGTGGAGCGGTACCGGCACCCTGACCCTGAGTGATATCGCCAGTAAAATCAGCAATATCGAAGAAATTGATCTGGTCAACGACAGCAGTGTGAATAATCTGGTGATCACCGCGCAAAACGTGGCGCAGATCACCGATGATCAAAATACCCTGTTTGTGAAAGGTGCGATAACCGACACGCTGACCCTGTCAGGCAGCTGGGCGCTGAGTGGTCACGAAGTCTTCAATAACGTTGATTACGTGCACTATGTCAGCACCACCGCGGAGGGTCAGGTCGTTAATCTGTATGTCGACAGCGATATTAAGCAGAGCGGCAGCATTACGCTGGCTGAAGATAACGCGGCAGATATTACCGGGCAGGTTTCTCTGCTTAGCGACAGCATCGACCAGACCACCACCTTAAATACGGCGTTTGGCCACTTTAGCAGTGAAAGCTTCACGGTTAACAACATCAGCGATCTGCAGGAAATCAGTATCAGCGTCTCCGGTGCTGAGATCGATACCAGCAATCTCGTATCGATCAACTGGTCATTACAGGTTTACAACAGCCAGACACTGCGCTGGGATACCGTGACTGAAGGGTCTCAGCCGATTACTGCAGGCATCGGGCTGAACGTTTCGCTGGAAGGGCAGCCGGCAGGCACCTATCGCGTGGTGGTGGACAGCACCCAGTCCGGTTATCCAGGCCTGTTCTGGACAACCAACTACGATGTGCTGACTGTCCGGGTGGCGGCCAATATTGTCAGCACCACCGATTACAAAGTCAGTACCAGCTCAAGCGTGACGGGCTCGGTCTTTACCAGTGACAGCGCCAGTGACAGCGCACTTCTGGTGAAATCGATCGCCGCCGGGATCGTCTCCGGAGCAGCAAGCTATACGCTGATTGCCGCCGCAGGCACCACCGTTACCGGGACCTACGGTACGCTGACCATCCATAACGACGGCAGTTACACTTATCAACTGAACAGTAACTCGGTGATAAAACTGTCCGGCAGCGAAGACACATTTACTTATGTGCTGGCTGACGGTACGGTTAAAAACCTGGTCATGACGCTGGGTGTCGCCGTGGATGGCTCAGAAGGCGGGGCGCTGATCTTTGCTGGCACGGTGGGCAATGACAGCTTCATGATCCACGATACCCAGTTCACCTCGGTGGATGGAAAAGCGGGTCAGGATACGCTGATCTGGAACGGTGAAGGTGACCTGCAGCTTAGCGAAATTGCCGGCAAGGTCAGCAATATTGAAGCGATCGATCTGCAAAGCAACGCGGTAGCAACGGTGCTGATGCTTGATGCCGATGATATTAAAAACATCACCGACGACAGTAACGTGCTGTATGTGCGCGGCGGCAGCGAAGATTCACTCTCGCTGCAAGGGGTCTGGCAGGCGAATGGGGCGGAAACGCTCAACAACATTACCTACACCCTCTACACCGGCACGGCGCTTGATGGCACGCCGATCACGCTCTACGTCCAGCAGGGGCTGACTTTCAACGAAGTGGCTGAGGGCATAACCGGATCGCTGTCTGAAGATGCGTCGGTAGTGTCGGTCAGCCAGAATGGAGAAGTGATGACCGTTGCTGATGATGCGGTGAGCTTCAAAGGCGCTTATGGCACCCTGACGATCGACGGTGAAGGGCATTACAACTATGTTGCGGATGTCACACATGCGCAAAGCGGGCTGACCGATACCTTTACCTATACCCTGTCAGACGGCAGTAATGCTGCACTGAGTTTTAATCTGGGCATTGATGTTGATGGCAGCGCCGGTGGCGAGATTCTGTTCAGCGGCACCAAAGGCGGCGATATTTTCGAGGTATATGACACCAGTTTCACCTCCATTAACGGTGCAGACGGTCAGGACACGCTGGCGTGGCACGGCAGTGCGCCATTGAACCTCAGCGATATTTCGGCGAAGGTCGATAATATTGAAACCATCAACCTGCTGAACGACAGTGAAAACGACAAACTGATTATCAGCGCGGAAAGTTTGCTGAAAGTGACTGATGACAATAATACGCTTTATGTCAGAGGGGCTGATGGGGATACCGTCACGCTGAAAGGGAGTTGGGATCAGTCGAGCGATGTATTGGTTAACGGTGTCAGTTATCACCAGTATACCAGTGCGGCCGCCGATGGTTCTGTCGTGCAGTTGTATGTCGAAGATGATGTCAATATTGGTTAATAAAAAGTAATTAGTAATGATGGCGGGCTGGGTTTTTATTTCCAGCCCGTTATTCCTGCCTCTTTTTAATAACACTTATATTCATTTACACCAGAGTGCTTCAGATAAATATGAGAAAATTATTTATTACCCTTTATTGTGTAATAAGCATGCCCTGCGCTTTTTCAGCGGAAAAGGGGCACAATCCCTTTACCCAGGCTGAAATAAAAGAAGCGCCGGCAGGGTTTTGGGGCGCTTTTTCTGATACGCCGGATCCAGCGACTACGCCAGCAGGCAGTGCTGTGCTGGCGGACAAACTGCAGATCAAACCGGCTCAGATTGAGATGCAGCCAGCCGAAAAAAATCAGGCCAGTCGTAATCCACATTTACCTGCTGAATGGCCCACCGACTGGCAGCAGGCTATTCAGCAGGCGGTTAATTATCATCCCTCAATTGGCAGCAGCATCGCCACGCTTGAATCAGCTGGCTTCAGTATTGATGCTGCCAGTGCAGGCTATCTGCCGGCTATAAAAGCTGGCATCACCTCAGGTCGCCAGGAGGATGAAGGCAATGGGCAGATCGCCACGGTAGGCCTCTCTCAGATGCTGTATGACTTTGGCAAAACCGGCAGCGCAGTGGATCAGGCCAGCGCGAAATATCTGCGCCAGCAGGCCGCTGTACTGGCACAGATCGATACTATTATCCAGCAAACTGCGCTGGCGATGAATGAAGTGTATCGATACGCGCAGCTGCTTGATAATGCAAAAAAAGAAGTCAAAGCATTACGCAACATCCTGGCGCTGACGCAGATGCGGGCCGACGCGGGCGCCAGTACCCGGGTTGATCCGGTCCAGGCGCAGGCGCGTGTGGAAGCCGCGCTGGCGCAACAGCAGGATATTGAGATCAAACTGCAGCAGCAGAAGTATCACCTGCAGTCACTGATCGGCCAGCCGCTGGGTTCCACTCGCCTCTCTGCTGCCGTTAATTGAGCGCCAGCGCAACCATATCGATCTCAACCGTAATCCAGAGATTCTTATGGCGCAGGCAGATGCAGCCGTCGCCCAGGCTGAATTACGCAGCTATAAAGCGCAGCGTTATCCCACGGTGTCGCTGGAAGCGAACAGCAACAAATATATGGGGGATATCGCCAGCAGCCAGCGTCACAGTCAGTATCAGAACGTCTATTTATCGGTGAACAGTACCCTTTATCAGGGTGGCGCATTGGTTGCTCAGGAAAGTGCCAGCGCCCGGGCGCTTGAAGCGGCAAGATCGGCCATTGCCAGTAAAAAACTGGAAATAACCGATCAGCAACGCAACTATTTTCAGAGCGTCAACGGCCTGCAGCGTAATATTTCATTACTCAGCCGCAGAATGAAAACTATTCTGGAAACGCGTTCACTCTACCGTGAGCAATATTTATCGTTAGGTACCCGTAACGTGCTCGATTTACTGAATGCCGAACAGGAAATTAGCCGGGCCGAACAGGATCTTATTAATGCCCGCTGCGATTTATGGGCTTCATCGGTTAATTATGTGGTGCTGGCCGGGTTGGCCCGGGAAGCATTTAATTTTGATAACCAGCTTATCCAGGGTTTGCGTATCACGTCTTAATACGCCTCGCAGTGAGTAAGAGAAAATTATTATGATAAAAACCGAACGCAACGAGGATTTTTCATCCTCCCGGCAACCTAAAAAAACCTATACGCCGTGGCTGGAAGCGCTGCTGCTGGTGGCAAAACATTATCGTCTGGATGGCTCGCCGGAGCGGGTTAAAGGCGAGGCGGAGTGGCAGTTACACCAGCTTAGCCAGGAGCAACTGATTGAAAACATGGCGCGCCAGCTGGGATTATTGGTCATTTTTGATGATTTTCATCCGGACCTGCTGGACCCGTGGCGTCTGCCGCTGATCGTTGATTTCGGCCCGCGTGGCGTTGGGGTGATTACCACGCTGGGCGAAGAGGGCAAAGTCAGTCTGATGCTGAATGGCGAGCAGCAATTGCAGACCGTGCTTACCCTTGATGAACTGGCGGAACATGCGCAGCGTGTGCTGTTAGCCAAACCGGAGACCTCGGTACCGGATGCGCGGGTAGATGACTATATCAAACCGCATCGCGCCGACTGGCTATGGCAAACCATTCTGAAAGAGTGGCCTGCTTACGTGCACGTCATGTTCGCCTCGCTGATTTCCAACGTGCTCGGCCTGTCGGCGATGTTATTTACCATGCAGGTTTACGACCGGGTCATCCCCTCACAGTCGGTTCCGTCTTTGTGGGTGTTGTTCGGCGGGGTGATGATTGCCCTGACCTTCGTCTTTATCATGCGGATTATCCGCACTCATATTTCAGATATGGCGGGCAAGAGCGCTGATTTGCGGATCTCGGACCGGGTGTTTGGTCATGCGCTGCGCATCCGCAACGATCTGAGGCCAAAATCGACCGGCTCTTTTATTGCTCAAATCCGTGAGCTGGAACAGATCCGGGAACTGATTACCTCAACCACCATCTCTGCTATCGCCGATCTGCCGTTTCTGATCATCTTTCTGTTTATTCTCTGGCTGCTGGGCGGCTGGCTGGTGCTGGTCCCGCTGGCGGCTCTGCCGTTGATCATTATTCCCGGACTGCTGGCGCAATCTTCACTGGCGAAACTCTCTAAAGCCACGATGCGTGAATCGGCGGTACGCAACGCCATGCTGGTTGAAGCGGTTCAGGGCATGGATGACATCAAACTGCTGCGCGCTGAGCCTTACTTTCAGAATCAGTGGAATCATCTGAACGAGGCGATCAGTAAATCATCGAAGAAGCAGCGTTTTATCAGCAGCTTGCTAATGAGCTGGACCAGTGAAGTCCAGACCGTGGCGTATATCGGGGTGGTGCTGGTGGGGGCCTTCTTTGCGATGAGCGGCGATCTTTCCACCGGCGTGCTGATCGGCTGCTCAATGCTGGCGTCACGCATGATGGCCCCGCTCGGGCAACTGACGATGATTTTCAGCCGCTGGCAGCAAGCCAAAGTCGCGCGCGAAGGCCTCGAAAACCTGCTGAAAAGCGAGGTCGATCAGCCTGAGCACAGCGTGCAGATCCATCGGCCGCGAATTTATGGCGAATACAGCTTCTCTGAGGTGAGCTATCGCTACGATCCCAATTCGCCCAATCCGGTTATTGCGGTCAACAAACTGACCATCGCGGCGGGCGAGAAGCTTGCGCTACTGGGCCGCAACGGCTCAGGCAAATCAACCTTATTACAGATGATGGCCGGATTGTTACAGCCAGGCGAAGGTGCGCTGCTGCTCGACGGGGTTCGTCTCTCTTCGATTGATCCGCTGGATGTACGCCGTGATGTCGGCCTGGTCAGCCAGACGTCCTCGCTGTTCTACGGCACGATTCGGGAAAACCTGCGGTTAGGTATGCCGCTGGCGACCGAGGAAGAGATGTTACAGGCGCTGGAGATCAGCGGGGCGATTGAGTTTATTCGCCAGCTGCCAGAGGGAATGGATTACCCGTTGCAGGAAGGCGGAAAAGGGCTCTCCGGCGGGCAGCGGCAACAGCTTTTGCTGGCGCGCGCCATCCTGCGTCAGCCCAGCGTGCTGCTGCTCGATGAGCCAACCGCCTGGCTGGATGATGGAGTAGAGAAGCACCTGATTGAAAAACTGAAGGTCTGGATGGGTAACCGGACGCTGATCATTGCCACTCATCGCCCGGCGGCGCTGCAGCTGGTGGACCGTATCCTGCTGATTGAGAAAGGTAAAATTGTCCGGGACGGAAGCAAAGAAGCCATGCTGGTCAGCCGGCCGTCCAGCGCTGAACCGACGCCTCACCACGGCAGAGTCAATCTGAACACTTCAGGAGCCGCAAAATGATCACCACTCCTCTTTCTGCTTTGAAGAAAAAGAAAACGGCACGCTTCCGGCAGTGGTTCTCTGCTGGCGGCATGATCGTGATGGCGGTAATGGTGATGCTGCTGCTGTTCTTTATCTGGGCATCAAATTTTGAGCTGGATGAAGTCACCGTCGGGGTAGGTAAGGTGATTCCCAGTTCGCATGAGCAGATTATTCAGTCGCTGGAAGGCGGGATCCTGAAAGAGCTTAAGGTGCACGAAGGGGATGTGGTCGAGGCGGGCCAGGTCCTGGCGCTGCTGGATCCGACCCAGATCGACTCCGGCCTGCAGGAAAGTACCTCACGACTGCGCGCTGCGCTGGCAACCGCCGCGCGCTTACAGGCGGAAACCGCCGGTACCGAGCTGACATTTCCTGCTGAGGTGGGCGAGGATCCGGCGCTGGTGGCAGCCGAAACCGCGCTTTATCACTCGCGTCGTGAAAATCTGGAGAAGACGGTAAGCGGACTGCGTGAAGCGTTAAGCCTGGTTAACCGCGAGCTGCAGTTGACGTCGTCACTGGTTTCCAGAGGGGCGGCCAGTAACGTCGAAGTTCTGCGGCTCAAGCGCCAGGCTAATGAACTGAATAACAAACTCAGCGATGCCGAAAACCAGTATATCGTACGGGCGCGTGAGGAGCTGGCGAAAGCCAACGCGGAAGCGGCCTCGCAGCGCTCAATTATTATCGGGCGGGCCGATACGCTGAAGAGAACCGTTGTGGTCGCGCCGGTGAGAGGGATTGTGAAAGATATTGAAGTGAACACGGTGGGGGGCGTTATCCCGCAACGTGGCAACCTGATGGAGATCGTGCCGCTGGATGAACAGCTGATCATTGAAGCGCAGATCGCGCCGCGTGATGTGGCTTTTATCACCCCGGGTCAGCGCGCCGTGGTCAAGCTGACCGCGTATGACTTTAACATTTACGGCGGGCTGGAAGGAGAGGTTGCCTCGATATCGCCTGATACGATTCAGGATGAGGTTCATCGCGACCAATATTTTTACCGTGTTTATATCCGGACCGATAAAGACTATCTGGTGAACAAAAAAGGGAAGCACTTTCCGGTTTATCCGGGAATGATCGCCATGGGGGAGATCCATACCGGCAGCAAAACTATCATCGAGTATCTGCTCAAGCCGCTTAACCGGGCCCGCGAAGCGCTGCGCGAACGGTAAGCAAAGCCGTAACGCAGAAATCCCCCACCGGGTTGGTGGTGGGGGTGAGAAACCCGATCGGGACGTGCCAGGCCCGATAACCCGGCGCTTAAGCCGGCAGCAGACCGGCAGCCTGATAATCGGTTATCAGCGCATCAAACAGCGAAATGTCGGAACGGCTGCGGGCCAGCAACTGTGCCCCGGCCACGGCGGCAAAAATGGCCCGCGCCCGTGCCTGACTCTGCTCCACGTCGGTCATGCCGGTTTCCTGCAATCGCGCAGCCAGCCAGGCAATATTCACCTCCGCAAAATGCTGCACCTCGGTCTTCACCGCCTCGGGAAGATCGTCATATTCTGCGGACATAAAGCTGCCCATACAGAGCCGGTTTTCGCTTTCCAGCGAACGGCGGAAAATATGCGGATACTGGCGCAGACAGGCCGCTGCATCCGGGTTTGATTCACGCAGTGCGTCAAGATCGGCGGCAGTATCTTCCCAGTAGCGTCGGGCAACCGCCGCCCCTAATTCCGCCTTGCCAGGAAAATGGTGATAGATGCTGGCGGCTTTGATGCCGACTTCACTCGCCAGTTCGCGGAAGTTGAGGCCGACATAGCCATGGGCCTGCGCACTTTTACGTGCCGCCGACAGGATCGCTTCTTTTGCATTCTTACTCATAGTGTCTCCTCCGGTGAAGTCATTATCCTACCATCTGGCAGGTAGTTATTGACAGCGTAAAATAAGCGATCTACTGTTTACCTACCAACTGACAGGTAGGTAAATGAAAATGCAAAATGAACTCTTTTTTAACGACGCGACTGAACTGGCTCAACTGATTCGCAACGGCGACGTTTCACCGGTGGAAGTGGTTAAAGCACACCTTGATCGCATTGAACAAACTAATCCGCAGGTTAATGCGATTGTCACGCTGGCGGAGAACGCACTGAGTGAGGCAAAAGCGGCTGAGCAGGCTGTCCGTTCAGGTCAGCCGCTGGGGCCTCTGCACGGCGTACCTTTTACCGTCAAAGATTCGATTGATACCGCTGGTGTGATGACGCAGCGCGGATCGCCAATCTTCAGGCATCGTATGCCGTCGCAGGATGCTACCAGCGTGGCGCGGATGAAAGCGGCCGGCGGCATTCTGCTGGCTAAATCCAATCTGCCTGAATTCTCATACTGGATCGAAAGCGACAATTTACTCAGCGGCCGCACGAACAATCCCTGGGACCTGACGCGCACGCCCGGCGGCTCTAGCGGGGGCGAATCTGCCGCCATCGCCGCCGGGATGTCGCCACTCGGACTGGGCACCGATCTGGCCATTTCTGTCCGTGGTCCGGCGTCTCAGACCGGTATCACCTCAATCAAAGCCACCCATGGCAGCATACCGATGACCGGTATCTGGCCGCGCGCACCGCGTCGTTTCTGGCATGTCGGCCCGATGGCGCGCTCCGTACGCGACATAGCGCTCGCTTTCTCATTGCTGTCGGGCCCGGATGGGCAGGATGCTTTTGCTACCCGTGCCGCCCATCCGCTATCCGATCATAGTGTCCAGCCTCGTCCGCTGCGGATTGGCTGGATGACCGGACCCGGCTTCGGTCCGGTTGATGCGGAAGTGGCGGCGGTGGTGAAAGCGGCGGCCGCGGCACTGCAACAGAGCGGGGTGCAGGTTGAGGAGGTGGGGATTGCCGCGCTGGAACGTGACTTTGCGCTGGACGTGTTCAACCGTCTGCACGTGATGGAGATGAAGCCTGCTTTTGCGGCAGCCGTGGCGGGCCGGGATCCGGCGGAAATCTATAAAATGGCCAGAACCATGCTGTCACTGCCCGATACGCCGCTGCAGGCGTACATCGAAGCGGAACAGGCAGCAGAGCGTATCCGCGATGGCTACGCCGATTACTTCTCACGTTATGATGCACTGATTACCCAGGTACTGCCGACGCCGGCGCATAAGCACGGGATTGAACAGCTGGTGATTGATGGGCAGACGGTGGATGTCAGCTGGCTGCAGGCGGCCACGGTCCCGCTTAACGTGACCGGATTGCCAGGTATTGCCTTACCCTTTGGTCAGAGCAGTGAAGGCTTGCCGATCAACATTCAGATCACCGGGAAATGGCACGATGAAGCGACAATTCTGGCTATTGCTGCCCGGCTTGAAGCATTAAGTCCGGTTGCGGGGCTGCATCCCAGACAGCTAACTGCAGAATAATTCCACAGCACCGCAACGCGGCTGACGACCCGCCGTCCCGGGAGAGACGGCGGGTCAGGGCGCGTGAACAATGCGTTCAGCTTACCATTTCATTTCGCCGGTATTCACTTTGGCACTGAGTTCCAGTGACCCTTCTTCTGCCAGCTGTGGCCAGGTAGCTTTAACCGCGCTGATGACCTGCGATGAGGTTTTATATTGCGCCAGAGCCGCGTCAAAGCTTTTGAGGTAATTGAGGGTGAAATCTACCGCCTGACTCCCGGCCGGCGTTCGCCGAGGTAGTGCCCCGGAATGACATTTTTCGCCTTCAGCCCCTGCATTTCAGTCAGCACGTTGCGCCAGGCGGTGCGGCTTTGCACCGTCTGCGTATCGGCGGTCCAGACATGAATGCCGGATGAAATCGCCGTTCCACCCAGAATGGTCTTTTCCGACGGGACCCAGACGTAAGCGGCATATTCATCCGGATGACGCAACTCCAGCACTTCTCCATCGACGCTGAAGCGGGTTTGATCGGTGACTTTCGGCAGGGTCAGTTTATCCGGCGCGCCCTTCTTCATCTGCGGTCCCCAGTATTTCAGCTTGGCCTGATGCGTCTGCTGAATGTGTTTCACCACGCCCGGCGTCGCAACCACCTTCACGTCAGGATAGGCCTTCACAATCGGTTCCAGACCAAAATAAAAATCAGGATCGCCAGAGGTGATGACAATCTCTTTCAGCGTTTTACCGCTCCGTTTAATCATCTCAACCAGTTTTTCACCGTCAATGGTGCTGAACTGCGCATCGAAAAGAATGGCTTCTTTCGGTCCGCTCACCAGGGTTGAGGAAACGGCGAAAATACCGTCGTGCTGCGGGTTGTAGGTTTCGAATTGCAGCGGGGCCGCCGTGGCGGCGGCCGAGGCCAGAATCAGCGTTAACGGTAACAGCGTGGTTTTCATTATTAATCCTCAGAGTAGCGGAAAAGGTTGCCTGACGAACTTCAGCGCAGTCACCGGTGGAGAATGCAGGCGTTACTGCTCGCTCATCCGCTGGCGCTTTATTTATCTGCACATCACCGGGCGCTATTTTACGGCTTTTGTTATCTGATAGAATTCCCGCAATCAGAGATGCTGAGTTTCATAAATCGTACAGGTGATGAGATGGATCGCGTGACAGCCGCGGCGGTGTTTAACCGGATATGTGAGTTGGGCAGCCTGAGCGCGGCGTCACGGGCGCTGGGCATTTCGCGGCCGATGGTCAGCCGCTATCTGGAAGAGATGGAAAAGTGGGCTGGGACGCGCCTGCTGCACCGTTCATCGCGTCGGTTGACTATCACCCCCGCCGGCGAGGCAATTTTGCTGCGAACCCGTCAGCTGGCGCGGCTTTCGGAAGAGATTGAGCAGGAATCGACGCAGGCGATGCCCGCCGGTACGCTGCGTATCGCCTGCGCGCATTTTACCGCGACTCACCTGGTCGGCCCGGCAATTCCTGATTTCCTTAGTCGCTATCCGGCGCTGCGTATTGAGCTGGAAATTAATAATCAACCGGTCAGCCTGATAGGCGAGCGCATCGATCTGGCGATCCGCATCACAGACGCGCCGGAGCCGGGTGCGATCGCGCGTCGTCTGGGCGAATGTCGTTCGGTACTTTGTGCCTCGCCGGGTTATCTGGCGAAACAGGGAACGCCACAGACGCCAGAGGCGTTATCGTCGCACAACTGTCTTTATTACAGCCGATTTGCCGGACAAAGCTGGCATTTTACGGCACCACAGGGTGAAAAGATCGCCGTGGCGGTCAGGGGGAATTTCAGTGCCGGCATCTCATCGCTGTTGTGTGATGCCGCCATTGCCGACTGCGGTGTGGCAATGGTGCCCGAGCAGGAAGCCCGCAGCAGCCTTGCTAGCGGCAAGCTGGTGCAGTTGCTCCCTGATTACCGGCCACAAACATTGGGTATCTGGGGACTTTATCTGTCGCGCGAGCACCAGTCCGCCGCGCTGCGGCTGTTTCTTGATGAGCTGTACAAAAGTATCGCTCAGGTAAGTTGATTCATTGATGCTGTCATCATGTGTTTATGCGCGCTGGCCAGCTTAAGGTAAAACAATTAACGCCTGATAATTAATAAAGTCAGCAGGTGCGTTACCAGAATGCGATGTGGAAATGCTGTCGGTAATTTCTGCCTGTTTCATGATGCGTTTATTTAGATGCTCGGATAGAAGACCAGTCAGTAAACCGACATTTTATGGACTGCATGAATAAGTAAATTTCAGATTGCGTTAAAAAATCAGCGGCTACGCTATACTTGATTTTGTTCAGTCATTTTCATTGTTTTATATTGCACGCCAGCGGTCGTCTGAATCTCTGGCTCTTTATCGCATCAAACCGTTTCTTTCCCAGTGTTTTTATCTCTGAGCTTAATGTATCGGTGCAGCTGCCGATAACAGGTATACACATCCAGGAGAATGCACAATGAAATCATATCGGTATGCTTGTCTGGCGACACTGCTATTTACCCTGGCCGGCCCGTCTGCCAGCGCAGAGATGGCGTCATCTTCAGGTGCGATCGGCTTCAGTGGAGGAATATTCACGGCCTCCTGTAATATGAAAGTGATCCACAATCCTGCGACTTTTTATTGCTCCGATCCGCAGAATGGCCAGACGGTAGTCCGCACCGCTGACCTGATGAAGTCGCAGTCACTCGACTCTCTGCCCGTGACTGTGGCGACGCACTGGCTTGATGCCGCTAAACGTAAAGGGATTGTTTCGGTCACTTATCTTTAAATGACGCCACTGTTGAGGTTATAAACAACTGCGGGTCAGCGCTGTGAATGACGCTGTCCCGTTTTGCCGGTTGTTATAGATAATAGATCCTCGCTTTGTACGGATTTCTTAATGTAAATCGGCAAGGTTGAATTGGCTTTTTATCAACCTGTTTGCCACGCGGGTTAATTCAGTCTTCATTACGGCTGAACGGGAGCTGTCACGCAATAAACGGCCTGTTAATAATTTCGTCAGGCTCGCCGCCAGAATAATGCAGCCTGAAGCCGGAACGGAAAAAATGGTGAGTTATTGAACAGCGCCCCTCCCTGGGCGTGTTGATGGAGAGCTTATAATCAGGAGTGATCGGAATAGTGCAGGGGATAAAACTTCGCGCTCTGCCGTTTCTCTCTTTTGCGGTGCAAAAGGTAGCTGGTGGCGATGATCACCAGCGTCAGCCCGCCGGTTGCCAGCAGTTCAGCCTGATGACGGTCATCAAACAGCATCACCACCAGCACCGTAACGATAAACAGGATGGTGAACCAGGTGAGGCCGGGAAACAGCCACATCCGATAGCTCAGCACTTCACCCGCTTTTTCGCGTTTTTTACGCAGCACCAGATGCGAGGCGGCGATCACCAGGTAGACCAGCAGCGCAATAGCGCCGGAACTCGCCAGCAAAAACTCAAATACTACGCTTGGGGCCAGATAGTTGGCGATCACCGCCAGAAAGGCGGCACCCGTAGAGAGCAGCACCGCAATCCACGGCGTGCCGCTGCGGTTGGTGCGGGAGGCGGCGGCGGGCGCATCTTTACGGCGTGACAGTGAATAGAGCATCCGCGATGAGGTATAGAGCGCCGAGTTGAGGCAACTGCACACCGCCATCAGCACCACCAGATCAACGATCAGCCTGGCGTGCGGGATGTTCATCGCCTGTAGCACCGTCTGCCAGGAACCCTGTTGCACCAGGCCCGGCGTATTCCACGGTACCAGCGCCACCACAAAGAATATCGACAGCAGATAAAACAGCGCGATACGCCAGATGACCGAGTTGGTTGCCTGGGTGATCTGCTTACCAGGATTCTTCGACTCGGCGGCGGCGATAGTCACAATCTCGGTGCCCATAAAGGAGAACATGGTGGTGAGGATCGCGGCCATTACCGCGCCCATTCCGTTCGGCATAAAGCCGTGGGTATCATACAGATGTGACAGTCCCTGAGTCCCGCTGCCGGGCAACCACCCCAACACCGCCGCCGCCGCCACGCCGAGAAACAGAATAATGGCGGCGATTTTGATCAGCGCAAACCAGAATTCAAACTCGCCATAATTTTTCACACTCAGCAAATTGGTCACGGTCAGAATAAGTGTGATGGCGAGAGTGAACTGCCAGATAGCCACCTGTGGATACCAGGCATGCAGTATCGTTCCGGCCGCATTGGCCTCCAGCGGGATAACCAGCACCCAGAACCACCAGTAGAGCCAGCCGATGGTAAAGCCCGCCCAGCGGCCGAGCGCCTTGTCGGCATAGGTCGAAAACGAGCCGGAATCAGGCGATGCGACCGCCATCTCAGCCAGCATTCGCATAATCAGCACCACCAACGCTCCGGCCGCCGCATAGGAAATTAATACTGCCGGTCCTGCCTCTGAAATGGCGTGGCCGGAGCCCACAAACAATCCAGCACCAATTACCCCGGCGATGGAAAGCATCCTTACGTGGCGAGGCTTCAGATTTTGCGCAAGCGAATCATCATTCGCGTTGTGAGTCATTGTCATGTCATCGTCTCCGACGCTGCGTCCGGGATGTGGCCCGGACGAGCAGGGGGATAGAACCCGGATGAATCAGCCGGGGGAATCAGGCCGGAACGCTACCCTGAGTCACGGGCGTCAGAGCCTGGCTGAGCACCGCGTTCAGAATATCCAGCGCCTGGCTGAACTGCGCATCGGGGATGGTGAGCGGATAAAGGAAGCGGATCACATTGCCTTTCGCGCCACAGGTCAGCAGCAGCAGGCCATTCGCCATTGCCGCCTGCTGCACCGCCTGTGCATCGCCGGGCTGATGAAACTCCATCGCGACCATCGATCCCAGCGCGCGGACGTCGGCAATCGCCGGATAAGTGGCATGATGTTTTTGCAGTTCCGCCTCCAGCCAGGCACCTAATTTGACGGCGCGCTGACACAGCTGTTCCTCTTCAATCACATCCAGCACCGCATGTGCGGCGGCAATAGCCAGCGGATTACCGGCGTAGGTGCCGCCAAGGCCGCCGGGTGAGGGCGCATCCATTACCTCGGCCCGACCGGCAACGGCGGACAGTGGCATCCCGCCTGCCAGGCTCTTGGCCATGGTGATGATGTCCGCTTTCACCGGATAATGTTCCATGGCGAACAGCTTGCCGGTACGGGCAAAGCCGCTCTGAACTTCATCCGCAATCAGCAGGATGCCGTGGCGATCGGCCAGCTCGCGTAGCGACTGCATAAAGGCCAGCGGCGCAGCGTGGAATCCGCCTTCGCCCTGCACCGGTTCCAGCACAATGGCGGCGACGTCGTGCGGCGCAACGTCCTGACTAAAAATGTCGTCAAGGCTGCTGAGTGCCGCTGCAACACTGATCCCCTGTACTTCGCTGGGGTAGCGGGCGTGCCAGACTGAGGCCGGCATCGGGCCAAAATCCCGCTTGTAGGGGGCCACTTTGCCGGTCATCGCCATGGTCATAAACGTCCGGCCGTGAAACGCGTTGCCAAAGGTAATGATGCCGTGACGACGGGTATAGGCTCGCGCCACTTTGACAGCATTTTCTACCGCTTCCGCGCCGGTGGTGAAGAATGCCGTCTTCGCCGGCCCGGCAATGGGTACCCGCTGATTAATGCGCTCAGCAAGGGCGATGTAACTTTCATATGGGGTGATCTGGAAAGCGGTATGGGTAAACTTCGTTAACTGATCGGCGACCGCCTGTTCAATGCGCGGATGGCGATGACCGGTGTTCAGCACCGCGATGCCGCCAGCGAAATCGATCCAGCTGTTGCCAGCCTGATCCCATAAGGTGGCGTTCTCGGCCCGGGCGACATACCAGTCGCAAAGCGTACCGATACCCTTAGGCAGCGCCTGTGCTTTGCGTTGCTGCATCAGACTATTTTTTTCGCTCATTTAATCCACCTCGCTGTATTGCGTATTTACAATTCCCGACAAACACGCTTATTTATGCGTGAGGCGCGGTGAGTTGCCAGAGCCAATTGTTGAAGGAAAGGTGGAGCCAATTGCAACTGTTGTACGCAGATCATCTATTAGCGCGGTTACAGTTTGAACCCGCCGGCTCTTTGCATCAGCGTCTGCTGAATTGTATGCAGGCGGCGATTATTGAAGAGGTGTTCCCGCGCGGCGGAAAACTGCCACCGACCCGCGATCTGGCGCGTGAACTCGGGGTGTCGCGCAATACTGTGATGCATGTTTATGAGAGCCTGATGGCGCAGGGCTATGTCACTGCGCGTACCGGCAGCGGCACCTGGATTGCTGAAACGCTGCCAGAAAACTGCCTGCAAAGTGATGCAGTGCTTGATACTCAGCCGGTGACGTTACCGCTGCCGGCAACGCTGTCAAAACGCGGCGCAAGTTTGCTCGGACATGCCACCGCTTCACCCTATCAGTGGGGGGCATTTGTGCCCGGCGCGCCGGACGTTACCGAGTTCCCCCATAAATTATTCAGTCAGATTCAGGCCCGACTGAACCGGGAACCGGACGTTCACCGGCTGGTGTATAGCAGCGGCGGTGGCTGCCCCGATCTGCGTCATGCTCTGGTGGACTATTTGCGGGTGGCGCGTTCGGTGCGGGCCGATGCCGACCAGATTTTAATTACCGAAGGGGTGCATCAGGCGGTGGATCTGGTGACGCGAGTGCTGTGCGATCCGGGCGACCGGGTATGGATGGAAGAGCCGGGCTACTGGGGCACCCGTAATCTGTTGCGGATGAACGGTCTGGATATTCGGGCGATGCCGGTTGATGAGCAGGGCATCGTGCCGGACAGCGGACCGGCGCCTAAAATGGTATTTGTGACACCGTCACATCAGTATCCGCTGGGCGTGCATCTTAGTCTGGCACGACGTCAGGCACTGCTGGCGCTGGCTCGTCGTCATCATAGCTTGATCGTAGAAGATGATTACGACAGTGAGTTTCGCTTCTCAGGCCAGCCTTATCCTTCGCTGCAGGGGCTGGAAGCGGACGCACCGGTAATCTATATGGGCACCTTCAGCAAAACGCTTTATCCGGCATTGCGGATTGGTTATCTGGTGGTGCCTAAGCCGCTGGCACAACCGTTACGCATCGCAGCGGCGGAGCTGTATCGCGGCGGACATTTGCTGATTCAGCGGGCGCTGGCGGAGTTCATCCGGCTGGGCCATTACATGGATCATATCCGCCGCATGCGGCTGCTCTACCGTCAGCGACGTCAGTTTTTATGTAAGCTGATCGAGCGCTATCTCGGAGCTTCGTTCTTACCGCCGGTCAATCATGAAGCGGGCCTGCATCTGGTCATGCCGCTGCCGCCCGGAACAGATGATGTGGCGATTGCGGCGCAGGCGTTAACGCGTGGCGTCAAAGTCCGGCCGTTATCGCAATACTATATGCATCCGCAGGACCAACGCGGTCTGCTGCTCGGCTATGCCTGCGTTAACGAACGGCAATGCAGGATGCGTTCGGCACGCTGAAAGCCTGCCTGACCTCGGCTGGCATCGAATTCAGTCCGCCGCGCTAAAAGATCTGGAGCGCTTTCAACGGTCGGCAGGTTGCCAGATGAGCGATATCAGGTTAAACGTGCCAGCCTATCTTTTTTACCCCATAAGAGGGTTGTCTGGTGCTATTACCTGCTGCATAGAAGGCATCACACATTGAATTTGATTATTAAATGCGACAGAAATATGGGAGAGCCACATACGGGTCTGCATTTAATGGGGAATGTGAAATTACGCACATATCTTTAAAAAGCATCAGGGTATTTCAGCTTTATTTATTATTAATTCATTGCCAATTGGGTCTGCTTTATCACAATCTTCTTTTGTTTCAACTACGTCACTTTAAAATATTAGCTGAGACACGTTTTGATTATGCTTCACTTAATTGATATACCTGTTCTGCAGTACAGTTCTCTTCAGGTAAGAATAAATATTTAAGAGGATTAAAAATGGAAATGTTAAATAAAATGCAGTTGACGTTTATCGCAGGTGCAAGTGGAGCTTATGATCCTGCTTATGCTGGCGCAGGCGCCTGAACCAGTCAGCACGGTAGCAGTTCTGGCAGTCACCCTAATATCTTTGTTCCAGACAATGGCGTTCTTCAGCTGGTCGCCGCTCATCCTGAACTGAAAGACTGTCTCAATGGTATTTTGGGCGGAATGGTTGCGGGTTCGGTAGGTGGCGCAGGTACGGCCGTAGCCAGTGCTATCGGTGGTGGTATCGGTTCCTGTAATAACAATACCGGCAGAAATAATGCTGGAGGAAGTATTGGTGGCCAGTGCACCTGGTAAAGTACTTAGCAGCAACGATAGCTGAGGGAATAGATGGCAAAATTAATCTGCGGTTTAGCTGCAATGGCAGGAGTGCTTACAGGTGCCGCTTTCCTTAGTGGCGCTGGCGTATCATATTTAGAGTGGTATTCTATGCCAGCAACAATTTCAAAGGCAGTGGTAACAGTCGCAACGCTTGCAGCGTTTGTTAAGGTGTTTTTATTTTTAATATCACGTTTTTTTACCAATCCGAACAGTAGTAAAGAAAGTAAATCTTAGTTTCCGCATTAAAAGTAAATAAAAAAGCCCGCATCGTCGGGCTTTTTTATTTCCGTCATAATAACGGTAGCGGTCACTGACCACGAGGTTGTAGCAGTAGTGATTGTCATCCAATGGTATCTGTAACGGCCCAAAGAGGTACAGATGTTATGCCAGCTCAGCACTTTTATCGTCTTTGCATGGACTGTAACTCGCCGGTGGAACGGGTACCCGGAGCTGGATTGATTACCGTTTCGGGGCTAACCGTCCCGTTTAACGCTAGTCTTGAATAACTCTCACCCACTTCAGGAAGAATATCATGACAAGCCGTTGGCAGGACCGGACGCGGAGCGCTGATCAACGCGCCCAAAGCGTAGTGGAACAGATGACGATGGATGAAAAAATGCGCTGGCTGAGTGGTCCGATGGCGATTCCCGCGCCGGGTGAAGCCCGAATCCCTGGCGCTTTAGGTTCGGCTGCCTGTTATCCGGCAATTGAGCGGCTGGGCATACCGGCAATGCAACAATCGGATGCCAGTCTTGGCGTCGGCAACCTGGCTAATGTGCGGCCCGGCGACAATGCCACCGCGCTGCCTTCTTCACTATTACTGGGTGCGGGCTTTGATCCGGCGATGGCGGAAACCACCGGCAATATGCTGGGGCGGGAGGCGCACGCAAAAGGATTTAACGTGCAGCTGGCGGGCGGTGCCAATCTGATCCGCGAACCGCGTGGCGGTCGAAATTTTGAGTATATCGCAGAAGATCCGCTGCTGACCGGCATCATCGCCGGACATGCGGTAAAAGGCATTCAGTCACAGCATGTGGTCTCTACCGTGAAACATTTTGCGCTCAATGCGCAGGAGACCGGACGGGTGTTGGTCAGTTCCGATCTGGATGAACAGGCGATGCAGCAGTCTGACCTGCTGGCGTTCAGGATAGCTATTGAACTGGGAGAACCGGGTGCGGTGATGCCAGGTTACAACCTGGTCAACGGCGAATGGGCCAGTGAAAACCACCATCTATTGCAGCAGGTTCTGAAAACCGAGTGGGGCTTCAAAGGCTGGGTGATGTCCGACTGGGGAGCGACCCATTCTACCGAAAAGGCGGCGCTGGCCGGGTTAGATGTTCAGTCCGGCAGCAATATGGACCCAGAGCCGTTTTTTGGCGAGCCGTTGAGGCGGGCGGTGGAGCAGGGACGGGTCCCGGCTGAGCGGCTGGATGAGATGGTCAGACGGCAGTTAAGAAGCCTGTTTGCGGTCGGGGCGATTGACTTCCCGGCCCGGCCTGGCGTGCCAATAGATTACACCGCGCACCGGCTGATTGCGCAGCGGGCGGCAGAAAATGGCCTCGTGCTGCTGAAAAACCACGCTGGTTGTTTGCCGCTGGCACTGAATCTGCCACGACTGTTGGTGATTGGCGGCCACGCTGACCAGGGCGTGTTATCCGGCGGCGGCTCCTCTTCAGTCACGCCGATTGGGCATTATGCGGAACAGGGTGCTGCCATCATGGGCGTGGCGGTACCGAAAGTTTATCATCCTTCCTCGCCGCTGCACGCAATCCGCTGCCAGTCGGGCGCGGCCCGGGTGGATTATCTCGACGGCAGCGATCACGCCGCGATTGCCTCGCAGGCCGCCGGAGCTGATGCAGTGATTGTGTTTGTTGAATCGTGGAATACCGAAGGACAGGATCTGCCCGATCTGGCCCTGCAGGATCAACAGGACCACCTGATTAGCGCGGCGGCGCGTGCCAATCCGCATACTATTGTGGTGATTGAGTCGGGCGGCCCGGTTAAGATGCCCTGGCTGGAGCAGGTCAGCGGCGTGCTGGCAGCATTTTATCCGGGCTCGGGTGGGGGAGAAGCGATTGCCGGAGTGCTGTTTGGTCGGGTGAATCCATCAGGACGCCTGCCGGTAACCTTCCCGCGTGATGAAAACCAACTGCCGCGCCCGGCGATGACCGATCCGTCAGTCACTACCTCCAATCCGGGTGAAACGCTGCGCGGTGGTGTGTTTCATGTCGATTACAATATTGAAGGCGCTGATGTGGGCTACCGCTGGTTTGAAAGGCAGCGACTGAGCCCGCTGTTTCCTTTTGGTTACGGTCTTTCCTACACCACCTTTTCTGCCGACAGTCTGCAGATCACCCAGCAGGATGATCAGCTACATGCCAGCGTGGTGGTAAAAAACAGTGGCGAGCGGGCCGGCGCAACGGTGGCTCAGCTGTATGGCCGACGGACTGGAGAGCCCGGCCAGACGTGGCGTCTGGTGGGGTTTCATAAAGTGATGCTGGAGGCGGGCGAACAGCGGACGATACCGATCGGGATTGAATCCCGTTGTCTGGCGGTGTTTGATCCCGCAAGCCGATACTGGCAACTCGCCGCTGGCGATTATCAGTTCAGGCTGGCTGACCATGCGCTTGACGATGGCATCAGCCAGACCGTCACCTTGTCAGCGTGGCGCAGCCACTAGCCAACCGGCATCAGGCGGCGGTGATGCAGCAAGCAGGGACGGGACAGCGGCGGTTTCATCGTCGTAACGCATTGACTTTTAATCCCGGTCATCGAGAATGTCCCTTTTGCGACCCGACCAGAATTTACCGGAGTTCATCATCGCCGTTTATCACCGTCCCGGCCCGACACGGACCTTTATCAGGCGAGGCCTGGCGTTGGCCACCGCACTGCTGCTGGTCAGTTGCGCCTCGCAACCGCCGCGCTCGCTGGTGACCCCTTTGCCACCGGTCACGAAACAGCCGTTGCCGGTGACCCCAAAGCCGCAGACTCAACAGCCGGTGCGCGGCGTCTGGATTGCCACCGTTTCGCGTCTCGACTGGCCGCCGGTTGAATCGGTCAACGGTGATGCACCCGCGCTACGTATCAGCCAGCAGCAGCATGCGCTGATCGCTAAGCTGGAAAATCTAAAAAGTCTCGGTATCAACACGGTATTCTTTCAGGTTAAACCCGATGCTACCGCGCTGTGGCCATCAAAAATTCTGCCGTGGTCAGATATGCTGACCGGCAAAATCGGTGAGGACCCTGGCTACGATCCGCTGCAGTTTATGCTGGATGAAGCGCATAAGCGCGGCATCAAGGTACACGCCTGGTTTAATCCCTACCGCGTCGCGGTGAACACCAAACCTTCGACAGTCAGTGCGCTGAATCGCACCCTGTCGCTGCATCCGGCCAGCGTATTTGTGCTGCATCCGGACTGGATACGTACGGCCGGCGACCGTTTTGTGCTTGACCCTGGCATACCGGCGGCGCGTGACTGGATCACCAGCATCGTGGCCGAAGTTGTCGCGCGTTATCCGGTGGATGGGGTGCAGTTTGATGATTACTTCTATGCTGAATCGCCCGGTTCGATGCTCAACGATAGCCAGACTTTCCGCCGCTACGGCCAGGAATTTGCTGCTAAAGCAGACTGGCGGCGACACAATACCCAGCTGCTGATTGAGCAGGTATCCCGCACCATTAAGCAACTGAAGCCAGAGGTCGAATTTGGCGTCAGCCCGGCAGGCGTCTGGCGCAACCTGTCACACGATCCTGCCGGTTCTGATACCCGTGGAGCCGCCGCCTATGACGAAGCCTATGCGGATACCCGGCGCTGGGTGCAGCAGGGGCTACTGGATTACATCGCGCCCCAGCTCTACTGGCCGTTCTCGCGCCAGGCCGCACGGTATGACGTACTGGCTAACTGGTGGGCTGAGGTGGTGAAACCGACCAAAACCCGGCTTTATATCGGGCTGGCGCTGTATAAAGTGGGCGAACCGTCAAAGATTGAACCTGACTGGACCCGACAGGGTGGCGTGCCTGAGCTGAAAAAGCAGCTCGATTTGAATGAATCGAACCCCAATATCGATGGCACCATTTTGTTTCGCGA
Organism: Pantoea brenneri; assembly: GCA_002095305.1. Taxonomy (GTDB): domain Bacteria; phylum Pseudomonadota; class Gammaproteobacteria; order Enterobacterales; family Enterobacteriaceae; genus Pantoea; species Pantoea brenneri. The sequence continues at coordinate 25,623 of MIEI01000045.1, forward strand.
GAATTACCTTAATCAGCCTCAGACCCGCCAGGCGGTGGAGTATCTGAGAAGCCGCTGGGGCAGGTAGCAGAAGGCGCGAGTGTAAGGCCAGTGCGGTTAAGTTTTTCCCCGCAGTTAACTGTTATTCTTGGGCTTTATAAGGGGAGAACTATGAGCAACCTGATCGATATTTTTACCAGCCACAAAAGTGAACGCAGTTTTACAGAGCAACCGGTCGATGATGCGGTTCTGGATCGGATAATCAGTACCGCCTATCGCGCGCCGACGTCGGTGAACTCGCAGCAGGTTTCAGTGGTGGTGACGCGTGACGCCAGCCGACGCGCTCAGATCGCTGCCATAGCTGGCGGTCAGCCGTGGATTGCCAAAGCACCGGTATTTATTACCTTCGTGCTCGATATGCATAAATCAGATCTGGCCATATCTGCCATCGATCAGCAGCAGATTGCCCATCAGAGCATTGAAAGTATTGTCTCCGGCTCCACCGATATTGGCATTGCGCTGGGCTCGGTAATGGCAGCCGCGCGGGCGGAAGGATTGGGTATTGTACCAATCGGCGGTATTCGTCGCGATCCGCAGGCGATGATTTCGCTGCTGGAGTTGCCGGCTCTGACTTTCCCGATTGCCGGTGTGGTTATCGGCCACGTTGATCAGCCTGCGCATCAGAAACCGCGTCTGCCGATGGCAACCTTCCGCCATGAAGAGACCTATCGGACTGAGCAAATGGCGCAACACATCGCTGCCTATAACGATGAGATGGTCCAGCACTGGAAAAACATCGGACGCAGTGATGGCGAAAGCTGGAGCGAAAGCGTCAGCGGTTACTATAAAAACATCTACTTCCCGAACGTGCTGCCCGCGTTGATTAAACAGGGTTTCGGCAACGATAAATAAGCCGCCTAGCTAAAGCGTAGCTGGCCTGTGCCAGCTCTTCTCAGGGCCATCCGTAAAGCGATCTACGGATGCCCTTTTTCATTTTGTTACTATAACCCGGCGTGACTTTGCGGACGGTAAACCATAATTTCACTTTTAAACGAAGCGCAAACACATTGCCCTTCGCTTTCAGGGAAATTCTATGTCACCGCTCTCTGTCTGATGAGTTTTTTCTGGCCGACGTACGTGACGGCCTCGGCCCGTTTTTGGGTATCTTTCTGACCGGGCGGCACTGGCGGCCCGACGAAATCGGGCTGGTGATGACCTGCGGCGGCATTGCCGGGCTGCTGGCCACGTTGCCTGCCGGGATTGCGGCGGATGCCAGCCGGTATAAAAAAACAATCGTGCTGCTGGGATGTCTGGTCATTACGCTCGCCACGCTGCTGCTGTGGTACAGCGATCAGAGCTGGACCGTCATGGTATCGCAAATCGTGGCGGGCATTGCTGCGGCGTTTATCGGCCCTACGGTAGCCGGTATCACTCTGGGACTAAGCGGTCAGGCAGGGTTTAACCGGCAGATGGGCCGTAACGAAGCCTTTAACCATGGCGGTAATACCGTTGCCGCGCTGCTGGCTGGCTTTTCGGCTTGGTACTGGGGAATGGCTGCGGTGTTTATTCTGATGACGATGATGGCAATATTTGCCGCCGTCGCTACGCTGGCGATCCGTGGCGATGAGATCGATCATCAGGTGGCGCGTGGTTTTGAAAAGCATCAACAAGCGTCTCCGGCTCAGGGTTTATGGATGCTGGTGCGGCAACCCGCGCTGTTGATCGCCGGGATTACTCTGCTGCTGTTTCATCTGGCTAATGCCGCGTTATTGCCGATGCTCAGCATGCGTGTCGCGTCTGCGGGCACGCAGGCGGCGGTCAGTCCAGGTCTGTATGCGGCGGCAACGGTGGCGATATCACAACTGGTGATGATTCCGGTTGCGCTATGGGTATCAAAGCGGATTGGGACAGTCGGTTATCGCCCACTGATTATGGCGGCGCTGTTGATTTTGCCGCTGCGCGCGCTGCTGGCCGCCAGCTACTCCGAACCGATATTTGTGATACCGGTGCAGATACTGGACGGCATTGCCGCCGGAATACTGGGCGTGGCGGTGCCGGGCTATATTGTTTCGTTGTTACGCGGTACCGGCCATGTCAACGCCGGCCAGGGCGTGATTATGCTGATGCAGGGAACAGGCGCTTCACTCAGCCCGGCCCTGACTGGCGCCATCGCCGCTCGTTACTCCTACAGCATCGCATTTTACGTACTGGGTGCCATTGCACTCTGCGCATTCATTCTCTGGTGGCGCGGCGGCTCAACCTCTGACACCCGCCTTGCCTGAGCAGACACAAAAAAGGCTGCCCAGTGGGCAGCCGTTTCTGGCAAATCCGTTTGCGACCATCCGTTATTTATACAGTTCAGCGGTCATGTGAACACGATTGTTGGTGTTCGCTTCGGTAATTTTGTACTGCGCGCCCTGTTCCTGAGCCTGTGCGGCGATTTTCGCTTCTGCGCCATCCAGCGTAGAAGAGGTGACAGAGACGCTCTGTGCAAAGCTGCCGAATGAAATCAGCGAAAGAGCGGCAAGCGCAGCGATTGAAGTAGCTTTAATGGTTTTCATGGTCATATTCCTGTTGGTTGTGAGGAGGTTGTTGCCTCCGATGGGAATAATGATAACCATAGTTACCATATCAATAGTGACAATTAGTGCGGTAATTATGATCGCGCTAACTAAGCGACTGACCGGATGAGAGCGTCTGCGCCACTTCCATCATTAAGCTGCGCAACCAGCGGTGAGCCGGATCGTCGCGATAACGTGCGTGCCAGCCCATCTCAACCGGAAAAGTGCCCAGATCGACCGGGGCAGGCAGTACCTTAAGCCGCGGATCTTTTGCCAGTTGCTGACAGATCAGCCGGGGCAGCGTCGCGCAGTAATCGGTTACCACAATCATCTCCGGCACCGCCAGAAAATGCGTCACTGAAACCGCGACCTGGCGGCGTAGTCCGCGCTGTTCCAGTGCCTGGTATAAACCGGCTCGCATCCGGCCGGGCGGCAGTACATTGACATGCCGGAGTTGCTCATACTGTTCCGCGCTCAGCTCGTCAGTAACCTCAGGATGATCGGCCCGGACTACGCATGCCAGACCTTCATCCATCAGATGCTGTACCACCAGATTATCCGGCGGCTCAACGATACGACCCAACACCATGTCCGTGTTACCGGAGATCACCCCGGTTTCGGCAATGTCATTGCCAAACGGCGTCAGTCGCAGGCGAATGCCCGGGGCGGTGGTGCGCAGGCGTGCCACGATGGTCGGCATCATGACGAATTCAACGTAGCTGTTGGGGGCCAGTGTAAAGAGCCGGGTAGCGTGGCGTGGGTCAAAATCCTGCTGACCGAGGATAACTTTATCAATAGCGCCCAGCGAAGCCGCAACCACTTCGGCCAGCTGTTCCGCCATTGGCGTTGGGCGCATACCATAGCGCTCGCGAATAAATAGCGGATCGTTGAGCGTTTCCCGCAGCCGGTTTAACGCATTGGAAAGCGCCGGCTGGGTAATCCCGAGCCGCTCCGCAGCGCGGGTGACGTTGCGCTCCTCCATCATCACCAGCAGGACAGGCAGTAAATTCAGATCGTATTTCATTGAGCTATAATGCTATGTGAATAGCTGAAATTGAAGAAATAAATTTCAGAAATATGTCCAGCCAGGTAATGATGGTCCGGTCAACAGAGAATACGGCTGAACAGCGGCCGGTTCCGAACCCTAAATTTTAGCCTGAACCGATACACAGAGACGGAGCAAATATGAAAATTTTAATGGTACTCACCTCGCATGATGAACTCGGCAACACCGGCAAGAAAACTGGCTTCTGGCTGGAGGAGTTTGCCGCCCCTTATTACGCTTTTACCGATGCGGGCGTTGAGGTCACACTGGCATCACCAAAAGGCGGTCAGCCGCCGCTCGACCCAAAAAGTGATGAGCCTGGTTCACAAACTGAACAGACACGTCGCTTCCATGGTGACCAAGAGACTCAGGCAGTACTGGCTGCTACCGTCCGCCTCGATTCAGTTTCGCAGGATGCGTTTGACGCTGTTTTCTATCCTGGCGGTCACGGTCCGCTGTGGGATCTGGCCAACGACAAAAATTCAATTGCATTGATTGAACAAACTCTGCAGGCGGGTAAACCGGTAGCGCTGGTCTGTCATGCGCCGGGCGTACTGCGCGATGTCAAAAGCGCCGATGGCGAACCACTGGTAAAAGGTAAGAAAGTGACCGGCTTTACTAACACTGAAGAAGAGGGCGTTGGCCTGACCAACGTGGTGCCGTTCCTGGTGGAAGATGTGCTGAAACAGAATGGCGGCATCTACTCTCGCGGTGATGACTGGCAATCTTATGCGGTGCAGGATGGTCTGCTGATTACCGGTCAGAACCCAGGTTCCTCGGTTGAGACAGCTAAACTGCTGATGACCCAGCTGTCGAACTAATTCGCTGATTGTATTACTAAAGATGGACCGCTAAAAGGCACCGATAAGGTGCCTTTTTTCGTGTCTCACAGGTCGCTTATTGTACAGTGCTCTGTGCACTTCGCTGAGCACTAGAATGGCTAAGCGCGCAGTCCCTGAACGGAGAATGTATCGACGGTTCGTACCCGAAGGCAGGGGGGCAATAATGATATAATCACCAGGCTAATTATTCAGTATAAATAGATTAGAATTCTATTTTTAGTCGTAGTGATAATAAAACAGCGGGGGTTCTCATCCTGCCTGAGAATGATTATTAACGCTATTGCTAAGCTACTGAAGATATAAACATGTTTTTAAAAACAGTGTTGACTTTGAAATTTAAAACCGTAAAGTAAGACACATCAGCGGCAAACAAGACGTCACTGATAAAGTAATATGAAGTTGAAGTTTGAGCTAAATTAGTAAGCACTCCTGTTAAATTGAGTTATGTATTAATAGCACTGTTGAATGGAGTAACGTTAGTAACAAAGCAGTAACCTGTAGTCAGTAAAGCATTTTTAGTAAGTTGATGTTATTGCAGTAAAAAGTATTCGCGATGATGTAAGGCCTCGTAGTTCTGAACGTTTACGTTACGACAGGATACGATTGCGGTTTAAACGTCGTAATGAAAGTAAGGCAACGCATCAAAGAGTATATATCGCGATGGGGGTGTGCAGGTTTATCCGGGCCTGACCTGTCTTTGTCTCATAAAAGACTATCAGGTGGTGAAAACCGCTAATGATAATGAGTGACTTCTGGTGTTCATTATTATCCGCAGGACCTGTTCATAAATAGCAGTACCGAAGCAGTAAATCTCAATTAAGTTCCTTAATGGTAAATGTTAAATCGGTAGTAACTTAAAAGCCCTGGCTATCTCAGTCAGGGCTTTTATCATTGCGCGCAGGGCGGAAGTAGCTGGCCAGGCGACATTTTTGCTGGATTACCATCAGGCACAGAAAGGGATAGGCACAGAAAGGATCAGCAAGAGAGGAAAAAATTCTGCTTAATACGGCTAACCAACCCAGCAACCCAACAACCCAACAACCCAACAACCCAACAACCTTCCACTCCAGGGCAACCGCCCGGCAATATCACCAACTTACAAATCAACCGGCAAATCCACTGCTCCTGCCAGGCAATCCCACCCGCTACCTAAGAAATCCGTCACTCTTCTGCTCCCGGCTTGCAATCCTGCATCTAACTGATCAAACCGCCGAATCACAGGAATCAGCCCGGCAGTCCCGCAGCTAACTAATCAAACCGCCAACCCAAAGAACCAGCCCGGCAATCGCACCCCCTAACCAATCAGTCCGGCAACCCAGTCCACCTCAAAACAAGGCCATTCCGCTGACATCAATCCTTTGCTCACAATCGTTTCTCCAGGCGTGTATTCAGCCGAAGCTTCTTATCGCTGCCATACCTCAGAGCCAAAGCTTGTTGAGATGAAGTATCGGAATCGGTCATAGCGCTTAACGAGACATTTAGCGAGACGTTTAACGCGCCCGGGCGCTGTTGCCTGGCGGGGAAAGCGCCTCAGAACGGCGTTTATCATCATCTTGTCAGGTGGGTTCAGACTGATGATCAGCGGGTTAACAGGCTGATGCCGCAGCCGGGCTGCGCGCTGCAAGACTAAGCCAACCGCTGAACATCAGGCCGCTGCGTTTTACATGGCATTTAACTTTTTAATCAAAAGTAAAAAAATGTTAATCGCCAGGCGAGGGGGCGATAATTGATCGCCTTGGGTAAGTGATTAGCCTCAATAAATTTTTCCCGTTTACCGTTTTGCTTATTCATGGCGCTGTCTCGCTTCGGCTAAATATAAATCAGGACCAGAAGGTTGTAATAGACTTGCAGCCCGAAAAGGCCCGGCTAGACTTATCACTGCAACACGAAAACGGCTGGCGTAATAGAATTATGCTGGTTGCCATTAATCAAATGACAATATGTTCAGGAGGAAATTATGGCCGAACATCGTGGTGGTTCCGGTAACTTCGCAGAAGATCGTGAAAAAGCATCTGAAGCAGGTAAAAAAGGCGGACAAAACAGCGGCGGTAACTTCGCTAATGACCGTGAAAAGGCTTCAGAAGCCGGTAAGAAAGGTGGCCAAAACAGCCATGGTGGTGGACGTAAGTCCGAATAGAAAGTCACTGATGCGGACTTTTTAACCATCAGCCCCGGCATTTTGCCGGGGCCTGTTATAACCAATATTAAAAGTTAATGCGCTGTGGTTTCTTCTTTGGTTACGCTGATATCTATTGATTTTCACTCCTGCTATATATTCCCTCTAACCTATCTCTGAATAATATAAATCCGCTGAAAGCAGAATAATGCTGTGCAAATTTTCTTATCTGACTTCCAGATATAAAACGCCTTGCCTGTAGTTTGCATTATCCATTCGCTGATTATTGCCAGCGGCTGCGCGGAGGGACAAAAAATGCGTAACCGGCTCGCTCAGGTAACCCAGTCAGGGCAGAGATGTAACAGGATTTGTCGTCTCATCAGCAATGATGATTAACAACTGACGCAACCATTGATGACCTTTATGCCGATGGGTTCGTTCATGCCAGGCCAGCGTTTTGGTAAAGCCCGGTATGGTCAGCGGCGGCGGAAGTTGAGTCAGGCCCGTGCCAGCAATCGCCAGACGACGTGGTACCACACTGATTAAATCACTCAGGCGCAGGATCTCGGGCAACACCAGGAAGCTGCATATTGACAGAGTGACCCGGCGGCTGCGGCCCAGTGCTGCCAGCGCCGTATCTGTCACACCGCTGAAATTACCGCCAGGATAGGAAACCAGGGCATGCTCCAGCGCACAAAAAGCATCCAGCGTCAGCGGTCCGGTGCTGATCAGCGGATGATCGTCGCGCAGCAAACAGACATACTCCTCATCAAATAAGCGGCGGGTATGCAACTCCTGCGGCGTAGTGTCCGGCGTCAGCAAGGCTAAATCGACCGCTCCGCGTTCAAACTGATCCTGCAAGGTTTCATTATTGACCGGGACCACCGCCACCCGAATGCCTGGAGCCTCACGCCGTAACCGGGCCATAAACGGGACGATCACCGCGCGCAACGCATAATCTGTCGCGGCGATGTGCAACGTCATATTGGCCGTCAACGGATCAAACTGTTGTGGCTGCAGCAACCCCTCCACTTCTGCCAGTATCGCTTTAACCGGTGCAGCCAGTTCAAGCGCCCGCAAAGTCGGCACGATACCGCGCTGCGCCCGGGTAAACAGCGGATCGTCAAAACTCTCACGTAGCCGGGTTAACATGCCGCTCACCGCAGGCTGGGTCAGCGATAAGCGCTCGGCAGCCCGGGTAACGCTGCGCTCATCCAGTAAGGCGTCCAGCGTCTTCAACAGATTCAAGTCTACGTTGTGAAGAGTGCTCATTTTATTCTCGCGGCTGACCAGCAGACAATGCGGTTTTGATATTAGCTGGAATGATATCACGGATAAAATATTGCGATTGGCGTTATTTCAGCAGCGGCATGATACTGCCCCTGTTCGCTGCACAGGCGTGATGTACCACTTAATCAGATAAGGCAGGATAAAATGAAAATGAACGCGATTAACTGGCCGGAAGGTTTTGTACCGGGCTATACCGATAATTTTTGCTCAAATGAAGTGATTGTCGCCGACCTGTCGGTGCAGGAAATCTGGCGCTTGTTGAGTGAACCCGCACGCTGGTCTGACTATTACGCCAACTCAGCCAATGCGCGCTTTTACGACAACAAAGGTCCGGTACTGGAGCAGGGAGTACGCTTCTATTTCGAGACCTTTGGCTTCCCGGTTGAGGCTCAGGTGACAGAGTGTATTGCACCGGCAGAAGGCGAGGCTGCACGCCTGGCCTGGCACGGTTGGGCGGGTGAAGCGGGTGCCGCCGATCGCCTTGATGTTCTGCATGCCTGGCTGATTGAGGCTCTGCCGGGTAACCGGGTACGTATCCTGACTCAGGAGACGCAAAACGGACAACCGGCTCGCGAGCTGGCGGTCACCAAACCGAATCCGATGATCAATGGTCATCAGGACTGGCTGGATGGGCTGGTGGCAGCAGCGAAAGCGGCCAGAGTTTGAGGCGAATGGTCTGGCACTCTGCGCGGTGCCAGACCGTCAGACATTACTCCGTCCAGTCACTACGCGCTGGGCTGATCTTTGCCACGCGCAATGAACTCGTCATGATAATGCTCCATCATTTGCCGTAAGGCTTTACCAATGGCCGCATACTCATATTCGTTGAGGTTAGCCAGTGAGATCCGGCCCGCAGGTTTTTGTGTGCCGAATCCGGTGCCGGGCAACATCACGATGCCGGTCTCTTCCGCAATACGGAACAGCAGGTCGGTGGGATTAAGGGTAGCGTTGACCCAGTTAGCAAACTCATCGCCGTACACCTGACGCGAAATCGCCCCCAGATCCAGCAGGGTATAGTAGTCAACCGCCTCTTCAGTTTCATGATGAGGAATGCCGAGTTCACGATAAAGCACCGCCTGACGACGGCGAATGATCTCTGAGACGGCAGACTTATAGCCATTTTCGCCATCCATCAGGGCAAACAGGCTGAACAGCACCATCTGTACCTGCTGGGGCGTAGAGAGGCCCGCCGTATGATTAAGCGCTACGCTGCGGCTATCCGCGACCACGCGATCGAGGAAGCTCAGGCCCGGCACGTCTGGCGTTAGTGAGCCATAACGCAGCTCAAGACGCTGCTTCTCTTCCGCACTCAGGTCACTCAGTTGCTGCTCCAGAATATTTTGCTGATGGGTAGCGATCACCCCCAGCCGCCAGCCGGTAGCACCAAAATATTTTGAAAAGGAGTAGACCAGAATGGTGTTCTTCGGGCAGGTCGCAAACAGCGATTTGAAATCGTGCGCAAAGGTGCCGTAAACATCGTCGGTCAGAATAATCAAATCGGGCCGCTGCTCGATAGTTTTGACCATCTTGTCCAGCGAACGCTGGTCCATTTTTACCGATGCCGGATTACTCGGATTGACGCAGAAAAAGATCTTAACCGCCGGATCGAGCAGCTTATCCAGTTCGTGGTCCGGATACTGCCAGTTTTCCTCGGGAGAAGCGTTAATCATCACGCTTTCAAGCCGGTAATCCTCCAGATGGGGAATTTCGATGTACGGGGTGAAAATTGGCGCGCCCATTGCCACTTTGTCACCGGCGGTCACCAGGCCGTTGGTGCGTAAGGTGTTAAACAGATAGGTCATTGCCGCCGTGCCGCCCTCCACCGCAAACAGGTCAACATCTTCTGCCGATATCAGGCCGCCAATCATCTCTTTAACAATGTATTCACGGGTGATTTTCTCGCTCAGATGGAGCATGCGTGGGGGAACCGGATAATTGGCGCCAAGGATCCCTTCTACCATCTCATGTAAAAATGCCGAGGCCGAAAGGCCCAACTGATCGCGAACATAGCTCACCGCGCGCGATAAAAAGGCGACGCCAGGCTGCTGATGCTCACGGGAGAGAAAGGCGTCAAAACGTGCCTCAATCCCTTCAATGCGCGGCAGACCACCGATACCGTGCGGCAGGTAGGAATATGAAAGCTCGGCTTCTTCAGTGGCAAACAGTCCCAGCCGCCAGAAGGCACGGCGCGGCAGGGTGGCGAGAAAATTGGGATTGCCGCGTCCGGCATTTAGCATCATGCGGTCTGGTTTGCCTGAAGCCAGCGTAATCAGCGCATCTTTCAGTTCAAACGGACTCAGCGCGGCGTATTTTTCGTAAGGATTCGACATAGGAATAGTTCTCCGGATAAGGACGCATCGATTAGCAGGTCGCTATCAGACCAGCGCGACAATCAGCGGGCCCAGTAGGGTAAGAAATACATTGGCCAGACCGTAGGTCACCGCGAACGGTGCGGTCGGGATGGCATTACCTGCTTTGTCGAGGATTTCCCCAAAGGCAGGGTTCGCACTGCGGGTGCCAGACAGGGCGCCCGCAAAAATAGCGGTGTTGTCGTAACGCAACAGGTAACGTCCAATCAGCAAGGTCAGCATTAAAGGGACCACGGTGACGACGATACCGATCAGGAAAATAGAGAGACCGTTCTGGCGCACCGTTTCGACGGCCTGCAATCCCGACTGCAGACCGACCACGGCGACAAAGCCGGCCAGTCCCAGATCGCGCAGCAGGCCGGAGGCTGCCAGCGGCATGTTTCCACTCAGCGGTTTACGGGCCTGATACCAGCCGAACAGCAGGCCGGAAAGCAGCGCGCCACCGCCGCTGCCAAGCGTCAGTGGGACGGAACCGATACGCAGCACCAGCAGGCCGATCAGCAAACCGAAGGAGAGGCCGAGGCCGTGAAACATCAGGTCGGTTTTAAGGCTTTTAATCAGCACCGGACCGGCCAGCGCGGCTGCTCGCTGGATATCCTGCTCACTGCCGTACAGGGTGACCACATCATTGTGCTGAATGACCGTGTCATCGGTGACGGGCACCGGCAGATCGCCACGCTTCAGGGTGGCGATGTAAATGCCATGACGCACGTCACCTGAAATTTCCTTACGGAGCGCATCAATGCGCTTACCGACCAGCGCCGGGTTGGTTAGCAGCACCTCGGTGGTCTGCATCGTCATTTCCGGCCCTTCCGCAGCATCAAGTTCCTTACCGAGTGATGCGGCCAGCGCGATGATGCCCTTACGACGACCAACCAGCAGCAGCGCATCGTTTTCGTTAAGCTGCATCTCCGGGGTGACGGCGATCACTTTGTCGTCACGTTTAAGCCGCTCGACGGTGACCGGGAAATGCGGATCGGCACCGGCTTCAACCTCGGCAACGCGTTTACCGGCCGCCGGTCCGGCCAGAAACACCCGCCCGACCAGACCCGGCAGCGCGGGTTGCTGTCCTGGCGCCAGCACCGGCGCGCCCCGCATCTGCTCCAGCTCAGCTTTAATCGCATCTTCACGAATCGAACGGCCCATGATTTTAGGCAGGATATTGACGCAGATGATGATGGCGCCGAGTGAACCAAAAATGTAGGTCACGGCGTAACCAACGGCGACGTTCCCCTGCATTTGCTGTAATTGGGCGGGATCAAGGTTGAGTTTGGCGATCGCCGCGCTGGCAGTACCGATTATCGCCGACTGGGTCAGCGCACCCGCGGCGATCCCGGCCGCTATTCCCTTATCCAGCGAGAACAGCCGCGCCATCACCAACAGCGTTGCCAGCGAAGTAACCACCAGAATCAGCGCCAGGGCGATCTCGCGCAACGTGCGCCGCCCCAGCGAGGAGAAAAATTTAGGTCCGCTTTCAAAACCAACTGCATAAATAAATACTGCGAACAGCACGTTTTTAATTCCGCTGTCAATTGTAACGCCGACCTGACTAATAATGACGGCAATCGG
>MIEI01000046.1 GCA_002095305.1 Pantoea brenneri
GCCGTTTGTGGTAATAACCCCATCAATATTTGCTTTCGCAAAAAGAGAAATTTCGTGTTTTAACTCATCATTATCTATAATATTTTTATGTGCATTCTCAATATATTTAGATATTGACAATTTCAAAGGAGACTGTTCGTTAATGAAAATTTTCTCCTGTTCTTTTTCACTTAATGCTAACTGTCCTTCTTCAGTATCCCACCATTTCTCAGCGTATGCCGACACCAATAATTGTGCATATTCGGGTAAATCACCATTAGATTTTGTTTTTAATTTTATATGATTTTCCCCAATAGCCTCAGCAAAATGCTTCAAAAGGTCTTGCCAACATGGCACACCAAGGTAACGACGAGACACTCCGGAGCCAACAAATAACACTGGGGATGCTTCGAACTGCTTAAAATGCTCTTCAAGTTTCTTCTTAAAATTCATACTGATACTCTCTTTACAAGAAATCAAACCCCTTTATACCGATAACATTAAGGTATTGCTTCTTTCATCACCAGTACATTTATCAATTTTACGCAAGAAATCTAATCATTTATATTCAAGTAGTTATCAGGTTAAAACTTGAGGAACAGCATTTCACTCCTGATGGTAGCCGAATTGTTGTACTTTCATTACGATATAGGCCCAATTAAGAGCCCATTCCCGTTTTCTCAGTAATCGTGACTTTAGATTTAGGCATACATGGCGCATTCCTGCCGCTTAGGCTCAATGGAAAGTGTTGCCTCAGTGAAAATTCGGCTATTTGACCCTACCGACCAACTCCTCATTTGATAAGTCAGCAACTTTTAATTTAGGCTCGAATGTCCACTTTCAAACAACTCAATCTCCATTACCCCGATTAATCTTCGCATAGTCAAACGGCGTAATCCCTTTATCCCGATTTGCATCCAAAAAATCGGCCCACCACTGCAACATCAGCTTGCGCTCATCCAGATGTTCCGCTTTATGGATATACGCCGCCCGCACCGAGTTACGCTCCATATGGCTCATCTGCCGTTCAACCGCATCCCTCGACCACAATCCCGATTCTATCAATGAACTACATGCCATTGTCCTGAAACCATGCCCACAAACCTCTACCTTAGTGTCATAACCCATAACGCGCAGCGCCTTGTTCACCGTATTTTCACTCATCGGTTTACGATGGTCGTGATCGCCAATGAAAACAAAATCGCGATCGCCACTAAGTTCGTGTACCTGTTTAGGATTGCTAACGCCTGACGAGATAACGGCACCAAATGAGGTGTACGAATTTTTGAGCCACGCTGGGAGTGCTTTATCCCTTCAATAGCCTCTCGTTCTGCGGGTATCATCCACATAGAGGTTTCAAAATCGATCTCAGACCAACGAGCAAAACGTAATTCACTGGAACGAATGAAGACAAGGAGGGTTAGCTCAACAGCAAGACGAATCAAGGGTCTACCGGTATAACTGTCAATGCGCTGAAGGAGTTCAGGAGTACGCTTCAACTCCAATGCTGGTCGATGCTGCCGGTTACCTGAAGCAACGGCACCGGCCATCTCCTGTGCCGGATTATAATCAAGCAAACCACTCTGTACCGCATAGCGCATAATTGCAGTGGTACGCTGCTGTAGACGGGAAGCCACCTCAAGTCGCCCCGACAACTCTACCGCTTTGATTGGGGCCAGCAGGTCTCGAGTTTTGAGATCAGGAATATTCCGCTTACCAATGCGGGAAAGAGATTGTCTTCCAAGCTTTTCAGCACCCGCCTGCTATGCTCTTCTGACCACTTTTTATTTGTGGCATGCCACTTAATAGCAAGTTGTTCGAAAGTACGTGCTTCTTCCTGCTCAACCTTATCATTTTTCTTTTTATCTCCCGGATCGATGCTGTTTGCCAAAAGCTTACGAGCTTCATCACGGCGTGCTCTGGCATCTGCAAGAGATACGTCAGGGTAAACCCCTAAAGCCAGCATCTTTTGCTTTCCGCCAAAGCGGTACTGCAAACGCCAGTATTTAGAACCATTAGGATGAACAAGCAGGTGCATACCGCTGCCATCGGTCAGCTTGTATTGCTTATCCGTTGGCTTGGCTGTTCTGACCTTGATATCTGTTAACGCCATGCTTATCCCCTCTCTGTTGGTATAAGCATTATCGAACCGGAAATACCATCATCTATACCAACAAGTGTTGGTAGATGTACGTTGATGTCGGTTGACCTTGAGAGAGTTAATATAGCGAAAAAAGTAGGTAACTGCTGGATTTTAGACATAAAAAAGACCTCAGTTGAGGTCCATTTACATACTTGGTGCCGAAGGCCGGACTCGAACCGGCACATCTTTCGATGGTTGATTTTGAATCAACTGCGTCTACCGATTTCGCCACTTCGGCACTGAAGAGGATGCGGAAAACGTTGGGGATTATACCGTTACGGCCACCATGCGCAACACTATTCATCCAGGATGTGCATTAAGCGGCGAAAAAAACAGCGTAGCGTGACATGGGCCGCGCGGTCAGCGTCGGCCGGCTAGATGGTCTGCTCGCTGGCTACTCGCTGAACACTACTGCCCCGTTGCTGCAACGATGAATCATGCTGAAACCGCTCCCGTCACATTCCTCTTGCTCACACACCTGTGTAATCCTTCTCCGACATTCTCCATACGAAAAACTCACAACACCCCCGCTTCCCGCGCGTCCTGCTCCCGAACCCCGTTCTCAATCCCTGATCAACACACAAACGCAAAAGAGCCAACCTCACGGTTGACCCCTTTTGCATACTCAGCATTGGGCATCAGCGATGCCCGTTAGCACTCATTGTTGACAGGATGAGCACCTCAATGCGAATGGTCGTAATCACGCTGTTTCAGCTTGTTCTCAACCTTGTCTTTCGCTTCGCTGGCTTTCTCACTCACTTTCTCAGTCAGGCCGGCTTTGTGGTCGCGCTCGGTGGCTACGCCTGGCGACTGCGTGCCCACACCTGCTGCGGTAGCGGGTTTAACCCCTGCTGCACCGGTTGGTGATAGTTCGTTATCCAGTCCAGCCCGCGCATGGTCGATGTCCACTTCCTGACGACGCACCGTGTCATTAATGGTCTCGGTACGTTCACTGCCGTCAGTACGCACCACCACTTCTTCTTTCACGTGGGTCGTTTTGTTGATCACCGGCTGCTCGTGGGTTTCAGCCACTTCGACGGTTTTCTCGGACCAGTCCACTTCACCTGCCAGCGCCGGTTCATTCACTGAACGACGGAAGATGTCAGCGTGCTGCTCGTGCAGCGAGATATCTTCAGAGACCTGATCCGTCACGGTGTAGCGGCGCACCCGGGTTGAGCCTTCACTCACCAGACGCTTACCGACTTCAATCTGTTCTTCCGCCAGACGCAGAATATCTTCTTCGCTCTCATCACCGGTCAGTGAGGTGCGTCGTGGCTCAACCTGTCGCTCGCTAACCAAATGATCGTTGGTCTCTCCGGCAAACTGCTTACCGGCAGTCGGATTAATACCTGCTGCAGGTGCGCCGTTCTCAACGGTGCTTTGCATCCGCGATGGCACATCCACCGAGTCATGCGAGTGCAGAATAGTCATGGCGCGCGCCAGCTTCTCTTCTTCAGTACGCAGCGTCAGTACCACGCCGCCTTTATCCATCGCTCTGGTGTAGACATCCGCCTGCTCTTTATCGACGGTGTGGCCAAACAGGCGCTGCCAGATGCTCGGGTGCTTAATCGACTGGCCTTCCTGCTGCAAACGTTCTCCACTGATAAGACTGATGTCCCGATCAGAAAAGCCTGCTTTCACGAGATTTCTTTTCGCGGCCTCTGCCTGAATCGCAGAATCGAACAGTGTTACGATTTTTTCTTGTGCCATGATAGATTCCTCTCTTGTTAGCTGTTTATTACCGATCGTCGTCTCTCTCTATTTTCACCTGCTGCTCACGTCGGGTAACCACATCCTGAAAAGGAACGCTGTCCTGCACTTTTCGGATGTGAATCTCCTCTTTAAGCACCAGTCTTCTGACTACTTCAATCTCTTCTTCTACTACCGGGATAATCAGTACACCGTTCTCTTCCCTGATTTCGGGCATCGTCTCGACGCGTTGTGCTTTCGCTACATGCTCAACCTCAACCTTCTCCCGGTTAAGCAGTGTACTGATCACCTCGTCATGCTCGGTTGTGGAACGGGTTACGCGGACATGGCCATCGACAACGGTTTGCTTTGTCAGCGCTATCTGCTCTTCAGCGAGCTTCAGCGTTACCTCAGCATCATTATTGTGTTCTGGCTGCCCCGCCATATATTCACTCCCGTTAACTCAAGACTTTTAAATAATCGCCACAACTGCCTGACACAGTGATTAAGCATGAACACTCTCACGGATTTCGCAAGGCGGAATAAAACATTGATTGCAGTAAAAGTGATGATAAGGGCGTGCCGATCGGGTTATTTAACCGCATTCTCTGCCAGTCTCTGACATCAGATAAAAAATGAAAATAACCATAAAAACAGCATGTTGCCTGCATGCAACCTTCACCAAAAATAATAGCCTCACAAAAGCATTCAGCGTAAAAATAAAAATTTAAGCCCAGCGGTAAAATTTACGTTAACCAGGAATAATCCGGCGAAAAATAACAACGATATAAATAAATATTAAAGAATATTACAGAGAATGAAATGATATTATCTGAACCAGCCAGACTGGCAGACAAATAATCCATTCCTGTTTGAGAATTCTATTTAGCCAGCAATTACAGAATATTCTCAAAGGTCTTATCAATGGATAAATTCAGGAACTTTCTCCTCGTCAGCTGCTCTTAGCAAGGCTGAATAAGCCATACAATTACAGACAGAGGTTGAGATGAAACTAGCACAACGCAGTGCGTGGGGATGGGGATTAGCGGCACTTCTGGTGGCGGGCAGTGCATCAGCCGCCAGCTGGCAGGATCAACTGAGCAGTGCAGCATCGCAGCTCAGCCAGCAGAACAACGGTAACACCTCCGGCACCACCACCGGGACCACCCAGCAGAATGGCGGTCTGTCACTCTCTTCCCTGACCGGGTTGCTGAACGGTGGCGACAAAGCGGTCAGCGCTAACAGCATGACCAACGCGGCGGGCGTGATGCAGTATTGCGTCGAGCACAACGTGGTGAAAAACAATGTGCAGTCGGTTAAAGATCAGGTGCTGAGCAAACTCGGTCTGAACACCACCACCGCGCAGGAACAGAAGACTGACTACACCCAGGGTGTGGCGGGTCTGCTGAATACCGGCAACGGCCAGCAGCTCAACCTGCAGAGCCTGAGCAGCTCGCCGATGGGCGAGAAGCTGAAAACCAAAGCCTGTGACGTGGTATTAAAACAGGGCAAAAACTTTATCTCCTGATAAAGCCGTAGCGCCGCTGTCTCCCCGCTTGAATCGACAAAGTGGGGAGCATTGGCCGGTCCAGTCCTCTCTGCACTTCACGCTGTGAACCCCGACACTCCCTTATCCGCACGTTGAGCGCTATAGTGTTGTTTTGATTTCTACAGGACAGCACGCATGAAAGGCATCAACATCGCACTTTACTTCGACCCCGATCGGATTCAAGCCTGCGTTCACGACCAGGACGACAGCTATTTCACCAAAAAATTCGAGTATGACGATGGCGTGATTGAGGAGATCTACCAGTGGCTGGATCAGTACGAGCCAAACCGCACTCATATCTGTCTGATTGAAAATGAAACCGCCGAGCTGCTGGCCGATGAGCTGGTCGACAGCGGCTTCCGCGTCCACCAGATCACCATGCACCAGCTGCTGAGCTGGTTTGCGGCCGAGCCACCGTCCACGCCAGACGGCACGCCGATGCGCGCCATGCTGCGCTTCCTCGAAGAGGAACATCCCCGTGAATATGAGTCACGCACGCCGCAAACCGAAGCGCTGATGGAGATGTTTGACGAGCTGGATGCGCTGGAGATGATCGACGATGCGGATGATGAAGATTCGCTGCCGGCTGATCTGCTGCGCGCGATGAAGAAACACAAAATCACCGCCAGCGCCGCAGCTCAGCGTCTGCTGCCGGACATCAACGAACGTATCCGCGAACATCTGATGCAGTACCCGGAACTGATGACGCCGGAAATCTTGCAGGATTTCTTCCCGGAATTAATCGAAGCGCTGGAGCGCCCGAAACACTAATCACTCACGGATGATTTAACATGCTGGAGTTAATCAAAGCGGTCAGTCTGGGGCTGGTGGTGCTGTTGCCGCTCGCCAATCCGCTCACCACCGTGGCGCTGTTTCTCGGCCTCGCGGGTGACATGAACTTTGAGGAGCGCAACCGCCAGTCCAGACAAGCCTCAATCTACGTCTTCGTCATAATGATGGTGGCGTGGTATGCCGGCAACGCGGTGCTGGATACCTTTGGCATCTCGATCCCGGGCCTGCGGATTGCCGGCGGGTTAATCGTGGCGTTTATTGGTTTTCGGATGCTGTTCCCGGTGAAGCCGGCCGGTCAGTCGGTGGAAGCAAAGCAAAAGCAGGATGAGCTGGATCACGCCAAAGAGCCGGTCAATATCGCTTTTGTGCCGCTGGCAATGCCGAGCACCGCCGGACCGGGCACCATCGCGATGATCATCTCTTCCGCCTCGACGGTGAGAAGCGGCATCGATTTTCCGGTCTGGGTGGTGAATACCGCGCCGGTGCTGACCTTTCTGCTGGTGAGCCTGATTTTATGGGTTTCGCTGCGCAGTTCCGGGGCGATCATGAAAATCGTCGGCAAAAGCGGCATTGAGGCGATTTCGCGTTTGATGGGATTTTTGCTGGTCTGCATGGGCGTGCAGTTCGTGATTAATGGCGTGCTGGAAGTGGTACGCACTTTCCATTGAGAAGCCATAAAGGGTGCCCGTTGCGGGGCACCCTTTTCATTTTTACTTCAGCGTTTTCCGTACTTCAGCGACCTGATCTTTGCTCACTGCTGGCGCATTGTTGCTCCAGCCCTGACGGATAAAGGTTGCCAGCTGCGCCACCTCTTCGTCACTCAGACGCTGACCAAAGCCTGGCATCGCCAGTTTCGACGGCGCTTTCGCGGTCGAAGGCTGCTGCGCGCCGGCCAGGATGGTGTGGATCAATCCGGTTGGATCTTTGGCATTCACAATCGTCGCCTGATCCAGCTCCGGGAAGATCCCTGCTGCGCCCTTGCCGGTAACAAAGTGACAGGCGCCACAGTTATCCAGATAGAGACGCTCGCCTTCGCTCAGGTTCTTCGCCGCGGTCAGCTTCGCTTCTGTTGCCTGCTGGGCCTTAACGTCGTAGGCCTGCAACGGCGGGTTACCGCCGAGGAATTTCAGGTAGGCGGCAATCGCTTTCAGATCGGCGTCGGTCATGTGCGAACTGCTGTGCTCAATCACCGAAGTCATCTCACCGCCGACCGCAGCTTTATCGTTGCGGCCGGTCTGCAGGTAATCCACCACTTCCTGCTCGCTCCAGCGCGGCAGACCGCGCAGTGACGGCACATCCCAGTTATTCAGGCTACCGCCCGCCAGGAATTTATCGTCACCGCTATCCAGCGCTTTCTCGTTCATGCCCAGACCGCGCGGCGTATGGCAGCTGCCGCAGTGGCCCAGACTTTCGACGATGTAAGCACCACGATTGATCTCGGCAGAGGCACCGCCAATCGGCTGGAACGGTTTGTCCGAGGTGAACGCCCAGTTCCAGAAGCGCATGCCCCAGCGCTGGCTGAACGGGAAGCTCAGTTTGGTTTCCGGCGGCTGTTCCGCGCTCGGCTGGACGCCTTTCATAAAGTAGATATACAGCGCGTGCATATCGGCATCGCTGATTTTGGCGAAATCCGGGTATGGCATTGCCGGATAGAGCCGCGATCCGTCCGGTAATACCCCTTTACGCACCGCATCAGAGAACTGCTGTTCGCTGTAGTTGCCGATGCCGTGGGTTTTATCCGGCGTGATGTTGGTGGAGAAGATGGTGCCAAGATTCGACTCGATCGCCAGCCCGCCCGAATAGTCCGGTTTGCCAGGTAACGAGTGGCACGCCATGCAATCGCCCAGCCGGGAGAGATATTCACCCTGCTTGATCAGTTGCGCCTCATCTTCAGCGTGCGCTGGCAGGACAAAACCGCTGGCCAACAGCACTGCGTTGGCGAATAAAAAGGATGTCAGTTTCAGCTTATTCATGCGCTTATGCCTGTACCAGTGGGCCGGGATTTTTCAGATACTGATCTTTGATCGCCTGTGCCGCCATCAGCGTAATGGCGCCGATGGTATCGGTCGGGTTCGCCTGGAAGTTCTGCGGGAAGGCGTTGCCGCCCGGCACAAACACGTTATGCACGTCCCAGCTCTGCAGGTACTTGTTCAGCGCCGAGGTTTTCGGGTTATCGCCCATCACCGCGCCGCCCACGTTGTGGGTAGAGACATATTTGGTCAGGTCGAAATCCGCGCCCATCGGCAGGAAGCTCATGCTCATGCTGTCCGGGTTCAGCTCTTTGGCGATGTTGCCGACAATGCCTTTCAGGTGCTGCTGCAGCTTCAACTCATTCTCTTTCCAGTTGAAGGTCATACGCAGCAGCGGCAGGCCACGGTGATCGTTGTAGTTCGGATCGAGATCCAGATAGATATCGCGGTAAGACTGACAGGTGGTGGTGATGCTGATCTTCATCGAATGACCGTACCACTCTTCCAGCCCCTCTTTGTAACCCAGGCCCCAGGTTGGCGTGCCTTTTGGCAGCGCGGTGCTGATCGGCGTACCGGTCGCCTGTGAGCTGTGGATCTTCGCGCCGCCGAGGAAGCCGAGCGAGGGACCATCAAAGTTGCCTGGCGAGATATCGTTAAACATCTGGCCGGTCGCGCCAGCGGTGGCGTACGGGTTGAAGTTTTTATCCTTGAAGAACAGGGTCGCGCCGCCGTTCGACAGGAAGGCGTAGTTACGCCCTACCACACCTTCTTCGGTGATCGGGTTGTACGGTTTGCCAATGCCGGACAGCAGCATCAGGCGCACGTTGTAGAGCTGGAAGCTGCTCAGCACCACAATTTTGGCTGGCTGGAAGCACTCGTTGCCCTGTGCATCGATGTAGATCACCCCTTTGGCGGTTTTCTTATCATCGTTCAGCACTACCTTGATCACTTCCGCGTTCACTTCGTAAGAGAAGTTCGGCATACGCTTCAGCGAATCCATTACCGCGGTTTGTGGCGAGGCTTTGGAGTAGTTGAGGCACGGATATTTACTGCAGTAGCCGCAGTAGTTGCACGGCGCGATCTGGTTGCCGTACGGGTTTTTCCACGCGCGTGACACGCAGGCTGACGGGTTCGGGAACGGATGGTAACCGAGCTTTTTCGCCGCTTCTTTAAACATCACGTTGTTCAGCGTGTCATCCAGCGCCGGCAGCGGATAAGGCTCCGAACGCGGACCTTCAAACGGATCGCCGCCTTCGAGGATCTGGCCGCGCAGGTTGCCGGTGTTGCCCGACTGGCCGCAAATCAGTTCGAATTTGTAGTAGTAAGGCTCGATCTCTTCCCAGCTGAACGGGAAGTCCATCACCCGCATATCATCCTGCAGAATGCCCGGCTTGTAAGCCTCATCGACATAGGTCTTCAGTTTGATATCGGTCGGTGTCGGACGGATCAGCACTGCCGTCCAGTGCAGGCCGGAACCGCCAACGCCGGTGCCGGGTGCAAACGCGCCCCATTTACGGGTTGGCAGCGCCGTCTGGCTGCTGTTGTAGCGGACGGTAACCGCCACTTCTGCCGGGGTGGCGAACACTTTGTTGCGCACCGCATAGGCGTATTCATCCGCCGGTTTTGGATAGGCGAACTCGTCGTAATCACGATCGCCGCCGCGCTCCAGTGCGCGCACTTCAAGTCCTGCCAGTGCCAGTTCGATGCTCATCAGCGAGCCGGCCCAGCCGAGGCCGCAGACGACGACGTCGACTTCTTTTTTAGTAACCTGTGCCATGATAATCCTGTTTCAAAACCCTGATTCGGAATGCGTCTTACGCGCGCTCGCCTTTAACACTGACCGGACCCAGCGGATACGGAACGTTGTGCTGTTTCACCCATTCGGTGAAGCTGGCACGCGCGCCCGGGAAGCCGATGGCGATCCAGGCTTTCATGCCTTTATTGCCGCCGTACATCGGGTCCGCGAGGTAGCCGTGCTTGGTATCGGAAAGCAGCTGGCTGAAGAACTGAGACGCCTTCAGGTTGGGTTCGCCCAGTGCCGCAAAGTCGATGCCGTTTTTATTTACCTGAGTCAGCACCGCATCTTTCTCTTCCAGCGTCAGCGCATGGAACGCTTTCTGGTGAGTGCTCTGCGACCACTGATTAATCAGCCGGATACTGGTCTGATACATCTGTTGCGGACGGAACGGGATCTGATAGCCCATGGTGGCGGGCGCCTGGGTGTTGAACGGGCCCTGCAGGTAGATTTCGCTGCCAAACTCTTCGCTGTGCAGCTGCTGATCGATAAAGATCGGCACGTTGGTTTCCAGCGCGCCTGGCGCTTTACCTTTGCCGCCCGCCGGAATCAAACGATCGGTGGCTGCGAGGATGAACTGCCATTCATCGGCAGAGAAAAAGATCGGTTTATAGTCAGCTAATTCCGGGGCGGCCATCTCTGCGGCCTGCGCAGCAGTAATACCTTTAAAGACCAGCTCACTTAATGGCAGCGCCAGTAATGAGCCCAGCAAAAATTTACGCCTGGTGGTGGGTTTTTGTAACAGCATATCCGCACGACTCTCATCTGCTAAATACCCGACTGATACGCTATGCAACAGAAAGGCTGGCAGCGCGAGCGGCTGGCAGGTCACCAGTCACTTCAGAGAATTAACGCGCACAGCACAGACGCCTGCAGAACCTACGAGGTGGGTATAATAATTTTTATGTGAATAACGGAACATATCGGTTAATAACCTGGCAATCTTAGGGATATAAATGTGTCTGAATGTAAAAATTGAATTTAAGATGTGTTTTAGTGAAAATTTATCATGGTGTTGCGTTGAGGTTACAGACAGGTAAAAGTTTTAGATCGAGGAAATTTATACTAAAACCACACAATCGTCGGGTAATCGCGGGTTTTTACCGCGCAACGACCGGCTATTATTTTCGGCTGGTCATCATCACGCCAAATAACCGATAAAAAAATATCATACTTCCATACAAGAGAATTATTCTCATTGGCAACATTATATTTACTTTCATTGCCAGACAATCAGCGCATGCGCAAATTGTGATCGGCAGCGCGTAAGCCGGATGATTTAAATAATGGACAAAATTACGCCAGAATAATCACGGCGGGTCATTATCGTTATTTGGACATATGCCCGAGCTGGCGTGGCAATAATTGTGCAAAGCTCAGAACAAACCGGCATTTTGAGTTTTTACCGCGCCAGATAGAGTAGGTGAATCAACGACTCAGGATATCCTTTTATGCGCAAAACGCTCCTGTCACTGCTGACCGCAGTGGCGCTGGTTCACCCGGTGCACGCCGCCACGCCCGCCGATACGCTGGTGATTGCGGTGCCGCTCGATGGCATTATCAGCTTTGACCCGGCCGAAAGTTTTGAAACCATCAGCACCAGCAGCCTGCGTAACATTTATCAAACACTGCTGGAACCGAATCATCAGGATCCGCAGCAGTTATCTCCGCTGGCGGCCAGTCGCTGGCAGCCGGGCAATACCCCGCATAGCCTGGTATTCGATCTCAATCCGCAAGCCCATTTCGCCAGCGGCAATCCGCTGACCGCCCAGGATGTGGTGTTTTCGTTAACCCGCGCGGTGAAGCTGAATAAAGCGCCCTCGTTTATTCTGGGCGAGTTTGGCTGGACGCCGGACAATATCGACCAGCAGTTTACGGTGATTAACGACCACCAGCTTGAGCTGCGCTGGCCGGCACAAATCGGCAGCGATCTGGCGCTGCGGCTGCTCACCGCGCCGGTGGCGTCGCTGGTCGACAGCAAACTGGCGCAACAGCATGCCGCCAACAACGACTACGGCAATGGCTGGCTGAAAACGCATTCCGCCGGCAGTGCCGCCTATGCCATCAAACAGTTTGTGCCGCTGCAGGCGCTGGTGCTGGAAGCCAATCAGTACAGTACGCAACAGCCGCATCTGAAGCGGGTGCTGCTGAAAGGCGTCGCCGAATCGGGAACCCGCCGCCTGCTGATCCAGCAGGGGGATGTGGATGTCGCCTACCAGCTCGGGCCGGATCAGATCGCTGCCGTAAAAGGCGTGAAGGATGTCCGGGTCGATGCCTTCCCCTCCAGCCTGATTTACTACCTCGGCTTTAATACCCAAAGCCCACAGCAACCGGCGCTGGCCAATCCGGCGTTATGGCAGGCAGCACGCTGGCTGGTCGATTATGACAGTCTGGCGAATCAGCTGTTAAAGGGGCAATACCGCATTCATCAGAGCTTCCTGCCGGAGGGCTTTGATGGCGCGATTACCCGCACGCCGTTCCATTACGATCTGAACAAAGCCCGGTCGATTCTGCAACAGGCCGGCATCAAGCCTGGCACCCACATTGCCCTGACGGTGGTCAATCAACCGCCGTATATCGACGTGGCGCAGGCGTTGCAGGCCAGCTTCGCGAAGGCGGAGGTGAATCTGGATATCCAGCCGGTGGCGGAATCGGAGCTGTGGAGCAAAATGCGCAGCCGTGACTTCCAGGCGATCTTCTCTTACTGGGGCGCGGACTACGTCGATCCTAATACCAACGCCAGCACCTTTGCCTATAACGTGCCGGGCGGCGGCAAAACGCTGGCGTGGCGCGTCGGCTGGACCATTCCTGAACTGAGCGCGGCCACCCGCGCGGCAGCCGGTGAGAGCGATGCGGTCAAACGCCGCAGCCGCTACCAACAGTTGCAAACCCAGCTGCAGCAGCAGTCGCCGTTTGTGGTGATGTTGCAGGGCGCCACTCAGGTGGCGGTGCGCAGCAACATCCGCAACGTGCAGCAGGGCATCGGTGTCAGCCTGCTCAATTTCGAAGAAGTGCAGAAGTAACCGGCTCCGTTGCTCTGCGGAGCAACGGGCTGCTTTTCGGTGAAATCTTCTCCGCTTTCCCCCGCCCCGCTTGCTATTCTTCAGGCATAACCCGTTGCCTGAGAGTGGAAAATCATGACTTCGCCCCTGTT
The DNA here is from genome assembly GCA_002095305.1 of Pantoea brenneri. Lineage (GTDB taxonomy): Bacteria > Pseudomonadota > Gammaproteobacteria > Enterobacterales > Enterobacteriaceae > Pantoea > Pantoea brenneri. The sequence goes on from MIEI01000046.1 coordinate 13,072, forward strand.
GATTGCCCGGACGCCCGACGTTCAGCTCGATCTGTTACCGCAAATGGCCAATCGCCACGGTCTGATTACCGGCGCGACCGGTACCGGTAAAACCGTCACCCTGCAAAAGCTGGCAGAATCGTTCTCGTCGATTGGCGTGCCGGTATTTATGGCCGATGTGAAAGGCGATTTGACCGGCGTCGCGATGGCAGGCGAGTCGGGCGAAAAGTTGCAGCAGCGGCTGGCGAAAATTGGCGTTACCGACTGGCAGCCGCAGGCCAATCCGGTGATGCTGTGGGATATCTTCGGTGAAAAAGGCCACCCGGTGCGGGCGACCATCTCCGATCTCGGCCCGCTGCTGCTGGCGCGCCTGCTGAACCTTAATGAAGTGCAGAGCGGCGTGCTGCAGATCATTTTCCGCATCGCCGACGATCAGGGCTTACTGCTGCTGGATTTCAAAGATCTGCGCGCCATGACGCAGTACATCGGTGATAACGCCAAAAGCTTCCAGACCCAATACGGCAACATTAACAGCGCCTCGGTTGGGGCGATTCAGCGCGGACTGCTGGCGCTGGAGCAACAGGGCGCGGAGCACTTCTTCGGTGAACCGATGCTGGATATCGCCGACTGGATGCGGGTCGACGAACAGGGTAAAGGCTTCATCAATATTCTTTCGGCGGAGAAGCTCTACCAGATGCCGAAGCTCTACGCCACCAGCCTGCTGTGGCTGCTGTCTGAGCTGTATGAACATCTGCCGGAAGCCGGTGATCTCGATCAGCCGAAGCTGGTGTTTTTCTTCGATGAGGCACATCTGCTGTTTAACGACGCGCCGCCGGTGCTGCTGGAAAAAATTGAACAGGTGATGCGGCTGATTCGCTCCAAAGGCGTTGGCGTCTGGTTTGTCACCCAGAACCCGGCGGATATTCCGGATCGGGTGCTGGGACAGCTCGGTAACCGGGTGCAGCACGCCCTGCGCGCCTTCACGCCGAAAGATCAGAAAGCGGTCAAAACGGCGGCCGACACCCTGCGCGCCAATCCGGCGTTCAGCAGCGTGGAAGCGATTCAGGCGCTGGGCACTGGCGAAGCGCTGATCTCCTTTCTCGATGCCAAAGGCAGCCCGTCCGTGGTAGAGCGGGCGATGGTGATTGCGCCTGGCTCGCGCATGGGACCGGTGACCGCAGATGAACGCAACGGCCTGATTAACCACTCACCGCTGTACGGCAAATATGACAGCAGCGTCGATCGTGAATCGGCGTTTGAACGGCTGCAACAGGGCTTTCAGGCCAGCAGCGAACAGAGCAACGCGCCGCCTGCCAAAGGCAACAGCGTGGCGGTCGACGAGGGAATTCTCGGTGGGCTGAAAGAGATTCTGTTTGGCCGCACCGGACCACGCGGCGGCAAGCACGATGGCGTGGTGCAGACCATGGCGAAAAGCGCGACCCGACAGATTACTCAACAGATCATCCGCGGCGTGCTCGGCAGCCTGCTGGGTGGCCGTCGCCGCTGATAACGCTCTCTGCTAAGATCAGGATATGGATAAACAACACGAACTGAAACGGACTAAACGTCTGGCGCTGCTGCTGCTGTTACTGGCTGCCGCGACCTTCATCATCACCCTGTTTCTGCCGCCCGGCTTTTGGGTCAGCGGCGTGAAAGCGATAGCGGAAGCGGCAATGGTCGGTGCGCTGGCTGACTGGTTCGCGGTAGTGGCGCTGTTTCGCCGGGTGCCGGTGCCCTTTATCTCGCGTCATACCGCGATTATCCCGCGTAACAAAGACCGTATCGGTGAGAATCTCGGCCGCTTCGTGCAGGAGAAGTTTCTCGATACCGATTCGCTGCTCAGCCTGATACGCCGTCACGATCCGTCGCACCTGCTGGCGCAATGGCTGAATGCGCCCGGCAATGCTGACCGAATCGGCCGACATCTGCTGCAGGTGATGCGCGGCTTCCTCGATCTGACCGATGACACGCGTATTCAGAACTTCATGCGCCGCGCAGTGCATCGCGCCATCGATAAGGTCGATCTGACGCAGACCAGCGCGCTGATCCTGGAGAGCCTGACCAAAAACAATCGGCATCAGGCGCTGCTGGACGCGGCGATCGAACAGTTGCTGGCGCTGCTGCATAAGCCCTCAACCCGCGAGTTCATTGCGCAGCAACTGGTGCGCTGGCTGAAGCGTGAACATCCGATCAAAGCCAAAATGCTGCCGACCGAGTGGCTGGGCGAGCACAGTGCTGAACTGGTGGCGAACGCGGTCGATTCGCTGCTGGATGATGTGGCGCTGGATCAGGGCCACGAGCTGCGTCTCGGCTTTAACCGGGCGGTGGATCGGCTGATCGTCAAACTGCAAACCGACCCGGAGATGGCGGAGCGCGCCGAGGTGATCAAGAGCTGGCTGAAAGAGGATGCCACGCTCAATCGCTACATCGGCGAGCTGTGGAACGATATGCGTAACTGGCTGAAAGCCGACCTCAGCAGCGACGATTCGCGGGTGCAGGAGAAAGTGCGCGGTGCGGCGCTGTGGCTGGGCGAAACCCTGGCCGCCGATCCGGCGCTGCGCGACTCAATGAATCAGCACCTCGAACAGGCAGCGCGCAGCGTGGCACCGGAATTTGCTGGCTTCCTGACGCGCCATATCAGCGATACCGTGAAGAGCTGGGATGCACGCGATATGTCGCAGCAGATCGAATTGAATATCGGTAAAGACCTGCAGTTTATTCGCATCAACGGCACGCTGGTTGGCGGCACCATTGGTCTGATTCTCTATCTGCTGTCACAGCTGCCGCAGCTGATTCCGCTGCTGTCGCGCTAAGTCACCGGGCGAGCCGGCCGTCGGCGGGTAGCGGCCAAACTCAGCGAGGATGGCGTTCACAAAGCTGCGGATTTTCACCGTCTGCCGACGGCCAGCCGGGATCAGCAGATTCATCGGTCGCGCTGGCCCGGCATAATCGGGCAGCACCTGCACCAGCCGCCCCAGCCTGATCTCCTCAGCCAGAATGGTGGCTGGCCCGAGAGTAATGCCATAGCCTTCCAGCGCCGCATGCAGCAGCGCTTTCCAGTCATTCGATCGCATACGTCCCTGCGGATGCACCTCTTCGGTTTTACCCGCCCGGGTAAACACCCAGCGGCAGGGTTTCGACGGCGACCAGATGCCATACACCAGACAGGCATGTTTCACCAGTTCAGCCGGTGTGGCGGGCACCCCGTGCCGCGCCAGATAGGCCGGCGATGCGCAGGCAATCAGCTGATAAGGCTGCAACGGATGGGCGATGATTGAACTGTCGGCTAATTCCCCAATCCGGATCACCACCTCATAGCCCTCTTCAAACGGATCAACCAGCCGATCGCTTAATTCAAGATCGACTTCCATCTCGGGAAACTGGCCCAGGTAGCGGGTGACAAACGGAGCGAGGTTAAAAGAACCAAAGGTGACCGGCGCGCTGACCTTCAGCGTCCCGGACGGTCGGCGCTGCATATCCAGCGCAATCGCATCGGCTTCCTGCGCTTCCGCCACCACAATTTTGCAGCGTTCGTAATAGTTGCGCCCTACATCCGTCAGGCTTTGTCGCCGGGTGGTGCGATGCAGCAGCAGCGTGCCGAGATGCTTTTCAAGCGTGGCGATGTGCTTTGCCACCATCTGCGGTGAGAGTTGCAACTGTCCGGCCGCGGCGGCGAAGGAGCCTGACTCGGCGACTTTGACAAACACGTTCATGCTGGTAAGCCGATCCATGATTCCCTCCTGTTGGTTGTTTATATTGCGTCTGTTTGTCGATTTATTCACCCATTGTTTTTAATTAAGGTCAAGGTGTGATCAACATTGAGGAACACCCCATGAAAATAGGCATTATTGGCGCAGGCTTTGTTGGCCGGGCGATAGCGAAACTGGCGATTCAGGCGGGACATCAGGTGATGCTGAGCAATTCCCGCGATCCCCGTACGCTGTTCAGTCTGAAACCGATGATTGGCTGCGAAACCGGCACCGCCGCCGAGGCTGCCCGCTTTGGCCAGGTGGTGGTGATTGCCGTGCCGCTCACCGCGCTTGAGCAGCTTCCGGCAGCGGAACTGCAGGGTAAAACCGTGCTGGATGCGGTCAATTACTATCCCGAACGCGATGGCGAAATTGAAGAACTGCTCACTGGCCGCATCAGCAGCAGCGAGCGGCTGGCTCGCCTGTTACCCAACAGCCGGATCACCAAGGCCTTCAATGCCATCCGTATGACCGATCTTGAAACCCAGGGCGTGCCCGCAGGCGATGCTCATCGTCGGGCGATACCGCTGGCAGGCGATGACCGCGAAGGCAAAGCCATCGCCATGGCGCTGTATGAAGCCTTTGGATTTGATGCGGTGGATGCAGGAGCCTTAGCGGAAGGCTGGCGTTTCGAGCGTGCCACCCCCGCCTACTGTGTCGCACTCAACAGAGAGCAACTCATCACGACACTGAAAGAAACTCCCCGGCCATAAGCCTGAACAGACGGTCAGCGCGGCATAAAGTCGCTGCTACTGCCAGACCGCTGACAAACCTAAAGCGATGGCAGCATTCGCCTGCAGCAAAGCATCGCGGGCCACGGATGGCCTGCGCTGAGCCCGCCACGGATGGCGTTTTTGTGTCTTTGCGAAAGGCGTATGTTCCCTGAGCCTGAGCCTGAGCCTGCAGGTAAAACAGATCAGCGCCGTAGCGTACAGGCAATCACAGCCGCTGAAACCGTAACATCCAGACCGCTGACAAACCTAAAGCGATGGCAGCATTCGCCTGCAACAAAGCATCGCGGGCCACGGATGGCCTGCGCTGAGCCCGCCACGGATGGTGTTTTTGTGTCTTTGCGAAAGGCGTATGTTCCCTGAGCCTGAGCCTGCAGGTTAAACAGATCAGCGCCGTAGCGTACAGGCAATCACAGCCGCTGAAACCACTACTGCCAGACCGCTGAATCTAAAGCGATGGCAGCATTCGTCTGCAGCTTAAAAAACAAAAAAGGCCGCAAACGCGGCCTTTTTCAGTTGCGGTGCTCGCTTAGCGCCGCTTGATCAGCATAAACAAGCTGATGGCGAAGAAGGCGAAGCTCGGCAGAATTGCCCCCATGATCGGCGGCAGACCGTAAACCAGGCTCAGCGGGCCAAAGATCTGGTCGAGCACATAGAACAGAAAGCCAAAGCTGATGCCGGTTACCACCCGCACGCCCATCGACACACTGCGCAGCGGACCAAAGATAAACGACAGCGCCATCAGCATCATCACCGCCACCGACAGCGGCTGGAAGATTTTGCTCCACATATTCAGCAGATAACGCCCGGACTCCTGGCCGCTCTGCTTCAGATACTTGCTGTAGTTATACAAGCCGCGAATCGAAAGCGCATCCGGGTCGAGCGCCACCACGCCCAGCTTGTCCGGCGTCAGGTTGGTTTTCCACTCGCCGCCCAGGCTCTGCGAACCGGTGATTTGCTTCGGATCGGTCAGGTTCGACTCATCCACCTGTGACAGCGCCCAGTGCTTTTTCGCCGCATCCCAGGTCGCGGTCGCGGCATAGCGCACGCTCTGCAGCCGACGCTGATCGTTAAAGCTGTAGATGCTGACGCCATCAATCTCATTGTCGCCTTTGATGCGCTCAATGTAGATGAAGTTGTTGCCATCTTTCGCCCACAGGCCGTTTTGCGTCGACACCAGCGCCCCGCCATACAACTGCTGCGCCCGATAGTTACGCGCCAACTGCTCGCCCGATGGCGCAACAAATTCGCCAATCGCCATGGTCAGCAGCACCAGCGGAATCGCGGTTTTCATCACCGACAACGCCACCTGCATGCGGGTGAAACCGGCGGCCTGCATCACCACCAGCTCACTGCGCTGTGCCAGCGTCCCCAGCCCCAGCAGTGCGCCCAGCAGCGCCGCCATCGGGAAGAAAATCTCAATATCTTTCGGCACGCTGAGCAGGGTGTAATAACCGGCCGAGAGCGCGCTGTAGCTGCCCTGACCGGTTTTACGCAGCTGATCGACGAACTTGATGATGCCGGAGAGCGACACCAGCATGAACAGCGTCAGCATGATGGTATTGAAGATGGTTTTGCCGATATAGCGGTCAAGTACGCGAAACATCAGACCGATCCTCCGCGTGTGAAGCGGGCACGGACCCGACGCATCGGCACCGTATCCCACAGGTTAAGCAGCACCGCCAGCAGCAGATAGCCGATATTCACTACCCACATCCAGACCGCCGGATCGAGCCGCCCTTTCGCCCCGCTCGACTTCAGCGAGCTTTGCAGCAGGAAGAAGATCAGATAGAGCAGCATCGCGGGCAGCATCGACAACACCCGGCCCTGACGTGGATTGACCACGCTGAGCGGCACCACCATCAGCGCCATCACCAGCACCGAAAACACCAGCGTCATACGCCAGTGCAGCTCGGCGCGGAAAGTCGGCGAGTCGTTGCCGAACAGGCCGGTAAAGCTCGACTGTTCCGCATCGTTAGGGTCCAGCGTGGCCTCTTTGTAGCCCACCAGCGCCTGATAATTGGTGAAGTCAGTGATGCGGAAGTCGCGCAGCAGCGCGGTGCCCTCAAAGCGGGTACCTTTATCCAGCGTCACCACCTGCGAACCGTCTTTATGCTGTTCCATATGACCGCTGTCAGCCAGCACCACCGAAGGCCGCGCGTTGCCTTTTGGCCGTAACTGCGCCAGGAACACGTTGCCGAACTGGTTGCCTTTGACATCCTCAATGAACAGCACGGCGCTGCCATCGCTGGAGGTCTGGAACTGCCCGGCCGCCAGCGCCGCCGTGCCAGGGTTGGCTTTGGCGTTCTGGGTCACTTCATCCTGATAACGGGATGACCAGGGACCGAGCCAGATGACGTTCACCGCCGCCACCAGCGACGTAAACAGCATCAGGACCATCGCCGCCTTGACCAGCACCGCTTTACTCAGGCCGCAGGCGTGCATGACGGTAATTTCACTTTCCGTATAGAGTCGTCCCAGCGTCATCAGGATCGCCAGAAACAGACTTAAGGGCAGTATAAGTTGTGCCATTTCAGGCACGCCGAGTCCTAACAGTGTCAGAACGAGGTTTGTCGGCACTTCGCCATCCACCGCGGCTCCTAAAATCCTGACTAACTTCTGGCAAAAGAAGATCAATAGCAGGATGAAGAGGATAGCCAGCTGGCTTTTGAGCGTTTCCCGAACCAGATATCTAATGATGATCACGCTTAGTACGCCTGTGAAAACTTGTCTTTTTGCAGGAAAATCGCTAGTTTCAACGCTTATTTGCCATTTTTCTTCATCAATGGCCGTCATCGTAGCTAAAATTGTATGACAAACGCGCTTGGGTGGTGGAAAAACAACATCTTGTCACCCTGATTCATTATGACCTCCAGCGGCAGAATGTCATGCTGCCGTGATGAATAAATGGGTCATGAGCGCGCTACATTCTAGCGGCAGCAGCGGCCGTTGTCTTTAAGATTCAGGAGAGTGCATGGAGTTCAGTGTAAAAAGCGGAAGCCCGGAAAAACAGCGCAGTGCCTGCATTGTCGTTGGCGTTTTCGAACCGCGTCGTCTGTCACCGATTGCCGAACAGCTGGATAAAATCAGCGACGGCTATATCAGCGCCCTGCTGCGCCGTGGCGAGCTGGAAGGAAAAGTGGGCCAGACACTGCTGCTGCATCATGTGCCAAACATCCTGTCTGAGCGTATTCTGCTGATTGGCTGCGGCAAAGAGCGCGAGCTGGACGAGCGTCAGTACAAGCAGGTGATTCAGAAAACCATCAATACGCTGAACGATACCGGCTCAATGGAAGCGGTCTGCTTCCTGACTGAACTGCACGTCAAAGGCCGTAACACCTACTGGAAAGTGCGTCAGGCGGTCGAAACCTCAAAAGAGGCGCTGTATAACTTCGATCAGCTGAAGAGCAACAAGGCCGAGCCGCGCCGTCCGCTGCGTAAGCTGGTGTTTAACGTGCCGACCCGCCGTGAACTGACCAGCGGCGAGCGTGCCATTCAGCATGGCCTGGCGGTTGCTGCTGGCATGAAAGCGGCGAAAGATCTCGGCAATATGCCGCCAAACATCTGTAACGCCGCCTATCTTGCCTCGCAGGCGCGTCAGCTGGCGGATGCCTTCAGCAAAAATGTCACGACCCGCGTCATCGGCGAACAGCAGATGAAAGAGCTGGGCATGAATGCCTATCTGGCGGTAGGTGCCGGTTCGCAAAACGAATCGCTGATGTCGGTGATTGAGTACAAAGGCAACCCGGATGCCGACGCGCGGCCGATTGTGCTGGTCGGTAAAGGCCTGACCTTCGACTCCGGCGGCATCTCGATTAAGCCGTCCGACAGCATGGACGAAATGAAATATGATATGTGCGGCGCGGCCTCGGTGTATGGCGTGATGCGTATGGTCGCCGAGCTTAACCTGCCGCTCAACGTGGTCGGCGTGCTGGCCGGCTGTGAAAACATGCCGGATGGTCGGGCGATGCGTCCGGGCGACGTGCTGACCACCATGTCTGGCCAGACGGTGGAAGTGCTGAATACCGATGCCGAAGGCCGTCTGGTGCTGTGCGATGCGCTGACCTACGTTGAACGTTTCGATCCGGAAGTGGTGATTGACGTCGCGACCCTGACCGGTGCCTGCGTGATTGCGCTGGGTCACCACGTCAGCGGTCTGCTGTCGAACCACAATCCGCTGGCGCATGAGCTGATCAGCGCCTCTGAGCAATCGGGCGACCGCGCCTGGCGTCTGCCGATGGCGGACGAGTATCAGGAGCAGCTGGAGTCCAACTTTGCCGACATGGCTAACATTGGCGGCCGGCCTGGCGGAGCGATTACCGCCGCCTGCTTCCTGGCGCGCTTTGCCCGCAAATATAACTGGGCGCACCTCGACATCGCGGGCACGGCCTGGCGTTCAGGCAAAGCCAAAGGCGCCACCGGCCGTCCGGTGCCGATGCTGTCGCAGTTTCTGTTGAATCGGGCAGGATTGAACGGCGACGACTGATCGCCGCAATGCTGACTACAAGGGCGGATGAGATTCCGCCCTTGATCTTCTGACGAGCAAGCTGATGAAAAACGCAACCTTCTACGTGCTGGAAACCGATGCACCGAGCGACGGCCTGAGCGCCATCGAAGCGCTGGTGTGCAATCTGGCGGAAACACGCTGGCGGGCCGGAAAGCGGGTGTTGATCGCCTGTGAAGATGAGCAGCAGGCGATTCGTCTCGACGAAGCGCTGTGGCAACGTCCGGCGAATGCCTTCGTGCCGCATAACCTCGCCGGTGAAGGCCCGCGCTACGGCGCGCCGGTTGAACTGGCCTGGCCGCAGCGTCGCGGCAGTTCGCCCCGCGACCTGTTAATTAGCCTGCTGCCACAGTTCGCAGATTTTGCTACTGCTTTCCATGAAGTGATAGACTTCGTTCCTTACGAAGAATCTCTCAAACAGCTGGCGCGCGACCGCTATAAAGCGTACCGCAGCGTTGGTTTCCAATTGAATACGGCAACGCCGCCACAGCCGCAAACGACATAGCAGAAATGGAAAAGACATATAACCCGCAAGATATCGAGCAGCCGCTTTACGAGCATTGGGAAAAGCAGGGCTACTTCAAACCGAATGGCGATACCAGCCAGGAAAGCTTTTGCATCATGATCCCGCCGCCGAACGTCACCGGTAGCTTGCACATGGGTCACGCCTTCCAGCAAACCATCATGGATACCATGATTCGCTACCAGCGCATGCAGGGGAAAAATACCCTGTGGCAGGCCGGTACCGACCACGCGGGCATCGCCACGCAGATGGTGGTTGAGCGCAAGATTGCGGCTGAAGAGGGCAAAACGCGCCAGGATTATGGCCGTGATGCGTTCATTGACAAAATCTGGCAGTGGAAAGCGGAATCCGGCGGCACCATCACCCGTCAGATGCGCCGTCTCGGCAACTCTGTAGACTGGGAGCGCGAGCGTTTCACCATGGACGAAGGTCTGTCCAACGCGGTGAAAGAGGTGTTCGTCCGCCTGTACAAAGAAAACCTGATTTACCGTGCAAACGCCTGGTGAACTGGGATCCGAAGCTGCGCACTGCCATCTCTGACCTGGAAGTGGAAAACCGCGAGAGCAAAGGCTCTATGTGGCACATCCGCTATCCGCTGGCCGACGGTGCCAAAACGGCTGACGGTAAAGATTATCTGGTGGTCGCCACCACTCGTCCGGAAACCCTGCTGGGCGATACCGGCGTGGCGGTCAATCCGGAAGATCCGCGCTACAAAGATCTGATTGGCAAATTTGTCATGCTGCCGCTGGTTGGCCGTCTGATCCCGATTGTTGGCGATGAACATGCTGACATGGAAAAAGGCACCGGCTGCGTCAAGATCACCCCGGCACATGACTTTAACGACTACGAAGTCGGTCGTCGTCACAAGCTGCCGATGATCAACATCCTGACCTTTGACGGCGATATCCGCGAGCGCGCCCAGGTGTATGACACCAACGGCGAAGTCAGCGATGCCTGCTCAGATGAGATCCCGGCCGCGTTCCAGAAGATGGAACGTTTTGCGGCACGTAAAGCGATCGTCGCTGCCGTCGATCAGCTTGGCCTGCTCGAAGAGATCAAACCGCACGACCTGACCGTACCTTATGGCGATCGGGGTGGCGTGGTGATTGAACCGATGCTGACTGACCAGTGGTACGTGCGCACCGCCCCGCTGGCGAAAGTGGCGGTCGAAGCGGTTGAAAACGGTGACATTCAGTTTGTGCCGAAGCAGTACGAAAACATGTACTTCTCCTGGATGCGTGATATTCAGGACTGGTGTATCTCTCGTCAGCTGTGGTGGGGTCACCGCATCCCGGCCTGGTACGACAACGACGGTCACGTCTATGTTGGCCGCACCGAAGATGAAGTCCGCGCTGAAAACAACCTGGCCGCCGATGTGGCGCTGCGTCAGGATGACGACGTGCTGGATACCTGGTTCTCCTCTGGCCTGTGGACGTTCTCCACTCTTGGCTGGCCGGAAAATACCGAAGCACTGCGCACCTTCCACCCGACCAGCGTGCTGGTGAGCGGCTTCGACATCATCTTCTTCTGGATTGCCCGCATGATCATGCTGACCATGCACTTCATCAAAGATGAAGATGGCAAACCGCAGGTGCCGTTTAAAACCGTCTACATGACCGGTCTGATTCGTGATGAAGAAGGCCAGAAGATGTCAAAATCCAAGGGCAACGTGATTGACCCGCTGGATATGGTTGACGGCATTTCGCTGGAAGCGCTACTGGAAAAACGCACCGGCAATATGATGCAGCCGCAGCTGGCCGAGAAGATCCGCAAACGCACCGAGAAGCAGTTCCCGAACGGCATTGAGCCGTCAGGCACCGATGCGCTGCGTTTCACCCTCGCCGCCCTCGCCTCAACCGGTCGCGACATCAACTGGGACATGAAGCGCCTGGAAGGTTATCGCAACTTCTGTAACAAGCTGTGGAACGCCAGCCGCTTTGTGCTGATGAACACCGAAGATCAGGATTGCGGCCAGAACGGTGGCGAAATGACGCTGTCGCTGGCAGATCGCTGGATCCTGACCGAGTTCAACAGCACGGTGAAAGCCTACCGTGACGCGCTCGACAGCTACCGTTTCGATATCGCTGCTAACCTGCTGTATGACTTCACCTGGAACCAGTTCTGTGACTGGTACCTGGAGCTGACCAAGCCGGTGATGAACAGCGGTAACGAAGCGGAACTGCGTGGCACCCGCCATACGCTGGTAAACGTGCTGGAAGGCTTGCTGCGTCTGGCGCACCCGATTATTCCGTTTATCACTGAAACCATCTGGCAGCGCGTGAAGGGACTGAAAAACATCAGCGACGACACCATCATGCTGCAACCTTTCCCGCAGTTTGATGCGGCGAAAGAGGATGCCGAAGCGAAAGCGGATATTGAGTGGATGAAACAGGCGATCGTGGCGGTGCGTAATATTCGTGCCGAAATGAACATCGCGCTGAGCAAACCGCTGGATGTGTTGCTGCGTGACTGCTCACCAGCGGCACTGCGTCGGGTAGAAGCAAACCGTAACTTCCTGTCGCGCCTGGCGCGTCTGGAAAGCCTGACCATTCTGCCGGCTGGCGAGAAAGGCCCGGTCTCGGTGACCAAAATCGTTGAAGGCGCTGAGCTACTGATCCCGATGGCTGACCTGGTGGATAAAACTGCCGAACTGGAGCGACTGGCGAAAGAGCTGGTTAAACTGGAGGTCGAAATCGACAAGATTCAGGTCAAGCTGGCCAACGAAGGCTTTGTTTCCCGCGCGCCGGAAGCGGTGGTGGTGAAAGAGCGTGAACGCGTCGCCGAACTGCAACAATCAAAAGCAAAACTGATTGAACAGCAGGCAGTGATTGCGGCATTGTAAGCGTCGTAGCTGACAGCTTATTCATAAAGCCGGGCTCGCCCGGCTTTTTTATTGACCTCGTACAAATCCGGAAGAGATGATGACGACACCCACCACCACGCGCCTTGATCTGCAGGTGCGGCCGATTACTGCCGCCGACAATCCGCATATCGCCCAGGTCATCCGCGACGTTTCAGCGGAGTTTGGCCTGACGGCTGATAAGGGATACACCGTATCCGACCCGCAGCTCGACCACCTGTTCGAGTTGTACAGCGCCGAGCACAGCGCCTACTGGATTGTGGAGCATCAGGGTAAAGTGGTCGGTGGCGGCGGCGTCGCCCCGCTCGCCTGCAGCGCGCCCGATATCTGCGAGCTGCAGAAGATGTATTTCCTGCCAGAAGTGCGCGGCTTCGGCGTGGCGCGCGAACTGGCGCTAAGAGCGATGGAACATGCGCGCCAGCGCGGCTTCCGCCGCTGCTATCTGGAAACCACCAGTAGCCTGACGCGCGCTATCAGGCTCTATGAGTCGCTGGGCTTTGAGCTGATCGACAGCGCATTAGGCTGCACAGGCCATACAGACTGTGAAGTGCGCATGTTGCGAACGTTATGAGCCGCGCCCGACGTAACTCATGTCGTTGATGGATTCAATCACGAACTCCCCGCTGTCGGTATAGCGCAGCCGGGTCACGCTCGCATTTTGCAGCGGCTGGTTTAACGTGGTATCACCCAGCGCCATCAGCAGCGTCGCAATCGCCATGCCGTGCGTCACCACCAGAACGTTACCGCCGCCCTGCTGTTGTGCCTGCTGCGCTATCCGGGTCAGGCTATCCACCATACGCTTCGCCACCTGCTGATAGCTTTCGGCCATCCCTGCTGATTTAATGCCTGCCAGTGACGACGTGCCGGCTGCTTCCACCTGCCGGATCGTGTCGATCATCTGGTCGATATGAACCTTGCCTGCGGCAAACGCCTTCATTATTGCCGCTTCAGAAGCATAACCAGCCTGACGGGCGACGGCATCCCACATGTTCTTATCCAGATCGCCCTCATACAGTCCAAAGCCCACTTCCCGCAACCCTTTCAGCTCGTTTAACGGCAGCGGCGCTTTCCATCCGTGCATCACAAGCTGCGCGGTTTGTCTCGCCCTGCCTGCATCGCTGGACCAGACGGCGATAAACGGCACCGTCTGCAGGCCACGTCCCAGCTTTTCCGCTACCTCCACGCCCGCTGGCGTTAGCGGCGTATCTGCCCATCCCTGCACGCGCTGAACCGTGTTAAACATCGTTTTGCCATGCCGCGTAACAAAGATTGTCACATCGGCAGCGAAGGCTTCGCCTGCACCGGCCCCAATTGCCACAAAAATCAGCAACGCTTTAACTATTTTCTTCATGCTATTTTCCTTATTTGAACAGGTTTAATTTATACTCAATCGCGATTTCGGCCGAAAGACAGGGAGAACGCATAGCGTTTCCTTGCGCATTAAATAGCGGCGTTTCTTTATTATTCTTATATGACCAGCCATAACCGAACAGCGTAGAGATGGAGAGATTTTTCAGGGCTGGATGAGGTTCGATAAAGCGATTAATCAGCGCAATTTCTCCCGAACGTATATGCGCATTACGGTATTTAAACTGCCCATAGTTAATCTGAAACCCACTAAAAATGCCTTTTGAAATTTCAAACTCCGTCTGCGCCACCAGGGCCAGTTCTTTATCACGGGTATAATCTTTCCCGGCAGAGGTGAGTGAGGTAAAACGCCCGCGGGTATTTTTTGTCAGCGGCCGCGCATAATATCCCACCGCATTATGTTTGGGCGCCGAGGTCCAGGCGGCAGCCAGTTTTTGTGTCCATCCATCGTTAATCCAGTCAGCTTCGCCGACATAGTGCCAGGCACGATCGTCGAACGATCTTTTGCTGGCCGCCATATTTTTATAATTTTCCAGCCCCTGACTGCCATAAATTTGCGAGGAGAGACGCCAGTGCGGCGAGAGCGAGTAACTCGCTTCGATAACATGACGCCGCTGGTAATCCTGCGCTTCGCCAAATGCGTAGGCAAGCCGTCCACGGTCACCGGTATAGCTCAGTGCGCCAGTATAGATCGCCGCAATGGTTCGTTTATCCTGGGTTTGCAGGGCAATGCTGTCCGGCGAATCGTGGCGTATCGTTTTGGTCACATAAGCCAAATCCAGCCGCACATTCTGCAGGTTCAGCGCGCCGCTATAGCCTGAGTAACTGTTACGCGACAGGCGGTTAGTGTTGGTCAGCACGCCAATGTTTTTTAACTCCTGCCAGCCCGCTTTCCCTTCGAATCCCGCCTGCCTGTCGCCCAGTTTCACTTTCAGATAGCGCTGGCCAAACTTGCTAAAGCCGTGTGCGTCCGCTTTTTGCTGATTACCGCCGCTGTCGTAAAGCAGACCGCGCGAGGCAAAGTTGTCGCTGGCCCCCAGCCTGATCACGCGGGTATAGGTTGCATCGAAACCCAGCCAGTCCCACAGATAGCCGGAACGATAATCCAGACTTGCCGCCTGCCCCCAGGCGTTATGAACGGTGGTAGGGTGTGTTGCGTTTTCCTTGAGATATTTCCAGTAATTGCGCAGCCTGAGATCGAGCTGCGAATCGTGCAGGAAAGCATTGTCAGAGAGCGCAGGCGCATCGGAATAATCGGCCCACGCCACAGACGGCGGAAAAAACAGTGGAATAAATAACAGAATACAGGTCCTTCCCCTCATTTTAAGACTCCTTCCATTAAATGCGTGTTAGCAAAATTGGCAGTCCGGAATAAGGTGTCTGACCTGTTTTCCGTCTGTACCAGGCGCAAAAAAAAACCTGATTCACACTCCCTCTCTGGCAAAGAGAAAGTGTAAATCAGGTTTTGCTTAAAATAATAACAACCCTAATTCGGCAAGGGCAATATACTTATTCCGCAGAGAAAAAACAGCAGAGAAAAAACATTCTGTGAGGGATGACGCAAATAATATTTATCGAAAGTTACTAAGCCGCATTAACTTAATAATTAACGTTTACATGATTATTATTAACTAAATCAAACCGGTTCAATTTAAAAAAATAAACGGCCGCCGTAACAGCGCCGTTTACTTTTATCAGAATGCCGGTAACCCGCTGTGAAAACGTAGTTCGCTGTCCGGTTCGCTGATTAAGCGCGCTTCGGTTGCCCCGATCGCCTGTACCCTGGGCGCGATATCCTTCGCGGATATTCGGGCCGCCAGGGTTAAATAGTCCTGATAGTGACGCGCTTCCGATCGCAGCAGTGAGATATAAAAGCTCTCCAGATCCGCATCCAGCCACGGCGCCAGACTGGCAAACCGCTCACAGGATCGCGCTTCAATATAGGCACCGCAAATCAGCTTATCCACCAGCGTCTCTGGCTCATGGGTGGTGACCTCACGCAGCAGCGATTTCGCGTAGCGGCTGGACGTGATCTTCTGATAGACCAGCCCGCGCGACTGCATAATTTCCCATACCTGATAAAAGTGATGCAGCTCTTCTTTAATCAGCAGCACCATCTTTTCCACCAGATCATCCGCCCACGGCAGTTCATTACGGACGATGATGCGTTTGGTGAGATTTTTATGCGCATTGATAAAGTCTCTGTCGCCATCTTCGCGGAAGATAAAATCTTCGTACGGTTTCAGCCAGCTGAGAATCGCCTCACCGCTGGGTTTGTCGGCCACATATTTGCGGATCAACCACACCGCGGTCTGCGCGGCTTTCAGCTCGCACACCAGGTGATCGGTTAATAACAGGGTCAGATTTTCCGGTTTACGCGCCTCATCAATCCAGGCCTGGGGCGTACGGCAGTGCAGAAACTGATAAATCGGTTCAAGTAACGGTGCGTAGTTCATGGTGTTAAAACGAGGCTGGAAAAGAAGAGAGGCGGAGAATTCCCCGCCCTGCGCGACTTAGTGGCGAATGCCGTTATCATCTTCATCGTCGATGGCGTCTTCGTCATCTTCATCTTCGGCGTCCGGGTCTTCGAAGTAGGTGCCCAGCCGTCGTAGTCGACATTGTATTTACCGATCAGGTTCACCAGTTGCTCAACCTGCACATCAATCAGCTCTGGCTTGAGCGCCGATTCGCTGATGATGTCAACGCACATCACGGTGGTACCATCTTCCAGTTCCAGCTCTTCCGGCTCGGTCACTTCATAACCCAGCTTAAAGGCGTCAACCGCGGCCTTTTCCAGTGAATCGAAGTTGTTGCACGAGAGATGGTGCTCGATGGTATAAAGCGCATCGGGATCGCTGCCATCCTCCAGCAGCTCTTCAATGATCAGGCGCGTCTCTTCACGCTGCTCTTCCAATAATGCTTCATATGCCATGACGATGTCCTCTCTGAGTTCGGCAATAAACAATTATTTTCCCACACTGCCTGTCGCGCCACTACACAAAACGAAAAGTTTATTCTCATCGGGCTTGAAAATGCATATTCATCCGGTTAGATTGAATTTTAATTCACTTTATATGGTTACCGGAGTGTTGTATGAGTCAGCTGTATCAGCGCCATTTCCTCAGGCTACTGGATTTTACCCCGGCCGAAATTGATTACCTGCTTAGCCTTGCGGCTGAATTAAAACACGCTAAAAAAAGTGGCAGTGAAGTCCCCTCCCTGAAAGGCAAAAACATCGCGCTCATCTTCGAAAAAGACTCGACCCGTACCCGATGCTCTTTCGAAGTTGCCGCTTACGATCAGGGCGCTAACGTTACTTATCTCGGCCCAAGCGGCAGCCAGATTGGCCATAAAGAGTCGATGCGCGATACCGCGCGGGTGCTGGGCCGGATGTACGATGGCATTCAGTATCGCGGTTACGGCCAGGCGCTGGTGGAAACCCTGGCTGAGCATGCTGGCGTGCCGGTGTGGAACGGCCTGACCACGGAGTTTCATCCGACCCAGTTACTGGCCGATCTGCTGACAATGCAGGAGCACCTGCCGGGTAAAAAGCTCAGCCAGATGACGCTGGTCTACGTCGGCGATGCGCGTAACAACATGGGCAACACCATGCTGGAAGCGGCGGCGCTGGTCGGGCTGGATCTGCGGCTGGTGGCACCGCAAAGCTGCTGGCCAGAGGCCGCGCTGGTAGAACAGTGTCGCAAAGTCGCGCAGCAGACCGGCGGTAAAATTACCCTCACCGATAATATTGCCGACGGCGTCAACGGCGCTGACTTCATCTACACCGACGTCTGGGTATCGATGGGCGAAGCCAAAGCAGTGTGGGAAGAGCGCATCGCCCTGCTGCGAAATTATCAGGTCAACCAGGCGATGCTCGATCTGACCCACAATCCTGAGGTGAAGTTCCTGCACTGTCTGCCCGCTTTCCATGACGATCAGACCACGCTGGGCCGGCAGATGGCGGAACAGTACGATCTGCATAATGGCATGGAAGTGAGCAACGAGGTGTTTGAGTCGCCGCACAGCATCGTGTTTGATCAGGCGGAAAACCGCATGCACACCATCAAAGCGGTGATGGTGGCGACGCTCGGTCAGCGCTGACCCGCTGCGTCAGATTGCCGGTCTGTCTGCGTGCCAGTCAGGCCGTGCCGGAGCGGGCGCAAACGATTTCCTCGGGCACGATTTTTCCTTGCTGCCCGGCCGCGAATGGGTATAATGCGCCACAATTTGCCGGAGGAAATATGCTACAGCGCAGCGGACAATTTGACGCTCAATCACGCCTGACCGCAGGCGGCGCCGCTGTTTCTTTCGGTCATCGACCCGATCATAAAAAAGCCCCTTAAGCAGGGGCTTTTTTTTGTCCGCAATCCGGCCGCGCAGAGGAGAAAGCTATGGCTAACCCGTTATATCGCAAGCACATTATTTCGATCAACGACCTCAGCCGTGACGAGCTGGAACTGGTGCTGCATACCGCTGCACAGCTCAAAGCGCATCCGCAGCCGGAACTGCTGAAGCACAACGTGATCGCCAGCTGCTTCTTTGAAGCCTCGACCCGCACCCGCTTGTCGTTTGAAACGGCGATTCATCGGCTCGGCGCATCGGCGGTAGGTTTTGCCGACGGCAGCAACACCTCGCTGGGGAAAAAGGGCGAAACTCTGGCCGACACCATTTCGGTGATCAGCACCTATGTCGATGCGATTGTGATGCGTCATCCGCAGGAGGGTGCGGCGCGGCTGGCGACCGAGTTCTCCGGCGGCGTGCCGGTTCTCAACGCCGGTGACGGTGCCAACCAGCATCCGACCCAGACGCTGCTCGATCTCTTCACCATTCAGGAGACCCAGAGTCGCCTGAACCAGCTGAATGTGGCGATGGTCGGCGACCTGAAATATGGCCGCACCGTCCATTCCCTGACCCAGGCGCTGGCGAAGTTTGACGGCAACCGCTTCTTCTTTATCGCCCCTGATGCGCTGGCGATGCCGGCTTACATCACCGATATGCTGGATGAGAAAAACATTGTCTGGTCACGGCACGACAGCTTTGAAGAGGTGATGCCGCAGCTCGACATTCTCTACATGACGCGGGTACAGAAAGAGCGTCTCGACCCGTCGGAATATGCCAACGTCAAAGCGCAGTTTATTCTGCGTGCGTCCGACCTGGCGACGGCACGCGACAACATGAAAGTGCTTCATCCGCTGCCGCGCATCGACGAAATCACTACCGATGTCGATAAAACCCCTTACGCCTGGTACTTCCAGCAGGCCGGGAACGGCATCTACGCCCGCCAGGCTCTGCTGGCGTTAGTATTAAACAGCGAACTCGCCCTGTAAGGAGATCCTCAGATGACACATGACAACAAATTGCAGGTCGAAGCGATCAAGCGCGGCACGGTCATCGACATATCCCGGCGCAGGTCGGCTTTAAGCTGCTCTCCCTGTTCCGTCTGACCGAAACCGATCAGCGCATCACCATTGGCCTGAATCTGCCGTCAGGTGAGATGGGGCGTAAGGATCTGATCAAAATTGAAAACACCTTTCTGACCGACGATCAGGTCAATCAGCTGGCGGTCTATGCACCGCATGCCACGGTCAACCGCATCGACGATTATGAAGTGGTGGCGAAGATCGCCCCGACGCTGCCGGAGCACGTTGAGCGGGTGCTGACCTGCCCGAACAGCAACTGCATCAGCCGCAGCGAGCCGGTCTTCTCCAGTTTTGCGGTCAAGCAGCGCGCCGATGATGTCCACCTGAAGTGCAAATATTGTGAAAAAGAGTTCGCGCGCCATGTGGTGCTGGGTCACTGGTAATCGTTCCGGCCAACCCTATAATGGTCAGCACCGGCGGGCTCACCGCCCTACTGTCTTATTCAAGGAGCAATAATGTCTCGTGAAATCAGTACCGAAAAAGCCCTGCCGCTATCGGCCCTTATGTTCAGGGTGTCGATCTCGGCAGCATGATCATCACCTCCGGCCAGATTCCGGTCGATCCCGCCACTGGCCTGGTGGCCGATGATGTGACCGCCCAGGCGCGTCAGTCACTGGATAACGTAAAAGCGATTGTTGAAGCGGCTGGCCTGCAGGTCGGAGATATCGTGAAAACCACGGTTTTCGTCAAGGATCTGAATGATTTCGCTACGGTGAATGCGGCCTATGAAGCGTTCTTCACCGAGCATCAGGCGGCGTTCCCGGCCCGGTCCTGTGTCGAAGTAGCGCGTCTGCCAAAAGATGTGAAGATTGAAATTGAGGCCATTGCCGTTCGTCGCTAACTGACAACGGCGGCGTAGCCGCCTCTCTGCCTGCGACGGCAGGAGGCGGCCAGCGGATTAGCGCTTAGCCGGTCGCCATAGCCACAACAGCGCGATGGCCAGCGCGAACAGCACGCCAAAACCGATACCGGTCGCCACCGCCGGCGCACCGGCTTTAATCGCCAGCGTATAGAGCCCCAGCATCAGCAGCATCGCGCTGTTCTCCCCGAGATTCTGCACCGCAATCGCATTTCCCGAGCCGACGCTCTCTTTACCGCGTGCCTGCAATAGCGCATTCAGCGGCACCACAAAGAAGCCCCCCAGCGCGCCAATCACCATCAGCAGCAGATAGGCATTCAGCAGGGTATGCTGCAGCGAGAAGACCACTACCATGACGCCAATCAGCACCCCGGCAGGCATACAGCGGCGCACCGTCTCCAGCGTCACCAGTTTTGCGGCCGCGGCCGCACCCAGCACGATACCGATCGCCACCATCGCATTCAGGGTGGTCGGCGTGGTGTTGTCATTGATGCCCAGCGCCACCGGCACCCACAGCACCAACAGGAAACGCAGCGTGACGCCCGCGCCCCAGAACAGGCTGGTGCCGAGCAGTGAAAAGCGCGTTTCGGCGTCACGCCATAGCACCGCTGCCGCACGGAAAAAGCTGCGCAGCATGGCGGCGATCTGCCAGCTTTGCCCCGGACGCGCCGCCTGCAGTTTCGGGATAAACAGATTGGCCACCACCGCGATGCCGTAGGTGACGGCGCAGAGTCCCAGCGCGGCCAGCAGGTGCCAGTCAGCCAGCATACCGCCCGCCACCGAGCCAAGCAGAATGGCGGCGATGGTTGAACCTTCCATCAGCCCGTTGGCTTTCACCAGCTTTCCGCCGTGGGTGATTTCACCGAGGATGCCATATTTCGCCGGTGAGTAGGCCGCAGCGCCGACTCCTACCAGGGTATAGCCAAGGAACGGGTTGAAGCCGAAGCAGATCGCCAGCGCGCCCAGCAGTTTCAGGCTGTTGGCGATCATCATCACCCGCCCTTTCGCCATGCTGTCGGCCATCTGCCCGACAAACGGGGCCAGCAGAATGTAGGTCGCGACAAACAGCATCTGCAACACCGGCTGGCTCCAGTCGGGATAGTACTGGCTTTTCAGCACCGCCAGCGTGGCAAACAGCAGCGCGTTATCGCCGAATGCCGAAAAGAACTGGGCCACGATCACCGCGATCATGCCGCGCGACATCAGCGGCGCATCCCGTTCGATGTTCATGCCTGCTCCTCTTCAGCCAGTTTTTTCAGCGTCACGTAATCCGGTTTGCCGCTGCCGAGCTGTGGCAACTGCTTCATCACCCGGATATCACGCGGCAATGCCAGCTCCGGCGCACCCAGCTCACGGGCGGCTTTTTGCAGGCCATCACGCGCCAGTTCGCTGTCGGTGGTAAACAGCACCAGCGCCTCGCCACGCTGACCATCCGGCCGCAGCGAGGCGGCATGTTGTTTGTCCGGCGACGCTTTCAGGGCGATCTGCTCGACGATCTCCAGCGACACCATCTCGCCAGCGATCTTGGCGAAGCGTTTGGCGCGTCCCTGAATCTGACAGAAGCCCGCCTCATCAAAGCTGACGATATCGCCGGTGTCATACCAGCCCGCTTCCTGATTGCCTTCACCATCGTCGGCGACCGGCACTTCCAGTACGCCGGGATTTTCAACCCGCAGATAGCCTTTCATTACGTTCGGGCCGCGCAGCTGCAGCCGTCCGCCCTGCTCAATGCCCGGCACCGACATCAGTCGCGAATCCATCCCCGGCAGAATGCGTCCCACGGTGTGCGCTTTCGCCGCCATCGGCACGTTAATCGCCACCACTGGCGCACATTCGGTTACCCCATAGCCTTCGAGGATGCGAATGCCATATTTTTCCATGTAGAGCTGGCGGGTGTTTTCCTGCAGCTTCTCGGCTCCGGCCACCACATAGCGCAGGCGGGCAAAGTCGTAAGGGGCAGCAAAGCGGGCATAGTTGCCAAGGAAGGTCGAAGTACCAAACAGTACGGTGCAGTTTCGGTCATAGACCAGCTCCGGTACGATGCGGTAGTGCAGCGGGCTGGGATAGAGAAACACCTGCGCGCCGGTCATCAGCGGCGTAAACAGGCCGACGGTCAGGCCAAAGGCGTGGAACAGCGGCAGCGCCGACATAAAGCGGTCACGCGGGGTAAAGTCGGCCACGGTGCGAATCTGTTCGACGTTCGCCAGCAGGCTTTTATGCGAAAGCACCACCCCTTTAGGGTTGCCTTCTGAGCCAGAGGTGAACAGCACCATCGCCGCGTCTTCCGGCTGCTGGGGCAGCTGAGCGCGATGAGGCATCAGCAGATGGCCGACAATCCACAGTTTGTCCTGTAGCGTCACCGTATCTTTCAGATCTTCCAGATAGATCCACTGCACCTCGTCGAGTCCCTGCGGCAGATGCCACAAATTACCTTTGTCGAGGAACTGACGCGAGGTGAAGACGGTTTTAATCTGCGCCGCAGTCAGGGCAGCCCGCATGCCGTTGACGCCCGCGGTGTAGTTGAGCATCGCCGGTACCCGGCCACGCAGCGAGGCACCGAAAATCGCCGCCGCGGTGACGGTGGTGTTTGGCAGCAGCAACCCGACCACTTCGCGCGGCTGGCTGTAGCGTTCAAGAATACGGCCGACGCCGAGCGATTTCTTCAGCAAGCCGTTATAGCTGTCGGGCTTGAAATTGACATCTTCGATGCAGCGCCTGAAGGCACCGTAGCGTGAACGGGCCGCGAGAAAGGCTTCAAACAGAGTTTCACGTGGGCGTACCGCCATGCGGGCTTCCATCATCACATGATGCAGATGTTCGCCCGCCAGTATCCGCCGATCGCGGGCGCGTTTCGCTTCCGGCATCGGGATACGGGTCGCCGGCAGAATGCTGAGGGTGATGCGCGGAAACAGGCGGCGTTTAAATACACCCGCCAGTCGGCCAAACGGCGTAAACTCCGCCCCTTCAATCCGCATCGGTACCACGTTAGCGCCAGATCGCGCCGCGACAAATCCGGCCCCGCTGTAGATTTTCATCAGCGATCCGGTCACGGTGATCCGTCCTTCCGGGAAGATCACCACCGGGCGGCCGCTGTCGATCAGCCGCACCAGCTGTTTCAGCGCCATCGGCTTAGTGGGATCGAGCGGCACATAGTCGATAAAGGGTTTAACCAGCCGCATAAACCAGCTTTCGCTGATGGTTGAATAGACCGCGTAAACCGGCTTAATCGGCAAAAATAACGCCAGCAATATGCCGTCGAGAAACGACATATGGTTCGGCGTGATCAATACCTTCTGCTTATGCAGTTCGGCAACGTCGCCGCGCAGTTCGACCCGCCATAACAGGCGGAATACCAGACGCAATAATGTGAATACCATGCCTGCTCCTTAGCATCGTGAAAAATAGCCCCTCACGATGCAGGATTTGACGCAGTTCGACAACAGAATTATCCGCCGCGATCAGGGTGTCTGCCAGCCACCGCCCAGCGCGGCAATCAGCGCCACGCTGCTGACCCACTGGGTGCTTTGCAGCGTCAGTAAACTCTGTTGCTCGGTCAGGCTGCTGTTTTCGGTGGTGGCCACGTCGAGATAGTCGATCATCCCGGCCTCATACTGATTGCGCGTCACCCGCGCTGATGTCTGAGCCGCCACGGCTGCGCGCTGCTGGGCCGCAATCTCGCCCTGCAGGGTGTTGAGTTCCACCAGCTGATCTTCCACCTCCTGTAACGCTGCTAATACCGTCTGACGATAGCTGGCGACGCTGGCATCCCAGCTGGCACGTGCCTGATCAACCTGCGCCGAGGTGGCACCAAAGTCGAGCAGCGTGCCGCTTAGCTCCGGCCCCAGCGACCAGACGCGGTTGGGCAATGAGAACAGCGAATGCAGCGCCGATGAACTGACGCCGCCGCTGGCGCTGAGGGTGAGATCCGGATAGTAACCAGCCACCGCCACGCCAACCGCGGCGTTAGCGGCCGCCATGTTACGTTCGGCATAGGCGATATCAGGACGGCGTTGCAACAGCTGGCTCGGCAGCCCGGCCGGCACCGTGGGCAGCGTGGCGTG